>CAMDAB010000057.1 GCA_945888475.1 Saprospira grandis DSM 2844 | reverse complement strand
CAATCGAAATCTGTTATTGTGCCCGTCATTGAACAATAAGGGGTTTGTCCACAACTATTACAACCTGTAGTTGTAAATATAAAACTATTTGAATAAGCACTAAGCGTGTCTCCACAATCAGAACGGATTTGTAACTCATAAATTGAACAAGGACTGAGGTTTATAAACTGATAGTTACTATTATTTGAGTTAATAAAATACCAAGCAGCTTGTCCATAAAGCCTCCAACGCAAATTATAGGAAGCATTTAATGAAGGTCCATTCCAGCTAATCTGTGCTGAAAAATCTGTAGTATTATTTTGAATTATTTCAGTAGGAATACTACAACATCCTTGCGTTTGAAAACTTAAAACTTGACTACTGCCTATTGTTCCGTTACAGAAACCACTGACAAAAACTTCATATTCCTTACAATGGGAAAGATTATTAAAAACATGGGAATATTGATCAGTGACAACTGAATCTAACAAGTTTAGCGTGTTTTTATATCGTATTCTAAGACAAGCACTGTCCTGACCACCAGCCCAATCTATAATTACATTGGAATCGGATACTGAGTAAATATTCAATCCAAAAGGAGCAAAGCAACTGTCGAGTGGACAAGCATTTTGTATTTCTAACAGCGTATTATACATATTTAATTGTCCGCCACTAAGGGTTGATCCATTTAAGATAGAATTAGGCCGAACACCATTAATAATGGCATCTTTCATCCACAAAGCAGCTTGATTTGGATAAAGCCTCGAAAGGCTCATAAATTCTCCACAGGCAGCTGCATAAGCAAGGGCAACAGTACCAGATACATGAGGTGTTGCAGCTGAAGTACCGCCAAAAGTTCCGTAGTTATTAAAGTTTAAGGTAAAAACACCATCTCCAAAGGCGCCTAAATCAATATTCTGTAGCCCAAAACCTCCGTTACGTGTTCCAAAACGATTGAGATTTGTTACGGCAATAAGATAATCACTCGGGCAAGTTGTAGGTAAATCTCCTTGTATATCAACATTTACATTGTTGTTACTTGTTGAAGCAACGTTAAGAATGCCATATTTGCCTAAAGTATCATAAAAAGCACACCAAATTGGCGCCTGTGCAGGAAAAGCATTATCAACACCCCAGGAGGCATTTGTCACTACAACAAATGAACCTTCACTCCCATTAGTATCGTTATATTTTTTCCTTTGAGTGAGTGCATATCCATAAGATGCCAATACATTTGCTTCTGTTGTATTAAAATTATTACGAATAAGCATGAGTTTTACATTCCAATTTACTCCGCTTACACCTAAATTATTATTTCCCAGGGCACCGATTATACCAGCAACTGCAGTTCCATGTGCACCAGCACCATTGAGATTGACATTATCGTCTAAAGTATTGGTATTCCAGCCAAGATAGTCGTCTATATAGCCATTGTTATCATCGTCAATATTGTTATTTGGTATTTCTCGCCAATTTGTCCATAAATTTTGCTGAAGATCGGGATGATTAATGTTGGCCCCATCATCAATGACAGCAACTACAATGGTATCATTTGCAGCAGTAATTCCACCTGTTGATAAATCCCAGGCTATATCAGCATCGAGGTCCATATCGATAGTGCCTCCGCCTTGTCCTGTGTTTATGTATTGCCATTGGGTTGCATATTGAGGATCATTGGGGATGGTAGAACGCAGACTTAGTTTATGGTTTTTTTGGACTAGTTTTAAATTTATGTCATTATCGATATAGTCTAAGAATTCCTGAACTGTAAAAGTCTTATCAAATTCCAAAAGATAATAATTCATATTTGGAATGAGCTTCTCAGAAATTTTAAGTTCTGTTGATTTAGAATCAAACATTGAATATTTCTGAATAAAAGAGCGAATATCGGCATCCTCTTTAAATTCAATTAATAGCTGTCCAGTTTCATAATTTTGTGCATATGAATAGATGAAAAAAAATAAAAATAATGAAAGGAGTGCCTGTTTCATTCGAAGTAAAAATATACTGACAATAATAACGAAAAAACCCATCAAATTGATGGGTTTGAGGGAAATAAAAGGGTAATTTATTTATGTCTAGAATTTATATAAAATTTCAGAAAGGTTGTCAATAATTAAGTCAGGTGATGCCGATTCGAGCTGTTCTCTTTTGTGTGCGCCAGTTAAAACAGCAATATTTAAACCACAAGCTGCATTTTTTCCTTCTTCAATATCAATTATGCTGTCGCCAACTTTAGCAATTTCAGAAGAATTTTGAATAGAGAACTTTTCTTTTGCTAATAAAATCATATCGGGTGCTGGCCTTGCATTTAAAACTTGAGATGCGGTAATGAGTGCATCTATATCATTACCAACAGACCAGTTTAACTTTTCTAATATTTTATTTGCAGTCTCTTGATTATAACCGGTATTTAAAACAACTTTTATCCCTTTTTCTTTTAATATTTTAAACAATTCTTCAGCGTAGGGTTGAGGTTTAAAATCGAGGGTATCATATGCTTTATTAAGAAGTTTTAAAAATAAACTGTAAATTTCATTAAGCGGGTAGGAGGTAAAATTGGCTTTAGCCATAATATCTTTTAATGCCTGCATTTTTTCTTTACCTGCACCATGATCTAGTACAAATTGATAGTTTATATCAAAACCTGAATTCTTTATAGACTTATACAATGTTTTATACACAACATTATCCTCGTCTACAGTAGTACCTGCCATGTCGAAAACGATCATTTTGATTGTCATAAGCATTATATTAGAAAGCAAAAATTTTATTGATATTTTCAAAAGCATAGCCGGGACTGGCTGTCATACCTTTGCCACCAATACCCGTAATTATATGTACTTTGTTGTCAATGATTTTATAATAAATATCATTTTCTTTACATTGTGAATAAACGCCTAGCCATTGATTGTCAATATTCCAATGTTCAAGATGCATTATATTTTTTGCTTCCTGAACAAAATATTCACTTATTGAATCCCTAAGGTAAAAGTCAATCTCATCTTTTTGCTTAACATCGGCATATTCATGAGAATCACCCAAGATTATACTTCCATCCGCTTCCTGTTTAAAAAGAATATGAATACCCCAGTTTTTCCAGAAACTATTTTTCTCTTCATTTTCTTTAATTGATTTAAATGAAGGGCAATCATAAAAGCTTTCATAACGCCTGATTGTTAGTCCAGTAAGTATATTACCGGGTATTTTAATTTGATTTTGAGGTAATAAACGCAACATTTGAAGTTTTACCATTACAATGTCGCTTTCATAAAATTCTTTAAAATAAAGCTGTTCAAATTCTGCTCCAGAGCAAACTATACAAATGGAGGCTTTATAAACTTTATTTAAACTGTCACTAATAACACAATTTTCGGAAGCACTGTCGATTTCTTTAATAAGTGTATTAGGAAAAAAACTAAAATTTTGATTCAATTTTAAATAGTCGAGCACTCGGTGAATCATTATTCTGGGATCAACTGATATTTCATCAGGAAAAAATAATCCGGCTTTACAATAATTGCTATTCAAATTCGGGTATTTGTCAAAACATTCTTCTTTTGATAATAAAACAGAATTATAATCATTTGCTTTATTGATGTTATAAAGTTCTTCAATTAGTTGAATTTCTTCATCATTGGAAGCTATATAAATACTTCCGTTCTGCTTAACACCTATATCTGATTTTGAATGAATATTTTTATATATTTCTAAACTCTTCCTACCGTATGATTGCCATTTGGGATTCATTCCGGATGGTACAACCTGCCCAAAATTACGTACTGTAGAAGATTGAGCCTTTTGATGTCTTTCGAAAAGTGCAACTTTTAAACCTTTATTTAAGGCATGAAGCGCATGAGATATACCTAATATACCAGCTCCAATAACTGCCAAATCATATTTTACATCATTCATAACTGAGTTGATACTGAAGATTTTTTATTAAAATATAACATTGCTAAAAAAACAGCAATAATGCCAAAAATAGATACAATATAACTTAAAAGTATAAAAAACTGAGCCCAGTTGGTTGAAAAACCGGAAAATTCTTTGAGTATTAAAATAAAACAGCTTGCCAAATAACCAACAAAATCTGATAAATAGATTAAAAAACCAACATTGCCTGCAATTTTAAAAGTAGCAATAAAGCGCTCAAAATATAGGCTTTGAAAAACGATGTAAGCAGCATACAATCCAATACCATGTAAAATAACTAATGTAAATGTATCGGCTATTTTATATTGGATAAATAAGGCGGCAATAAACATTAATAAAATACCTAATAACATGATCAGATGAATAATAAAAAATGCTTTTTTGTTTTTTTGTACAAAAACAAGCATTGAAAGTAACAAAAGAACAGTTATGCCAACGATAGTTTCAGTCTGTGTATATATCGATATATTTGTAGATAAGCCAATTGACTTAAAAATTTCTACCAAAAAGTTATCTTTTATATCTCTTAATACTGTCAGTAACATATTAGCCAAAAGTATGGCAATAAGACCTGGGGCAAATGATATAAATAGTGCCTTTCTTTGCACTGCATTTAGTCCGATTCTGGGTGATCTTGATAAAATATCTTCTTCTGTAGGTTTTGGTATTTTTTCAAGCATCCAAATACACAAAATTATAAGCGGTAAGAAAATAGTTCCTACGGCAAAAGGCATCCAAAATTCAGAAATATTTAAAATTTCAACAAAATATCGACCTATTGATTTTACAAAACCAGAGCTTACTATGAAGCTGATACTCAAAAATGTTGCTAGAATATCGGTTACTTTTCTACCTTCTATGTATGAAAATACAATACCCCATATGAATCCCAAGGGTAGACCATTAAAAAAAATCCAAAGAAAATTGTAAGGAAAAGGTGTTATTGCAAATAATAAGAGCGCAATATTGGATATAGTAATGAGTACCAAAATAGAGAGGGCTCTATTCTTGTGTTTTAATTCAGAAATAAGTTTTATCCCAATAAATTTTGCGCTCAGATATCCTAAAACCTGAGTTATAATAATTATTACTTTATAATTAACGCCAAATAATAAGTAATCTTCAAAAGTACCTGCACTAATTGGTTTTCTAAAAGCATACATACAGGAATAGGTTGCAAAACTTGCAATCATTGCCCATAAAATATTAATGATTTTATCCCTGTTCATATTTACAAAGAAAAGAGATAATTATGTACTTTCTGTAAATAGAAATTAATTCATTATTAACTTTATTTTCATGTTGAATATATTGTTGAATAACTGTATGAAAATAAAAAATCAGAATAAAAAATTGTACTTTATCAACAGTGTTTGTGTGAAAGATATACCACGCCCAGTAGATTCATATCCATTTACATCTGTATTGATATCTTTGTCTATATTTTTTTGAATCAAAACATCGTAATCATAGAAAACTAAGGCGCCTATAGAAATAGAAAGTCCTTTGTAAATATAAAAATCAGTATTGACTAAAAACTCCATATCAATAAATTGGGGTTTATTTAAATAGTCTGAAAAAAGAGTAAGCGAACTTGACAAAGCTATTCTTTCTTTTCCATTTAAATCTTTTAGAAATTTTTGTTGATACAGAATTTTTAAAGTTGCACCAAATTGAAGACAGTATTTTGAATAAAGTATGCCATCACTTGTAAGTCCAGAGGGTTTTACATGCCATTTATCTATAAATGCTGTTCTATCTGTTCCTCCAAATGCTGTGCCGTGTAGACTTTGAGTTTTATCTGAATTAGATAACATAGCTATTGAATCATCCGTTACAAAGATAGTTTTGTAAGATGCCGGCGATAATAAGAGCGTGAGATTATCGTTCGGTTTGTAACTTATACCGGGAGAAACAACAAGGGTAGCAGGTGATAAAAACTTTGATAATGAATGCCTGAGGGGAGTATTATTATAGGAAAGAAAATTACCTTCGTAACTAGGTGTTATCTGTGTCAAAAAGGAAACATCGAGTGCATATCCAAATTTACTACCTTTTTTGATTAGGTAATTTAAAAGGGATGTTAAACGAGTTTCGTCAAGTGTCTTTTGAAAAGGTTTATTAGCTTTCCCAAGTTTTTGAACAGCAAAGTTTATATTTAAAGAACTTTTCCAGCTGAATCGCTCCTTTTTATACAAAGCTCCTAAAATAGCATTAGCACCAAAAGCAATTTTATCTTCACCTGCTCCAAGTTTTGGATTTATCAGCAGCATCTGGGCAAAATCAAATCCTACAGCTGCGTTAAACTTCCAATGATCATTTTCTAATATTGTATTAGATTGTGCTTTTATGAACGATGAAAAGGACAGCAGAAGAGGTAAAAGTAAAAGAATGCTCAGTTTCATAATTGTAAATTAAAACAGTAAACTGCATACTGTCCTACAAAAATGAAAAGATTAAACTATGATTGAGATAAGCAAAATCATTTTTTAAAAATGATATCTATTATGGTTTATTAACAATAAAAAGCTTAGCAGCTTTCGAGGCTAATAAAAGGTGATTTTGAGTAATAAACAGCTTGTTGAAATCGACATCTGGAAGATTGTTTACAGGTTTCCAAGTTTCAGCGGAGTTTTCACTAATCCACAAAAGTCCCTTTCTGCCACAAACAGCACCATAATCTTTATTGATAAAACTAATGTCGCTGAAACGGTTGTTGTTATTAAAAAAAGTATTGCTTCCTTTAATTTTATTCCAATTTATACCTGCATCACTGCTGCTATATATACTTCCATAATCACCAATGACAAATCCATTTATGGAATCGGGAAAAGAAATAGCTTTAAAAAAATCACCTCTGCTGTTATCAGGTATCCAATTTTGACCTCTATTATCAGACCTTAATATAACACCATAACCCACCGCTATAACAGAGGAGTCATTCAGAATATGAATATCTGTCATTTCATGCTGAAGGGTATCTGCATCGCTAATGGCTGTATTTATACCAGTTAATACTTTATTCACAATACCCTTTCCAAAATTTTCTCCGCCTACAAGTAAACCGCTTTCATCACTGAAAAAATCGGCTGCTGAGAAATAATCCCAACCAGGCATTGTAAGTGATGACCAATTTTGGCCGTTATTATCGGTCCATTGTAACTTATTACCAATTGATATGGCGTAAACTCTGTTATTTTTTATGCGAAGAGACTTTATTTCATGATCATAATCCAATACCATATTCCAAGTCCTCCCAAAATCTGGACTATAGAAAACAGCCCCTCTACCAAATCTTTTTCCTGCTGCTACCCAGATGATACTGTCATTTTCAACATACACATCATTTAAATCTAAATCAGTAGGTAATTGGATCTCAGTAAAATTGAGTTCAATTGCATTTTCCTTTATACAGGAAAAGAGAAAAATAGTGACAAATGAAAGGAATACTAGTTTCCACATATTAAAAACAATATTTGTCAATTAGAAAGACTAATGATGCTATGCCGGCAGCACCAAGTTCCAATTCTCTTTTATGAACAGATTCAAAAACATCATTCTCTGTATGGTGAAAATCAAAATAACGTTGTGAATCGGGCCTGTAACCAAAAAGTACAACATTTTGATTTTTTAAAGGTCCAATATCAGCACCTGAACCACCAGTTACTAATTCATAAAAACCATAAGGCGCGAGTATTTCTCTAAATTTTTGCGTTTTTGCATAAGCATCTTTTAAAATTTCAGGAACTGCATCCATACCAAAACCACGAGGTGTATGTCCTCCACCATCCGATTCGATAGCAGCTACATGTTTTTCACCCTTATTTTTTGCTTCATCAGCATAGGTACTCCCACCTTTAAGACCATTTTCTTCATTGGCAAATAATACACAACGTATAGTGTGACGTGGTTTTATACCCAAACGTTTGAATACATGCAACACTTCCATCGACTGTACACATCCGGCACCGTCATCGTGTGCACCTTCACCTAAGTCCCAAGAATCAATATGTCCACCAATTAGAATAATTTTATCCGGAAACTCAGAACCTTTTATCTCTCCAATAACATTGTATGTAAGTTGATCTTTATGCTTTTTACAATCGAGTCGAATATAGACTTTTAGTTGTTTTTCTTTACTTAGGAGTGCACTCAATCGTTCAGCACTTTGAATCCCTAAGCCTAAGGCAGGAATGGGTTGAACTTCATCAAAAATTGTGACACCTGAATGTGGAATATCATCAGCTTTCAAAGTTAGCGAACGGACAAGAGCAGCAACTGCGCCTTTTTCAGCAGCTTTGCGGGGACCGGCGGTGCGTTGATGACCAGCTTCGCCATAGGCAGAAAAGGTACTTACTTTAGTTGGATCCATAGGCGCATTAAAGAATACAATCTTGCCTTTAACTTTATCATCGCTCATTTTTTCTAATTCAGAAACGGATTTAACTTCAATAACCTCAGCCGATATACCTGCAATATCGGTTGCAGCTGAATAACCCAAAGCACAGGCTGAAAGTTTTATATCACCTGCAATCTGTGAATTTATAATGCGACATTCAGCAATATTTCCTCTGGTCCAATAGGGTACTTTTACGGGTTGAAGCCAAACTTTGTCACAGCCCATAGTATCGAGCATCTGACGGGTGTATTCTACAGCTGCAGCACCTGCCGGAGATCCAGCAATACGATGACCTATATTTTTACACAAATAATGTAGCCAATTATAGGACGAACTTTGCGTGAGTACATTATCGAAAATATCACCTACTTTTTCAACATCTTCATCATTTTGTGCTTGAATTGAATTAGATAAAGATACTGTTATCAAAAAAATAATTAAAAAAATATTGAAGCGCATTATTTTGAGTAGTTAGAGAAATAAAAAAATTGTTGGTCTTTTATCTAAATTTGGTAATTCGTCATTTTTCCAGCTGAAAACGCTTTTTGTTTTGATATATTGAGTGGGCAAGGTCAGATCACTTGCAACACAGAGTAGTGTTTCGGAACTAAGATGCTTCAAAAGATCAGATAAAAAAGCATTATTTCTGTAGGGCGTTTCTATAAAAATTTGAGTCTGATGCTGTCTTTTTGATAAATGCTCCAATTGCTGAATTCTTTTTCCACGCTCGGGCATTTTTATAGGTAAATAACCTTGAAAAGCAAAGCTCTGCCCATTGAGACCCGATGCCATAAGAGCAAGTAGTATGGAAGAGGGTCCAACTAATGGTACAACTTCAAGATTAAGTTCATGAGCTAATTTAATAACATCAGCGCCTGGATCTGCTACGCCTGGACATCCCGCTTCTGACATCAATCCAACATTTTTTCCCAATTCTAAAGCTGGAGCCAAAAAAGAGGGAAGATCTTTCAGGTCGGTAAATTTATTCAATTCAAAAAAGGTCATATCCTGAAAAGCAATCGGCGTTTGCAGATGCTTGAGATATTGCCTAGCAGTTTTTCCTTTTTCAACAATAAAAACTTCGAGGCTGTGAACAATATCTACCACATAAGCAGGCACAGGCAGATAAACAGATTCACCTAATGGTGCAGGTATGAGATATAAAGTTCCAGCCATATTTGATTATGAATAAAATATTACGCTAATTTAGCCTTTTAAACCTGTTAGAATAGGATTTAATAACATAAATTAGAAAAAAAATATTTTAACTTATTAAAAAACTATAGTTAATATTTGGATTTTATAAAAAGAGCTGTATCTTTGTCACGCTTTTGAAGAAAGGCATCCTTTAGGTTCGGTAGTTCAGCTGGTTAGAATACGTGCCTGTCACGCACGGGGTCGCGGGTTCGAATCCCGTCCGGACCGCTAAAGTTTAAAAAGCTTCTCATTTTTGGGAAGCTTTTTTATTTTATAGATGCTGCTTAGAATAGGTGCCTATCATCTCGTCTAGCGGACGAGACGGAGTTCAGAATCCCGTCCGGACCGCTAGTTATAAGTCGCAGAAATGGTAAGCTTTTTTTATTTTATATATGTTGCTTAGTATTGGTGCTTGTCATCTCGTCCTACAGACGAGACGGGTTCGAATCCCGTTAGGACCGCTTAAATTGTCATAATTTTAGCTTCATAATTTAAATATATAATTCTAAAATGTATTGGGTTTATATTTTAAAAAATCAGGAAGGTATTTACTACAAAGGTTATACTACTGATATTGAAAAAAGATTAGAAGAACATAATACCGGTTTAAGTAGATATACTTCTAATAAAGGACCGTGGACAATCGTTTATTTTAAAAATTTTGAAGAAAAAAAAGCAGCTTTAGTTGAAGAAAAAAGAATTAAAAGACTCAATGTAAAATCAATTGAAAACTTAATTTCTATTGGTTAGAATTCGTGCCTTTCATCTCGTCCTACAGACGAGACGGAGTTCAGAATCCCGTCCGGACCGCTAAAGTTTAAAAAGCTTCTCATTTTTGGGAAGCTTTTTTATTTTATAGATGCTGCTTAGAATAGGTGCCTGTCATCTCTTCTAGCGGACGAGACGGAGTTCAGAATCCCGTCCGGACCGCTAGTTATAAGTCGCAGAAATGGGAAGCTTTTTTTATTTTATATATGTTGCTTAGTATTGGTGCTTGTAATCTCGTCCTACAGACGAGACGGGTTCTAATCCCGTTCGGACCGCTTAAATTGTCATAATTTTAGCTTCATAATTTAAATATATTATTCTAAAATGTATTGGGTTTATATTTTAAAAAATCAGGACGGTATTTACTACAAAGGTTATACTGCTGATATTGAAAAAAGATTAGAAGAGCATAATGCCGGCTTAAGTAGATATACTTCTAATAAAGGACCATGGACAATCGTTTATTTTAAAAATTTTGAAGAAAAAAAAGCAGCTTTAGTTGAAGAAAAAAGAATTAAAAGACTCAATGTAAAATCAATTGAAAACTTAATTTCTATTGGTTAGAATTCGTGCCTGTCATCTCGTCTAACGGACGAGACGGGTTTATGTAATCAGTAAAACTAATAATTACGTGATACATCTGGAGTTATCTGTACGCTCCTAATACTTTTTTAATATTAAATTTTACAACATTCAATTAGCATGCTTTTCTGGGATTTTATTCATATTTATCAATATTATTGATAATCATATAATAATTATCTCTTAACCAATATTTCACAAGTAAAAATTATCATTGCGTAGTATTTAACAAAATTAAACATACTGCAATGAAAAATTTATTCTTTTTATTTATTCTAGTCGCTTTCCAGCTGGTCAGATTGAATGCACAGTCTGGATGTACAGCACCAACAATAGGATGCTTTACTTCTGTAAGTGGTGGTTGTAATCAGACAGCTGGTTTTATAATACCGTCTACACATACTTTTCAATACATCAAAGCTCAAGGCGATGCATATACAATAGGGGGAGGAAGTATGGCTGGGTCAAATGACTTTACAGGTTTTCTACCTATCGATGGATTGGGGGGTTCAAGCACAGTAGGACGTTTAATAATTAATCACGAAAATACAACAGGATCTGTATCTCAATTGGGACTTCATTTTGATATATACACCGGTCTATGGGTAGTTGATTCGTTAAAAGCAATAAATTTTGGACAGGTTGCAGGTACTTCAAGAAATTGTTCTGGTGGTCTGACCTATTGGAATACATCCGTTACGTCTGAAGAAACAATGACAACAGGTGATTCAAATTCTGATGGCTATATTGATTTGGGTTGGCATGTTGAAATAAATCCTATAACTGGCAGACCTATGGATTATGATAATAATGGTACTCCCGATAAAATGTGGGCTTTAGGGAGAAGTAACAAAGAAAATATTGTTTTTAAAAACGATAGTTTGACAACATATTTTGGAATAGATGATTCAAATAATGGTTTCATATACAAATTTGTAGCCAATCAAAAGGCAAATTTTTCAAGTGGAACCCTTTATGTATTAACATCATCTTCATTACTTTCACAAACTGGTACTTGGGTACAGGTTCCAAACACCACAGTTGCAGACAGAAATAACTCTCAATCCCTTGCAAATAGTTTAGGTGCCAGAAATTATACCAGAGTGGAAGATGTGGAAATTGGCCCAGATGGGAAGATTTATTTTGCTGCTACAACATCAGGTAGAATATACAGATTTCAAGACAATGGAACATCTGTAAGTAATTTCGAAATTTATATAGAAGGAAATACTTCATATACTTATGCTACAAGTACAGGTAATCAAACAACTACGTTTGCCTCAGCAGATAATCTGGCTTTTGACCCTGAAGGTAATTTGTGGATCAATTGCGATGGTGGTTGTTCCCCTATTTGGGTGGCAAAGGCTGGACATTCTATGACAAACCGTAAAATGGAACTGTTTGGAAGAACTCCATCAGGTTCAGAATCAACAGGTGCTACTTTCTCTCCAGATGGTAAATTTATGTTTCTGTCAATACAACATCCAAGCACTTCAAACACTACTCAGGTAATTGATGCTGCAGGAAATAATATTGTTTTTAATAGGGCAACTACTATTGTTGTAGCCAGAAAATCTGATTTAGGTGCTGATGCGGCAATCCCTTTTGTTGATTTAGGTCCAAGTCAAACTGTTTGCGCTAATGTAACAGTTAATTTAAATGCGGGACCTTTTGATGCCTATATTTGGAATACAGGCGATACAACACAATCTATTTCTGTTAATAATCCAGGAACATATACTGTGACAGTAACTGGAACAAACGGGAATACAAATTCTTCTTCTGTAGTTGTTAATCATTTGGCTTTGCCAACTATTACAATCAATACCAGTGCTAATTCAATTTGTCAAGGAGATTCTGTTTCATTGGAAGCACAAGGAGCTCTTAGCTATCAGTGGAGTAATGGAATTATAAACAGTCAATTTTTTGTTCCAAGTCAAACTAATACTTATGTAGTGACAGCTACAGGATCTAATTCATGTTCAGCTACTGCAAGTACAACAATTATAGTAAATTCACTGCCACAAGTAAGTTTAAATGGCTTAAATACTTCATATTTAGTAACAGACGCTAATGTTATGTTGACTGGAATTCCATCTGGCGGAGTATTTAGCGGTAATGGAATTATCGGAAGTGATTTTAGTCCCTCTGCAGCTGGTATTGGTGGACCTTACAATATTATATATACTTATGTAGATACACTGAGTGGATGTGAAAATTCTGATTCTTTTGAAGTTACAATTGAACCTAACATTACAGGTCTATTTAACTTAGGATCTGTCGGAAATTATAAAATATTCCCAAATCCATTTGATAACGCGCTCAATATTCAGTTTAATTCACTGTCTAATGAAATATTATCTATTGAAATTTCAGATATGCAGGGTAAAGTTGTTTTCTCAAAGAATTTCGAAATAAATCATGGTGAAAACAATATCAATTTATTTGAGTTAAGTCACTTGAATTCCGGTTTTTATAATTTTACAATGAGAATTGCTGGACAAAGTTCTAGGCAAACTATCGTAAAAAAATAATTTATAATATTAAAAATTTCAAAACCTGCTGTGTATTGCACAGCAGGTTTATAATGTTGTATAAAATTATGATAAAAAAAATATTTATTATTGCGTTCAGTATAGTTCTAACCAACTTAACTGCACAAAAGAATGAAAGTAGTTCTTTAGCTATTCAGCATGAAGTTTATTATTCTGTGGAAAACGGACTCAAAAATCCAGAGGTAGTTAAACTGTTGGATTTAAGACAAACAAATATAAGTTCAGTAAATCCAAGAATTAGAGAATTTAAAAATTTGGTTTATCTAAATTTAATGAAAAATAAATTAAATGACCTACCAACAGAGATTGGTCAACTGAAAAATTTAGAACAACTGGCCTGTTCACATAATAATTTCAAAGAAATTCCATATTCATTTTCCAATCTAAAGAATCTAAAAAAATTTGATGCACAGAAAAATAAACTAAGTATTTTGTCCTTTGAATTAAAAAAACTTAGCTCAGTAAAAGATCTTAATCTATCTACAAATCAACTTTCATTATTAAATAAAAATTTTATTAATTCAAAATCACTTAGTTTTTTAGAAATTTCACAAAATAATTTAACGAGCGTTGATGCATCTATTGGTAAACTTCCTTCAATAAAGTATCTAAATGTAGGATTTAACAAATTAGAAAAATTTGAACCAAAATTCACAAACATAAAGAATATTGAATATTTAATATTAGAACATAATCAAATAAATAAACTAAGCCCTAAAATATCAAAGTTAAAAAAACTAAAATCTTTAGTGATAAATCATAATAAAATAAAAGAGTTTCCTAAAGAACTTTGTAATCTGGAAGAATTGGAACAGTTGATTCTAGGATTTAACTTGATTGAAATGTTGCCGGATGATATTTCTAAACTAACAAAACTTAAAACGCTTATCCTAAATGGAAATCCTATAAGCGATGAGGCAATCAAAAAAATAAAAAATTTATTACCAAATACAACAGTTATTTTTAATATTAAACTGTCAGACATAGAAGATTAATTGTTTTTTTAAAAAATTAAAATCATTTTAATTAAATATAAGTAATGTCGTTAAATTATATTAGGCACATTCATATCCATAAAGCTGTAGTTTAAAAAGCTTCTCATTTTTGGGAAGCTTTTTTGTTTTGTTAGATGTTTATTATAAATATTACTTTATTAACCAAATGATAAAATAGTATAATTTTAAAAAATGTACCACAATTTAAAATTTGAATAGATAAGTATATAATATTAGGCTTATATCTTAACTTTGAGCAATAATTTCATAATTAGATGCTAACAAAAAATTTATTAAATTTAAGGGATATTTTTTCTTTTATATCCTTTTTACTGATAATATACAGTGTACACCTTCTAAATATTTATAAAATTTGGGGTCCCAATGAAAACGCTGTTATAGGACTTTTAGCTTGTTTAGTTTTTTTAGCTTGTAGCTTTAAAAATAATAATCAAGGTACTAATACCTTATTTAAAGGCACAATAACTTATTATGAAAAACTATTAATTGTAGCTTTAGGTAGTGCTTTTTGCATAATTAGCCTTCATAATATTATTGCACCTTATCCAATGGATAAGACCAATTCAGATGTGATACCTCAGATGAATATTCTGGTTAATAGATTTTTATCCGGAGTATTTCCATACACTCCAATAGATTTTAAAACATATACATTATTCCCTACATATTTACCAATACAGTGGTTACCATTTTGTATAGCAGAGCTTTTTGGAATCGATTATAGAATATTTGCTTTAATAGTACTTTTGATAGCAGTTGCTGTTTATTTAAATATATTTAAAAATCGCGCTGCTTTCTATATCGCATCTGTATTCGTTTTTGGTTTGATAATTATTGGAATGCTATATAATAAGGATGATTACTTTAATTGTGTTGAAAATATAATTGCTGCTTTTTATTTAGCTTTTGCGCTGAGTTTATTACACTCAAAAAATATATGGTTACAAATTTTATTATTGTCATTTTGTCTTTTTTCAAGATATTCAATAGTATTATGGATACCCTTATACTTTATATATATATTTATAAATCAAGGTTTAATACAATCTATTAAAGGTTTAGGATTTTTATTATTGATATTTTTATCAGTTTATGGCATTCCTTTTTTAAGTCAAGATCCATCTATTTTTTTAAAGGCTTATGCGTATCATACCGGAGCAGCTATAGGGGAGTGGAAAGTTGATAATTCCTGTAATAATTGTAAGCCTTATCATTTAAACAGAGGATTAGGCATGGCTATATTTTTCTATGATAACCAAAATAATTTGGCATATCGCCTGTCCATATTACAAAAAGTACATTTATTATTAAGCCTTTTATCTGTTGGAGGAACTGCACTATATTTAATTGTAAATAAGTATATTATAAACAAGAAAAATATTTCTGCTCATTTTATGATATGGTCATTGGCTTTGTACCTGACAATTTTTTACCATTTCATTCAAATTCCATATCACTATCTTTTTTCAGTACCTATAGTTTTGTATATGGTTCTTTTTCAATCATACTTTATTCCTGATAAATTAGTTAAAAAATAATTAAACCAGGCTAATCGGCCAAAGCAATGCAAACAATATTAATAAAAACATCTGTAGATTTCAATAGGGTATTTGAACAGGCTTCGAGGGTAGCACCGGTAGTCAAAACATCATCAACAAGCAATATTTGTTTTTTTTCTAAAGTCTTCGGATCTGTTACCGAAAAAACATTTTCAACATTGGCAAAACGTTCAGTACGGCTCTTTTTTGTTTGCGATTCAGTATAATCGGTACGGATGAGTAAATCATTTCTAAGTTCAATACCAAGTGATTCTGCTAAACCTTGCCCCCACATTTCGGCCTGATTGTAACCGCGTTGATGCTTTTTCTTTGGATGCAGTGGAACCGGAATGACAAAATCTATATCAGACCAAATGCCTGAATCCCTAAGTATATTTCCATAAATTTTTCCAAGCTCAATACCTATTTCAGGTCTGTTATCATATTTTAATTTGTGGATAAGTTGCTGTAATAGGCCACCCTTAACAAAACTGAATGCAGTTGTGGCTCTTTCAATTTTAACCCTGCCATAAAAACGTTCTGCAACAGTATTTTCAGGCATTGTATGATAGATTGTGGGTGTTATTTTGTATTCACAACTCAAACAAATGCTTACATCTTTTGCAACAGGATTGCTGCTGCAAGCAAAACAGAGACGCGGGTAAAGTAAATCCAAAAGTTTGCTCAGCATTAAAATTACTTTTTTACAGTGTAACCACCAGTACTGAACTGATAATTTACAAATAATACAGCCATTAACAACAGCATACCACCAGCCTGATGCAACACACCTAAAGTTGGAAAAACTACATCGTTTAAACTGTTGATAACTGTAAATATTCCCAGTGTAATTTGAATAATTAAAGAAATGAGCAGCAGATTATTTGAAAGATTCAAATTTTTATTGCCTTTCAGTTTTCTAATCCTAAAATATAATATAGGTATAAGTAAACATAATAAATAGGCAGTACCACGGTGTAGCAGCTGAACCAAAGCAGGGGCAAAACTATTGTTGTTATAATTGAACAAATTATTCCAATTCCATTCATCAGCTTTGAATAAGACCTCTGAAAACCAAATAAGTGAACCATCCTGAGCAACACCCATGTGAGGAAAATGCGGAGCAACCAAACCAGCTTTCATTCCTGACATAAGACCACCCAAGACCAATTGTAAACAAATTACAGCAGTAATCCCCCATACTGTTTTTCTCAATTTTTGATTATGAGAAAACGCTGTAATTGGTTGTATCACGCGCAGCGTAGCCCACCACAAAAAAGACAGTAAAGTTATGGCTATTGACAAATGAGTAGTGAGTTTATAAGCATTTACCCACACAAACTGTTCTGTATTTATTCCGCTTTGCACCATGATCCAACCAAAAACTGCTGCCAGTGCTGCTAGGGAAACAACTATCCCCAGATCACGCATCAGACCTGCAGGTAGGTATTTTTTTCTCCAGAAAAACAAAAATGGAAACAAAAATACAAAACCCATGCTCCTGGCCCAAAGTCGGTGAAACCATTCCCAAAAATAAATAAATTTAAATTCAGAAAGGGTCATGTCGGCATGTATTGCCTTGAACTGAAGGGTATGATCCTGATATTTTTTAAATGCAATTTCCCATTGTTCCTGATTTAAGGGAGGTAATACACCTTTGATTACATCCCATTCAGTTATAGACAGGCCAGAATCGGTCAGGCGGGTTATGCCTCCAATCACTACCTGAAAAAAAACCATTATGATACCACACAACAGCCATATTGCAACGGTAGAAGGAATTTTTACTTTTTGGTTGTGTTCCATATTAAGCGCTCTTTTTGTGATGCTGGGTGCAAATATAAGCTTTAGCCTTTTATATTAGAATATAAAAAATTTTCACTTTACAATTCTAAGCAATCTGGAATTTTTCTAAATTTTAAAATTTCGAAACAATTTGTTCAGTTGTAAATTTCACCCCTTCCTTAAATAATAAAATATAATAAATTCTTTTTTAAAATCTCTTATTGTCACTACTATTAGGTCGGTGGATAAGTTGATAAGTCAATTTTTAAAAACTTATCAACATTTTATTAGAGTTATACAAACTTATCAACAATTTTAATTTAAAAAGAATGATTTACTGTAAGGGTTTTTATAACTTATTAACATTAATTTACAAAATTTGATACTTTTAAAAGCTAAGTTATTGTTGAAATAAAAATTGTTGAAAACTTCTTAAGACAGAACTCATAACTTACGTTTTATTAACATTATTAATACTAATTTAATATAACACATAAATTTATTAACAATCCCTTTATATAATTGTGTACTAATTGTGTAAATAAGCTATGTTTTTGAACATAAACATGTGGAAAAATAAAAAATTAAATTATTGATTTTAAAATTATTATAAATTAATTATTTTCATAATGTTTATAACTTTATAATTAACTCAAATATTAAGAAACAAAATCATTTAATTACTTTTAAAACAATTATATTTTGTTGATAAATTGTGGAAAAAATAAATTAAATAAAAATTTATTAAAAAAAAGCTATTAAAATCTTTAAAAAATGTGGATAAATGAGAATTTAAAATTTTAACTATTGCTTTTAAAATATTTACTACCTTTGAAATCAATCAAAAATAAGCAAGATGTTTCATAAATTTTCGTTCGACCTGAGCAGGGAAAAGATAAAAAAACAGTTCAACCTTAGTTTTAAAAATGAACTGCAGAAATCTTTTAATGTGTCGGCATTGCAGCAGGCTTATATTCTTACATCAGAATCAAATGAGCTGCAACGCTTTAAGTGGGGCTTGATTCCATATTGGGCAAAGGATCCTGAAAAAGTTGAACATCTTATCTGTGCACAGGCCGATGGCCTTGCCTCGAAAGATTCATATAGAATGCCACTAAGACAAAGGCGAGCTATTGTTTTTGCTGATAGTTATTACGACAGCCTCCGAAAAAATCAGAAGGAACATTATTACAGAATTTTTTCTAAATCATTACCAGTCTTGGCCTTTGCTGCAATTTGGGATATTTGGAAAGACAGTTCAGGTAAAGCATATTATTCATTTTCAATTATCACAACTGCTGCTGATTCCACCCTGGCTGATAATGGTTGGAACAGTATGCCGCTCATTTTTACAGAGGAACAACAGCTTGCCCAATGGCTCGATAAGGAACTAGCCCTGAACGATGTTGTAAAAATGTTGAAAAATAAAGAAATCAACACAATGAGTTTTTATAGGGTGAGCGACGAGATCATTAATACCAAAAATGATTATCCGGAATTGCATAATGAGGTTTAACAATGGTTTGGAAAATATTAGAGATGTTATAGTCATAAAATTCAAGCGTATTTAAACTTTTACCTTGAAAACCAGTCGAAGCAGTAATTTTAAATATGTCATCCAAAAATATTGACAAATGAACAAGCTGTTTGTATTAATCTTTCTATTTTATACCATTCTTTGTAAAGCACAAACTTTCGATCCTGCGCTGGCAGCCCGACTCCAGCAGAGTATTGACAGTATGCGGCTAGTACTGAATGTTAAAGGAATTTCGGCAGGAGTTTATCACCCCGAAATGGGTAGCTGGCAAGGGGTTAGTGGCATTTCTCATGCGGGTACGCCAATTGGTACGGATATGCAATTTGGCATAGCCAGTAACACCAAACTTTTTACGGGGGTGCTGATGCTCAAACTATCCGAAAATAACCTCATCAGTCTGGAAGATTCGCTGCATGAATACCTGCCTGCATATAATAACATTGATAGCAATATTACAATCAGACAATTACTCAACCATACCAGCGGACTCGATGATGTGACCTCTGTGCCGGGTTATCCCGATTCGATGCTTAACGATCCAAATCGTATTTTCACAGCTGCTGAACTAGTAGGCTGGGCAGGGACTCCATCCTTTAGTGTCGGAAATGGCTGGGAATATTGTAATACCAATTATCTACTGGCGGCCATGATTGCTGAGGCTGTAAGTGGCAGGACTTATGCTCAGCTGCTGCGCGACAGTATCCTCATACCCCTTGGGCTCGACAGTACCTTTCTAGATGTTTATGAAACTGTAAACGGCAGAGTTGCGCATCCCTGGCAGAATAATTTTGATAATTTAAATATCCCGCGAATCTCCGTGAACAGTGCCGCCTGGTCTGCAGGTGGAATGTATTCAAATTCTAGCGAAATGCTGCAATGGTACAATGCCCTGATGAATGGTCAAGTGTTGAATTCCAATTCAATGACTGAATTGACCACCTTTGTCGGCAGTGGAAATTATAGTATGGGCATCGCCGAAAATACGGTCAATAACAGAACGGTCTGGTATCATGGCGGTTCCATCTGGGGTGGTTATAATTCAACGATGATGTACGATACTACCAGCGGCATTGTTATTTGTGTGCTCATCAATCAGTTTCCTTCGCAGGCCTTTTTGGTCGCCGGAAAATTGCTTTCGGATGCAATTGATACGCCACTGGGACTTAGTAATGAGGCAAGAAGCAGCTTCAGTATTTATCCAAATCCAGCCAAAGATATGTTGAACATCGATGTTTCGAATAAGCAAATTCTTTCTGTAAAAGTCTTCAACAGAAATGGAGCGCTGCTGTTGCAAGGCAATCAAAGTCAGCTTTCGATTTCTGCCCTGCCAGCCGGAACCTACTTTATCGAGGTAGAATCGGAAAAGGGTGTTTACAGGAATAGATTTGTGAAAGGGTAGGAGAGAGTAGAAATTTAAATTTTTAACACTTATGACAATGCGTTCTAAAAAAGAAAAAACAGATCCGGAATTTGGACTCGATTCCAGATACAATTCTAAAGAAGAGGCAAAAAAAGAATCGCTTGCATTATTGCAGGCCAGACTTGAGCGCATGAAATCTGTTTCTGAGGCGGATATTATTAAGGCAAAACTTATGCAGCTAAAGTTTAAAATGGAAGATTATTTAAAAATACGGATCTTAAAAGTGGGCAAAGTTTTAACCTTTTTCTGGAGACCTATATAGACATTTTATATCCGAAAAGAATAGACTTTGCTGCCGATTTAAACATAACTGCAAACTATCTTAGCAAGATAATTAACAAGCACAGCGCAGCAAACGACCTTTTTATACAAAAACTCATCATTCATTCCGGGAAAGTTTATGAAGCGGTTTGCCCTTTCAAAGTAGAAATCTGGTATGAAATCTATTACAGGGAAAGAATATTAGAAACTATGAAAAAACAGGATGAATGGGGGCCTGAGTTGGAGAAGGAAATAAAAATTAAGAAATTTGTGTCCTAACAAAATACAACAGCATCCAACCCATTTATATCAAGCGTTCAAGATTTTTATTTTGTCATTGATCCATTTTTCGTAATCGAAATAATTTAATACACTGCGCTCGTATTCCGATTGAAAAACAATAGCTAGATCGGCCGATAGTTTTCTAAAAATAAGCAGTTTATCCTTTTTATTGCCTATTGCTTTGGGAATTTCTCTTGTGATGAATTTAAGCATTCTTTTTTCGAACTCATACATTAGCTTGTTTCTTTTGACAAATTCATTGGTCGCTTTTGCGGAATAAATCATCAGTTCAAATTCCCTCAACTCAAAACAGCACAAACAGAAGAGTAATCTTGAATGTACATAAAAGTCTAGCGTGTGGCCTTTTACATTAAGATTCTGATAAATTTCGTTGAAATAGGTGAAGGCTTTTTGAATATTACCTGAATTGAAAAAACATTTGGCCAGATCGAAGTAAAAATGGTTTAGGTTTATACGAGTAAAGTTTTTTTCATTTTTGAGAATATAGGCCTCAGCTTCTTCAATTTCATGCCCGATTGATAGCGTTGGGCTTTTATTTTGACTGATTAGCTTTGAAAGATTAAAATAAAAATAGGCATCATTTTTTAATCTGCTACTTAGTTTGGTTTTCATCAGATTCCTCAATTCCAAAAGAGCACTACTACTTTTACTGTGTCCTGTCATAGAATGTGCATTCAGTAAATTGTAAATCGAAAAAAGGTACTGCTCCGGAAAGTTCAGCATATTCGATTTTTTTAGCGTCATATGTTTGAAATTGTTTTTTGCATAGTCAAAAGCCTTTTCCCAATTGTTTATATGCGCAGCAGACCAGTAATTAAGCAGGTTATAGCTGTATCTATTCAAAACACCCTCTGTTTGGTAATTTTTACCGAGAAAGGGATGAGCCATGATTTCAGTCGACATTTTTTTATCCGATTCGTCTCGCACAAACATATGTCTATCGAGCATTTTACGGAATTGAAATTTTAAGGTTTCATAAATGGTATAATCTCGGTACTGTTTCGAAAATTCAGTAAGCTCGTTCAAGATTAAATTTGGATCTGCCGCTTCTTTATATCGGCTTATTTTTAACTCATTTTCCAAAAGAATAAAAAGTTCGGGATAGCGTTCCCGCTCAATCAAGCGCTTTTTGATGTCAGGAATTAATGAAAGTGCCTGTTCGTACAGCGATTTATCTTTGAGCAGTAATATATTTCCCAGTTCTGTTAGGCTTTTGTATTGTACAGAGTGGAAATCAAAGAGCTGCTTCAGAATCCAGTAATAGAGATAATGTTTTTTAACATCAGTTTTAACAGATACCGATGATGCAGAAATTATTTTTTTAATCATGCCCTCATCATATTCCTGCATATCATAAATGCCCTTGATAATATTCACATAAGCAGAATTTCCATCCCCTGTTTTAGCGCCTTTAGCAATAAGGTATCTCTTTTCGTGAATATCCAGCGACTTTATCAGTTCAAATAAATACTGTTTTTTGAGCATTTTTTAAATTTATATTTTGATTTATATATACTTATGCAAATATAGACTTTTATATTTTTTGTGTAA
>CAMDAB010000056.1 GCA_945888475.1 Saprospira grandis DSM 2844 | reverse complement strand
GCTTTTTCTGTTTCAACCATTATTTTCATTTCATCATGTATCAGAGCTGAATTTGAGAAAACATCGCCAGTTCCGGATATGGCCATGCCAGCTTCCATGAGGTAGACATAAGCTCTGAAAAAATCGGGAATTCCAAAACCAAGAGAACTATCCGGTTTTGTTGATTGATTACCCGAAGCTTCAATGGCATCCTTTATCTCCCAGTTTGTTTTATTAGGAAATGCCGACCAGAGGGTAGTAACCATTCCCGCCATAATAGGAGAGGAGAAGGAGGTGCCATCGGTACTTGTCACTGCATAACCTTTCATGCCTGCAACAATTGCTCTGCTCCCCTGAGCAGAAACATTTGGTTTTATACGTCCATCAGGAGTAGGTCCGTATGAGCTGAAAGATGCTCTTGATCCATTCGATTTTACAGCACCAACAGATATGACATTGATGCCATCGGCAGGAGTGCCTATATATTTCCAGCTGCCATCGCCTTCATTTCCGGCAGAGTTTACCACAAGCATCCCTTTTTCGACTGCGATATCGGCACCACGTGAACATATACCCGTTTTCCCGTTCAGGTCCTCATAGCTATAGTTCATTGTCTCGTCATTAAAAGTGGTATACCCAAGCGATGAATTGATGACATCAATTCCAAGGCTGTCGGCATATTCTGCTGCAGCAACCCAGTTGAATTCCTCAATTTTAAACTCAGAACCAACATCTTCAGTTTTGAAAAGATAATAAGATGCCCCCGGAGCTGTACCCATAACCAAATAAGGCAAATTAGCCGCCATGCAGGATAATACCTGTGTGCCATGCGAGCTGGCTTCGTAAACAAATTCGTCTCCTTCTACAAAGTCTCGGGTTCCAAGAATTCTATTGTTGGCATAAAGGGAATCAAAAGCCGGCATACGGTAAACACTGCTAAAGCCCCCATCGAAAATAGCTACTTTTTTTCCTTGTCCTTCGTGACCCATACTATGGAGTACATGCCCGGCAAGCATTGCAACCTGATTTAACGTAGCACCATAATAATTATCGCCCTCCTTGTATTTTTCATAGGGAAAATGTTCTTGAAAAACAGCTTCTTTCGGACTACGGTTTACACCCAATGCCATGATGTCGAGCACAAAGGGTAAATCCTTTAATTTTTCAATAATTGAACTATCGTTAATAAGAACAGAAACTGCGTTGAGCCATTTTGAGCGATGGATGACTTTGGCACCTAAAGACTCAATCCGAGCAATGTATTCGGGATTTACAGGAAGATCACGCTCGTCGATACTAATATTCTGAACAGTTCTTCTCTCAAGTGCATTCATGGATAAAAATTCCTGCGGATGAAATACACTGTAAGGACTATCATCTTTATCACTCAGAATCAACATAAACACATCGTGCTTGACCTGAGCTTGTAAGTTTAAAGCAATAATTGCAAAAAATAAAATATAGATTATTTTCATTATTGTAAAAATTTCAAAAATTAACGGTTGGTCTCAATCAGCTGCATATCCAAAATAAAACCTTTTTCTGCTTTCAACGCCCAGGGCGTATTGATACAGGAGGCAATATTTCCACCGCACTGCGTATCCAGAATAGAATCCTTTCGACTTATGAGGCCTTTGTTTTTGGCATATTTTTCATAAGAAAATCTACGCTCGATATTGTTGATTTTGTCCACTCTTCTGATAGTCAAAACCGAATCATAGCTTATTCCTGCAATAATATCAGGTTCATCGAGTGCAATTACGGTAAAGTTGCTCCAGTCTTTGTACATATCGATTGTTCCGCCTGGGATGCTTATGGTAGTATCTTTGCGGATGTAAACCAAACCATCCCATTCTTTTCCTCTGTAAAGTGGGAAAGAAATTGCAACAAAACGCTGATTATCTTCAATTCTGTATGCAAAATTATCTTGCTTTTGCGCAGCCCAAACTTGACGGAATTGCCAGCTAATACTGTTTTCATCCAACACATATCGTTCTACACGGCGATATGGTTTGCCTAAATTGTCTGTTTCAATTTCACCTATCTGTTCTTTGAGCAAATAATTGAAAGTATCGACCCTACTTTCAAAATCATTGTACAAAACATATTTTACGTTGTAAATGGCATATGTACCACTGTCGATGGGAAAATAAGCTGTATCAAACTGTGGGAATTCATATACTTCTCTTTTGCAGGTTGCAAAAGACAGCAGTATAATTATTGCAAATAAAAATATATTAAGAAAACGGTAATTCATAAAAAGTGTTCTTAATCAGGTATTTTATCAAATATGAATTAAAAATAAGGTTTATTTACGGTTCAACAGCTATTTATGGTCTAAATATAGCCCTCAAATTTAAAAAAAATCTATTTTTGAGGAAATTATAAATCAAAACAAAGTGGCATTATTAAAAACTATATCGGGAACAAGGGGGACAATAGGAGGAAAACCGGGTGAAAACCTTACAGCTCAAGACATTGTAGAAAGTACAGCAGCATATGCTTATTGGTTAAAGAAGCAGGTAGTAAATCCAAAAGTAGTTGTGGGTCGCGATGCTAGAATATCAGGAGATCTAGTAGCACGAATTGTAAATGGCACCTTGCAAATGATGGGCGTTTCGGTAATAGATGTTGGCCTTTCAACCACGCCAACTGTTGAGGTTGCAGTGGTTTTGGAGGGCGCGGCAGGTGGTATTATCATAACAGCAAGCCATAATCCGAAACAGTGGAATGCACTTAAATTTGTTAATCAACGAGGGGAATTCATTTCTGCATCCGACGGTCAGGAAATCCTGAATATGATTGAAACTAAAGAGGTTGAATATGCAACGGTTGACGAACTTGGCAAAAGGCAGAAAAAAGTTGGTTATATTCAAAAGCACATCGAGCTGATATTTGGACTTGAATATGTAAAGGTTGATTTAGTAAAAGAGAAACAGTTCAAAATTGTGATCGACTGTATCAACTCAACCGGTGCTATCTCAATGATTCCACTTTTGGAACAGATGGGCTGCGAGGTGATTGCAATTAACGATGAAGTAAACGGAAGATTTGCACACAATCCCGAACCGCTTCCCGAAAATCTGACTGAACTTTCGGCTGCTGTTGTTGCGCACAAGGCACATTTAGGCATTGCGGTCGACCCTGATGTAGACCGATTGGCACTTGTCTGCGAAGACGGTGAACTTTTTGGAGAAGAGTACACGCTTGTAGCTGTTGCAGATTATATTCTTCGAAAAAATGGTGGCGGAAATACTGTTTCAAATCTGTCTTCCACACAGGCATTGCGTGTAGTGACCGAAAAACATGGCGGCAATTACAACGCCTCGGCAGTAGGAGAGGTGAATGTTGTTCAGCTGATGAAAGAAACGGATGCAATAATTGGTGGCGAGGGTAATGGTGGTATTATTTATCCGGCTTTGCATTATGGTCGCGATGCTATGGTTGGTATTGCTCTTTTTCTTTCCTACCTTGCCGAGATTGGAAAATCGGTTTCAGCATTGAGGTCTCAATATCCTAATTATATCATTATTAAAGATAAAATTCAATTAACTGACGAGATCAATGTAGCTCAGCTTTTGGAAAACCTCAAAGAAAAATACCATCGCTATCCACAAAATACAATAGATGGCTTGAAAATTTTTGTTGATGAGAATTGGGTGCATCTCAGAAGTTCAAATACGGAACCAATTATTCGTATTTATACCGAGAGTGAATCGCAGGTAACTGCAGAGAATCTTGCCAAGAAAATAAAACTTGATATCAGTGAAATTTTGAAAGGACTTGACTAATAAAGCATTAATATGAAGAGAATCTATCTGGATAATGCAGCCACTACACCAATTTCGGATGAAGTTTTTGAGGCAATGCTGCCTTTTCTGAAAGAACAGTTTGGAAATCCGTCCTCAACTCACGCCGAAGGCAGAACTGCCCGTGCAGCTGTGGAAAAAAGTAGAAGAAATATTGCCAGATTGATTGCGGCTAGCCCTTCAGAAATTTTTTTTACATCGGGTGGTACCGAGGCCAATAATACTGCACTGAAAGGTTCTGTTCGAGATTTGGGTGTTAAAAGAATTATTAGCAGTCCAATAGAGCATGCATGTGTAAAAAATTCAATAGCAGCCTTGGTTCGCGACGAAGCTATCCGATTTGATCTTGTTAAAATTGATCATTTTGGACGGGTTGATTTGAATCATCTCGAATCTTTACTGAGTGAAGATTCGAAAACATTGGTTACGCTAATGCATTCTAACAATGAAATTGGCACGCTAAATAATATTGTTGCAATTGCTAATCTTTGCAAACAGAAGGGCGCATACTTTCATACAGACAGCGTTCAAACTTTGGGATATTATGACATCAATACGCTAAATATACCTATTCATTTTCTCTCAGGTTCTGCCCACAAATTGCATGGCCCAAAAGGCATAGGTTTTTTGTATGTCAATAAAAATATTCATATTGCACCTCTAATAGACGGGGGAGGTCAGGAGCGCAGCCTGCGGTCAGGAACAGAAAATGTACCCGGAATAATAGGCTTTGGGAAAGCAGTTGAAATAGCCGAAAAGGAAATGTTAGATTGGAAAAATTACATCAGTTCATTAAAACAATACTTTATGGATGAGCTACTGAAATTTTTTCCAGAAAAAGTTAGTTTTAATGGCGATGTGTATGGCGATTCGCACTGCAAAGTACTGAGTGTCAATTTCGATACGCCTGTCCCTGCCGAGATGTTGCTTTTTAAACTTGATCTGGCTGGCATTAGTGCCTCTGGTGGTTCGGCCTGCAGTTCAGGGGCAATGAAGGCATCGGCTGTGATATCAGCTTTGGGAGTGCCATCTCATCTCAAGACTGTACGCTTTTCTTTTTCTCATTATCTGAGTAATGGAGAAATTGATTTTACGCTCGAAAAACTCAAAGAAATCATCAGATAATTACCTGAAATTATGGAAAATAACAATCAAAAGGCTACTGTTAAGTTAACACCAGAACAATTGGAAAGAGCAGCATCAATGCTCAAAGCTGTGTCACATCCTATGCGCCTTTCGATATTGCAACTCCTCGAGCGCGAAGGAAAATTGGCTGTTAATGAAATTTGTGAAAAACTTGCTACAGAACAGTCGCTTACCTCTCATCACCTTTCAAATATGAAACTGAAAGGAATCTTAAGCTGTGAAAGAGATGGGCAGAGAATTTTGTATTATCTCAAAATTACAGAGCTATCGAATTTGCTTCGTTGCATGGAAGCATGTTCCTGTCATTTCGACAAATAAAAATCAATATTCAATTTCGAAATAGGAGAACAGTGTTTCACGGGCAAAGTACATGCCCAATGTGATGTAGACTATTGGAACCATTATTCCTATAAGATTACCAATAATATAATTTCGAGGACTCATCTTTGTAAGGGCAAGCGTGTATCCTACAATTGGATTTAGCATAAGAAAGGTTCTTAAAATCAGCAAAGATCTAATGGGATTATTCTCTGCAGTTGCCAGCAATCTTTTTATTCTTTGATTTTTTATCTCATGCAGCGCACCGGCACCAATAAGTCGTCCGGCATAAAAAGTTGCAAGCGCAGATAACATACCTGCAGTGTAGTTTATAAAAGCTGCAAGAAATATATTATCGAAAATAAGGTAAGACAAAAATAAAAAGCCTGCTTCGGGTATATTAAAGAGGGCAAAAACAACAAAAACTACAATAAATATGAGGTAACTCCAGATGCCTGCACTTTCAATATCGGCTCTTACTCTTTTGATATCTGTAATGTAAGCCCCTAGGGGTGTAAATGTAACCAATAGTATCCCGGAAATGATGATCAGCAAGATTATACCAACTTTAAAAAGAGGATGTTTTGTTATACTTGAATTAGTAGCAGTCATTTTTCGAATTAAAAATTTTAATAATCAGCAGTAAATATACTTAAGAAATTTAGAAAACGCCATTAGTCAACAATCTTTAGGAAAAACTTAAGGATTTATTTTTTAGTTTTGCAGATAATCAAAAGCAACTGGGCTTTAAATTATTGCTGGATAACAATTGTCATAACAGATGTTGAAAATACTAGACAGATATATTCTTAAAAAGTTTTTGGGTACTTTCTTTTTTATTGTCATACTCATGGCAATGCTTGCGGTTGTGGTAGATTTTGCTGAAAAAATTGAAGATTTTGCCAAACCTGATGGCCCAAAGTCATCTGAGATAATCTTCGATTATTATCTCAATTTTATGCCATACATCACTAGTTTGCTTTTTCCATTGTATGCGCTTATTGCTGTAATTTACTTTACATCCCGCTTGGCTGCAAATTCTGAGATTATTGCAATGATCGGTAACGGTATTAATTTTTACCGCCTGCTTTATCCCTACATGATCGGTGCTTTGATTATTTCGGGCATTCATTTTTGTGCCAATCATTTTGTTTTTCCTGTGGCCAATAAATCGAGGACTAAATTTGAAAATACCTATATCTGGAAACATAATTTCCAAGGCCCAACCGATAATATTCACATCTTTTCTGCCAAAAATGAGGAGATTTACATTCAGCACTACAGCAGAAGCGACAGTACTGCGCATAATTTCTCCCTGATGCGATATGACAACACTGGTTTGAACAGATTTTTTATACTGAATGCGCAACGTATTAAACTCATAAAATACCCTAACAAATGGAGAATGTTTAATTACAACATCCGCCATGTCAACGGTATCAATGAAAAAATTGTCAAGGGCAGCCAGATGGATACTGTTATCAATCTCAAAAGTGCCGATCTTGCCATTAGAGATAACCTGAAGGATGCAATGTCGAGTGGGGAGCTTGTCAAGTATGTAAAGGAAGAAAAATCGAAAGGTTCTGGTATGGTAGTGCCTTTTCAGGTGGAGTATTATCGTAGAACAGCCGATCCGTTTAGTATAATTGTTTTAACGATTATAGGATTGGCTATCTCTTCTCGTAAAATGCGTGGAGGTATGGGTTGGCACCTGGTATTGGGGATGCTTATATCGGCATTGTATATTTTTATGGGAAAATTTTCGATGACCTTTTCAACGCATGCAGGTTTGCCACCTGTAATAGGCGCTTGGGTGCCGAATATTATTTTCAGTGTTGTTGCCATTTATTTGCTGTTAAAAGCTCAAAAATAATGCACAGTTTTAATCAATTTAATAAAATTTTAAAACCAAAACTATGAAAGCCAAAATTTTAACCTCCTTGATTATTATTGTTTTATTTAATTTAGCGAATGCACAAACAACGCTATTCTCTGAAAATTTTGAAAGTGGGAATCAAGGTTTTACCCTTAACACCGCTGATTTAGGTTCCAATACTGGCACCGGCGGTTCAAATTATTGGGTTATAAACAATGCTTATTCCGGCGGAAGCGGTTCGCTCAACTGTCTTGGCTTTCCATTTAGTTTTACGGTGAACAACACAGCGTCACAACCTGCCGGAGTTACTAACAATCCAAACAGTTCCTATATGCACATTTCCAGTGCGGCAGCTATCAGTTCAGGAATCAATTGTGCAAGTTTTACCGCTGCCGATGGTTTATGTAATTTCGATGAGAATAATTTTACCAAAATGAGTACCGACATCAGTACCGTTGGTTACGATTCGATAGAGCTATCTTTCTACTGGTTGTGTGCAGGTGGTCCGCAAAGCTATGGAGAACTTTATTATAGCACGAACAGCGGAAACAGTTGGTTGCCGGTGAATACACCCACGTCAATATTAAATAACCAGAGTAGCTGGATTCAAAGAAAGCTAAGTCTTGCCGACTTTGAGCAGAAACCTGCAATTCGCTTTGGCTTTCGTTTTGTGAATCTTACTGCAACTTCTGCAAGCGACCCTAGTCTTGGAATCGATGAATTTATAGTAAAGGGTTTTGTAAATGCACCAGCTGCAAGCATAACAGCTCCATCTTTCAATGGAGTTAGCTTCTGTACTGTTGATGTTTTTAATGTTAATTTCAGCACTACTGGAACTTACAATGCCGGAAACCTTTTTAGTGCTCAGCTTTCCAATTCATCAGGTAGTTTTATTGCTCCGCTTACAATCGGTCAATTGACAGCCCAAAGCGCTTCGGTAATAAATGTTACCATTCCTCCCGGAACTGCTGCAGGCAATGGCTACAGAATAAGAATTGTATCTTCCAGTCCAAATATTATTGGAGCCGACAATGGAATAAATATTAGCATAGGAGCAGGACCAAATTCAGGCATTGCAATTTCGGCGCAAGATACGCTTTGCAGTGGTATTTCAACAACAGTTACATTGAACGGAGTTTCAGATACTGCAATTTGGCAACAGTCCTCAAATGGCACTAGTTTCATTCCAAGTAATTTTGTCGGAAATAGTTTCAATACCGGGCCTCTGACTCAGTCGGTTTACCTTCGCGCTATAGTAAGTAACAGTTGTGGATCCGACACCTCAAATACAATTTATATCCATATAAATCCGTCGCCAACAGCAGCTTTCAGTTTTGTGCAGGCTAATGGACTAGGTATAAATTTCACAAATAACAGCAGTGGCACGTTCAACAGCAGCAGTTGGGATTTTGGCAATGGAAATCAGTCGTCCAATACTGATCCGGTTCATGTTTATACAGCTTCAGGGCTTTATTTGGTATCGCTTACGGTATCAAATGCCTTTGGCTGCTCCAGTACTTTTGTCGATTCCGTTGAAATATTTCCTGTCGCTGTGAATTATTCAGACTACAATATTTTAAACACAAAGGTCTATCCTAATCCAACTCCTGGAAATTTTACAATTGATTTTAGTTTGGAAGAAAGTTCCGATACTGACATTAATTTACTGGACATTTTAGGTAGAAATCTTTTAAATGTTTTTTCAGGTTTTTATCATGAAGGGAATCACAAACTACAAAGTGAACTTAATTTGAGCCCTGGAATTTATTACATCGAAATTAAAACAGAAAAAGTGCGACAACTGCATCGCTTATTTATAAAATAGTATTCGAGGAACGCATTGAATCATTAAATTGTTAACAAACTGAAGTATTTTTAATCTTTTGAGCTAAATCTGTGTTTACTATTATTGTACTTCTATAATACAGAGATAGAAAATCATTGAGTAAATTTGTAAACCTAAAATAGACAATTAGTCAAATAATAGTTTAGTTAATTACTTAAATGTCTTTTTATCCTTACTTTTGCCCTCGCATTACATTCAATTCGCTTTTTTTGTCAAAACCAGTTTATGCAAAAAACAATTCGATTTTCTTTGCCCGATAAGGCAAAGTTCTTTCAAACTTTACGCGACCGTGTAAACAACTACTTCAGAGACAATAAGATTTCACGTAACGGAGATTGGCGCATGTACCTCAAAACTACTGCGATGCTTTCGTTCTATCTTATTCCATTCTCAATTGTAATGACCAATATTTTGCCGGTTTGGGCTGTGTTGCTTTGCTATTTTGTTTCAGGTATTGGACTTGTCGGTATCGGCATGAGTATAATGCACGATGCAAATCACGGCGCATACGCACAGAATTCAACGCTCAACACTATTTTTGGCTACTCTATAAATTTAGTTGGCGGTCACGCAATGACCTGGAAAGTTCAACACAATGTATTGCACCATACTTATACCAATGTATATGGAATGGATGAAGACATTGAAGACAAACCCTTTTTGCGTTTGTCGCCAGATGGGAAATTAAAAAAATATCATCGCTTTCAGCACCTTTATGCACCTATACTTTATTGTATGGCAACAATTTCATGGATTCTTTGGAAAGACTTTAAAGCCTTAGCCGAATATAATCGTGAAGGCAGAACCAAAGATATAGGACATAACCCTGTTTTTGAATTTGTAATGCTAACCATAACTAAACTTGCCTATTGGGGGATTTTCTTTGTAATGCCCTTGATGCTGTTGAGTTATGCCTGGTGGGTACCTCTTGTTGGTTTTGTGATTATGCACTTTACTGCAGGCTTCATTATGACTATTGTATTTCAATTAGCGCATGTAGTAGAAAATACTGATCATTTTCAACCAAACGAGGTTGGTAATATCGAGAATGTTTGGGCTATACACCAAATGGCAACTACTTCAAACTTTGCCAGAAAAAATAAACTAGTTTCCTGGTTCGTTGGGGGGCTTAATTTTCAGGTAGAACACCATTTGTTTCCAAACATCTGTCATGTGCACTATCCCGAAATTGCCAAAATTGTGAAAAGTACCTCCGAGGAATTTGGAGTACCATATCTGGAATACAAAACCTTCCGTGGGGCTATGGCTTCTCATTTCAGAACCCTTTATCGATTGGGTAATGATAAGTTAAAATCTCAGGTTTTGGTTGCTCCGAAGGAAGATGCTGCAGTAATTCCCGCTTAGATTATTCCTTTAAATATAAATTCCCATAAATCGCTTTTTGGTTTATGGGAATTTTTTTTTTAAAATAAATTAAGGTGTAAAACACCTTACCTTCAAAGGAGCCGTCTCAATTTCATTGCTCCAGCGATTTCTCTGATCCCTGATTTTTACTTTATAAATGACCGAATCGTATGTATTGGGCAGTTCGCCGCAGAGGATAGGGAAGCCTGGAATCATACAGCAGATGGTACTCATGTCCACTTCAATCTCCCCCGAGATGCCATTTGCAGCGCCTTGTCTTGGAATATTTGGAATTCGGTAAAATATAGTGTCATCCGTTCTGCTGTCAATAATTAACATATTGGGCAAAGAATCATTATCGGTTGCTCCAAGGTCGCCATCGCCATCGGTAAAATTAATGACCATGCTCACCTGTCCTGTAAACTGTTGAACGGTATCAACTGTGAATTTATTCCATTCTACAGACGGTGTTTCATCGAAAATGGGTGGGGGAGTGCATGACTCAAATGCCAGAACTACAGTGATAATGGAAAAAGCTGTAAGGGGTGTATATTTCATAATAGTTTAATTGCATTCTAAAATAATATCTTCCGATTCGATGCTGTTACTTGTTTTACCAGATCGATCTTTAATTTCTATAAGATAACGCATGGTATCAAGGGCTTGGTTGAGATTGGGGCTACAGTCCTGAACAATTCCGCTGTTATAAATGCAGCAACCTGCATAAACAATTAGTTGCAGTTCACCTTTTCTGAATTCCCCAGGTTTCGAATCCGTATCATTTGGAAAACGGTAAGTTGCCAGCGTTTGTGCTGTTCTTTTGTCAATTAAAAAAATATTGTCGATACTATCATTTCCAATATCACCATCACCATCTGTATAGCTAAAGGTTAAAACCATGGAATCGCGACCATTTTGTAGCATGGTATTTTTCGATTGTGATTTAAACTCCAGCACAGGTTCAAGAGGATATTCCTGCTTTTTACATGAAAAAAGTACAAGAATGCCGCCAATCAGAAAAAAACTAAGTATTTTTCGCATCGTTAACCAATTAATCGTGATATTTCAAATGCAGCGAACCGAACTACTTAAAAAAATTGAGCAGGTCAATGCCGTTTGTTTTGATGAAATCTGCATGGAGCTATTCTTTTATCAGGCTAAAAACAATGAGCTGTATAGAAATTTCATAAACTTGCTCCGCTTAAACCCTAAAGATATAACCATTCCGCAGCAAATTCCATTCCTACCTATAAGTTTTTTTAAAACAAAAGTCATAAAAACAGGAAATTGGCCCGAAGAAATCATTTTTAAGAGCAGTGGAACAACAGGAACGATACAAAGTAATCATTACGTTCGCTCTTCGGAGGATTATTTAAACAACTGTCTGAAAGGCTTTTCAAAATTTTATGGTTCACCAGCCGACTATGCCATTCTTGCGCTACTTCCATCTTATCTCGAAAGAGAAGGTTCATCGCTTATACTTATGGCGGATCGTTTTATAAAATTATCGAAATACAGCGAAAGTGGTTTTTTTCTGAACAATATGAATGAGTTGGCTGAGCGCTTGAAAGCCTGTATGGCAAAAAACATTCCTGTCCTTTTGTTAGGTGTTAGTTTTGCCCTGCTCGATTTTGCCGAAATCTTCCCGATGTCCCTTCGAAATACTGTCATCATGGAAACAGGAGGCATGAAAGGTAGAAGAAAAGAACTGCTGCGCGAAGCAATGCATACGATTTTAAAAAATGCATTTAAGCTCGATGCGATTCATTCTGAATATGGAATGACTGAACTCATATCGCAGGCTTACTCAAAAGGAAATGGAATCTTTCATTGTTCTGAAACTATGAAAATACTCATCCGCGACAGCAGTGACCCACTTACAATTTTGTCGGAAGGAAAAAATGGAGCAATCAACATCATTGATTTGGCAAATATTGACAGCTGCGCCTTCATAGCAACAGACGATATTGGCAAGCTCCATGAAAATGGAGATTTTGAGATTTTAGGTCGCTTCGATTCAAGCGATATAAGAGGTTGCAACCTTTTGGTTTCATAAGACAAAATTACTTGCCCGACTGTTTTGCAAGATAAAGTCTTTCATTATCTGTTAGATATTTGATTCCGATTTTATTGATTTTATCGAGAATATAATCAAGGCTCAACTCCGAGATCTCTTTCCATAGCTGATTTATTGGTTCAATTGAAAGCATATGTTGCTGATATTCATCCAAAAAGATGATTTCTTTTTTACCCTTTTTTACACATGCAACTAAGAAAAAAGTCTTAGAATCGTAAAAAAGGACATCGTATTTGCTTTTAGCATCAAAAAGTTTTTGTGGCATAATGTCATGCTCGTCAATATTGTGTTCGAAAAGCATCTTTTTACAATCTTCGACACTGTGGAGGTTTTCAAAATCAATTCTGATTAAATTAAACGAATACGTTATTTTCATAATAGGGTATTTTTTAATTTTTGAAATTATTTTTTAATTGTAGAAACAGTATATTTTTTGTCAGTTTCAATTTGCATGGCATAACATTCAAAATATTGCTCAAAGTTCCGCTATTGCTCAGAAATTTATAAAATTTAAGATTTTGCAAGCAAAGGATGCTAAACTTTGTTTAGCGATGTCAATTTTATTATATTTGCAACTCAAATAAGTTTACACACTCAATCATATACCCAAGATGGGATTTTTATCAATGTTGAATCGCAGATCGAAACAAAAGGGCAGGGGAGAAGAAAGGGAAATGTCTTTTGTTGAACATCTCGATGAACTTAGGAAACATATCATAAGATCATTGTTTGCTATCATATCGGCTGCTATTTTAATGTTTTTTCTGACAGATATTATCTTTAAAAATATTCTGTTTTATCCCTTAAATCCTGACTTTCCTACATACAGACTGATGTGCTGGTTGGAACAGCTCTTGAAAATACCTGGGGTATGCATTACTCCTGTAAAAACATCACTTCAGACCTTCGATATGGGTGAAGCATTTTCATTGCACATGAAAATCTGTATTTATGGAGGACTCATTATTTCTTTTCCCTATGTATTGTGGCAGTTGTGGATGTTTGTAAGACCCGGACTTTACGATGCTGAGGTTAAGGCTACAAGAGGAGTAGTCTTTATTACGAGTGCCCTTTTTTTATTGGGTGTAGCTTTCGGATATTTTATTCTTGCGCCCTTTTCCATTAATTTTTTGGTGGGATATCAATTACCACTGGTTAATGAAAATGAAAGTTTTATAAAAGCAGGTTCTTACATAAACTATATGATTATGTTTACTTTTCCTGCAGGTATACTTTTCGAATTACCTGTTTTGATTTTCTATCTTGCAAAAATTGGAATAGTTACAGATAAGGCGATGCGCAAATACCGCCGTCATTCGATTGTTGGAATTTTATTACTTGCAGCTGTTGTTACACCTCCCGATATACTTTCTCAACTTTTAGTTGCCATCCCGGTTTATATTTTATATGAGTTGAGTATTGGAATTGCAGCACGTCAAACCAAGAAAAGAGATAAAGCAATAGGATTGAACGAAGACCTTGCCGATAAAGAATAAAGGCTATGCTTACAAAGAAATCAAAATATTTATTTTTGTTTTTCCTGTTGTTTTATTTAACAGCATCTGAATCTGTTTTTGCTCAAAAACTTCATCATCGAGAACTTACACTTTTTTCAAAAAATTTTGAGTTAAAGTACAAATGCATCTTCGAAAATGACAGACCTTATCTTGTTGTTTCGGCTCCGGCTTACAATTATCGCCTTGGGTTAAAAGTTTATACCTATTACAGTTCCAAGTCAAATCTTGTCTGGCAGTCGGAACCTGAGTTCAGAGATTCTATTTCTGAAACAGTCCATAAAGTTCCACTCGATTTAGAACTAAGCAATTTTGCGCTTGAAATAAAGGTAGTAAATTCAAATAAGCAGCTACTTTTTCATGACATAGCCTATGTTTCTGCATCAGATATCAATACACAGCTCTACGTTACAGGTACTGATGGATTACCGCTTTTGAGTAATTACCTCAAAGAAGATGATTTTTTTAAAATTTCGCATAATAAAAGTTCAGTTCTGAATTTTTTTGTAGCTTATTATAAAGAAGATGCGCTACCTGCTCCGCCGCCTGCAAGTAAAAATAACGGCTATTTTAATCCCGATAGAGATACAGTCAGTCAAAACTTTACTGTAATAAAAGGCAGAGAATTGAAACTTTCAGAAAAAGGAATATTTTATATTCAGACGGATAGTAGCGCAACGGAGGGTATTTTTATTTCCTATTTTGGAGAAGATTTTCCTGTATTGACCAATTTAAACGAGTTGGTACTTGCAACGCGCTACATTACGAAAAATGAGGAGTATGAAAAAATGACCTCAGCACCGAATATGAAGGCTGCATTGGATGAGTATTGGTTATCGAGAAATAAAAACGAACAAGAGGCAAAAAGGCTAATCAGTCTTTATTACAATCGCATGAAAGAAGCAAATCGTTTCTTTACCTTTGCAAAACAAGGTTGGAAAACCGACATGGGAATGATATTTACTATTTTCGGCAGGCCCCAGATTGTAAGAAAATATGAAGATAAATCAATTTGGTATTACAGTCATGCTGCAGGACGCGATCCTGTAGAATTTGTATTTTTGCGCTACAAAGATCAATACCTGCTTGACCGGTCGAGCGCATTGAAAGAACCCTGGAATGCCGAAATCATAAAATGGCGATTGGGCAAAGCAAATTAGTTTGTGCTATGGCTACAATTTTGGAACGCTCGGAGCGCTCTAATGGTTTACATATTGAATTTGAACGACAAAAAATTTTAGACTATGAAAATGCTCGATAAAGTTGAAATTGTAAATCGCCGTGCCCGACATGAATATGAATTTATTTATACACTTGAGGCAGGTATAATGCTGCAGGGAACCGAGATAAAATCGATAAGGATGGGTCATATCAATCTGAACGACTCATACTGCATTATTGTCGACGGACAGTTGTACCTCGATAAGTTGCACATTTCTGAATATGCCAATGGAACCTATAATAATCATGAGCCACGCCGTCGAAGAAAACTTTTGGTAAAATCTTCAGAATTAAAAAAACTGCATGCGAAAGTCAAAGAACGTGGATTTACCATTGTTCCATACAGGATTTTTATCAACGAAAGAGGTTTTGCCAAAGTTGAAATAGCCCTTGCAAAGGGTAAAAAAGAATACGATAAACGTGATTCTATCAAGGAAAGAGATGTAAAACGCGACCTTGAAAGAGGTGATAAAGATTATTAATGAAAAAAATACACGAACTGCATAAAAGCGGAAGTCTATATCCATATGGAATTTATGGTGGTACAGTCGATCAGCCAAGCACCAAGTTATGGGACGGAAACGGTTCAATAACCAGTCCGCGCAGAACCAAGCGCAAAAGCTGGATATTTATCGGAGCTGGCGATGAGGATATTTTTATAGGCTTTGCAATCGTCGATGCAGGCTTTCTCTCTAAGGCTTTTGCTTATGTTTACGATCTGAAAAACAATAAACTGATTGAAGATGGAATTGATATTCCACTAGGTTTTCCTAATAGTTTCGATCCCAATCTGCTTTCAGAATGGAAATTAAAAAACTTTTGTATCAGTACCCAAAATGGGATTATGAAAGCTGCATACAGTGGCAAAAAATTTGGACTTAACCTTGAAATTGAATTAAATGATAACGGATTAAGTTTCATTTGTCCTTCAAAAAATTCAAGGCCTTTTCATTATACATTCAAAAATATGCTTTTGAATGTTAAAGCTGAGTGGAATGACGGTAAAATATTGCATAAAAGAGATCTGTTAGGTGCAATCGATTTTTCCAAAGGTTATCCGCCACGCCATACTTTTTGGAATTGGACTTCGTTTATGGGCAAAACAGATGATGGTAGGACAGTGGGCCTTAACCTTGTGGATGGCTTCAATGGAAATATTGAAAATGTGATGTGGGTCGATGGAAAGCATCGTATGTACGGAAAAATTTTATACGATTATCAGCCACCAATTATTAGTTCTAAGTGGGAAATCAATGCTGCCGATGCCAGTCTTCAACTTGTAATGGAACCCAAAGGCGCCAGGAAAGAAAATATTAATGTGCTGCTGATGAAAAGCAAATTCACTCAGGTGTACGGACCCATAAGCGGCTTTTATAAAGAAGATGGAAAGCAAATCAATATCAGTGGCTTTGGTGTTATGGAAGAACATGAAGCGCTGTGGTAAATCAGAAGTAAGAAATCAGAAGTAAGAAATCAGTCTCGTCTTTCGGACGAGAAGAAATCAGAAGTAAGAAGTAAATTTTCAAATTAGTTCTAATTTCTACCTTCAAAATTCTAACTTCGTACGCTGTGTGAAATATCGTACAAAATTGATTTTCAATAAAATATAATAAAAACGGGCTGCTGTACTGTATTTAAATTTTAAGGACATATTTCCTATAATATATATTATGTTAAATAGGAATTTCAAACACTATCCTTACCCTTTTGATTTCCTTCCCTAATATTTTAGGAACCAAGATAAAAATCGATCTAATATTAGTAAAGGTTTTTCTCACAAAACGATTAACATCATTGACGCAATGATTTCAAAAATGGTTAAAAAGGAATTCCTTACTTTGTTTACTACCCTTTTTAGTGATGTAAGTTTTTTTTTATTATTCTAACATTATGTTAAGTAGAAATTATAGCATTATTGACGAGCACAAAAAAAACCGACTGCAATAAATTTGCAGTCGGTTTTTTTAGGAGGTCTATACAGTTAGTTGCCTGCCTTTTTCAAAAGTTCTTTTTCTTTGGTACTATACTTCATGTAATTTGTTTCATCGCTCTTACGAGTATAAACTTCTTTTAAAGCACGAACTAAACCAATGTCATTAGTGTCAATTTTTTCAGCTTCAAGTAAATACTCCAAACCTTTGTCAACATATTTGATATATTCTTTTTCTATTGCAGTACGCTCCTCTTTTTTCAATTTATCCCCATTTTTCAATTGAGTAGTAAAATAATTGGAGTAATTGACATGAATCGCACCTAGACTGTACATTGCATTAAAATTTTTGGCATCAATTTTAAGTGCGCTTGAATACCATAGAATTGCCTTGTCAAAATAATCTATACCATCTTTCAGATCCTGCTCGGCAACTGGCCATTTTTCATAGTTTACTTTTCCACGAAACTGTTCATCATACATGTTGCCGATAACAAAATGAAGCATCGGATTTTTTGGATCCTGTTCAACTGCTTGTTTCAACTGACCTTCAAGTTCAGCTAGTCTTCCCTCCTGCAGCGCTATGTTAATTTCGATGATAAGCATATCAAAATCACCAGGAAATTGTTTTCTTCCTTCAGCGACCAATGCTTTGGCTTTTTCTTTTTGCCCGTTGTCAAAATAACCACCGCTCAAAGCACGATAACAGGTTTTAATATCCTCGTCTTTGATTTTCTTGCCGGTCATAAGTGGTAAAAGAAGTATTTCGGCTTCTTCAATTTTCTTGATTTTTACAGCTGCAATACCACCCAGGAAAGCTGCATTGGTTTCCATGTTTACCTCTTCTTTTCCTGATTCGAAAGTCAGCTCAATTCTTTTCTTAAGGTCAAAACTTGCAGTTCTTGTAGGAATTTGGGTGAGCTTGCTATACAAATCATAGCAAAGTTCATAGTTTTGTTCATTAAAGGCAAAAGATCCCTGACGGTACAATGCTCTTGCAGTTTGTGTAAAACCATCAATGAATTCCTGTTTTGCAGCAATTTTATCAATAGTTTTTTCTTTAACCTTAGCTCTGCTTTCCTCCATGCTTAGTGCTTTTTCGTAAGCAACAAAAGCATCTCCGGCTACTTTTTTATATTTTTTGGAAAGTTTTTCGTCCAGTGCTACTGTTGCACAAATTTCACCTTTATTTCTCCAGGTAACCGGATCATCCGATGTTTTTGGATCGTTACAGGAAATTTCAATATTTTCGAGCGCATATTCTAGTTTATCTGTAAACTGCATATTGAGTTTGTACTCTTCCAAACTGGTAAGCGCAGCAATTCGTGCTGCCATGCCGCTCTTTTGGGCAAATAAACCAAAGGTACTGAAAAGCAAAACTGCTAAAATTGTGTTTTTCATCAGATGATTGATTTTGAATATTAATAATTTATTTAGGCTTGTTTTTGCAAGAACTGTGCCATCATTCAGATCCTTTCTTAGGCTTCCGGATTAGTCTCTACTATTTCAGGTTCTTCCAACTGTCCGTCCACAATGAGCGAAACATCAGCAATAGAATCGCCTGATTTAATGTTAATCAGTTTTACACCTTGTGTAGCACGACCGCTGATTGGCAATTCTTTTACAGCAATTCTGATGGTTAGTCCCGATTTATTAATAATCATAAGATCATCACTATCTGTAACTGCTTTGATAGCAATCAACTGACCTGTTTTTTCGGTAACATTAATCGTTTTAATACCCTTACCACCACGTGTCTGAATACGATACTCGTCTATATCGGTTCTTTTTCCAACGCCTTTTTCAGAAACTGCGAGGATGAGTATATTTTCATTCTCCTCAACACAGACCATTCCAATCAACTCGTCATTTTCGCCTTCAATATCCATACCTTTTACACCGGTTGCTGTACGACCCATTGAGCGTACATCGGTTTCTTTAAAACGAATTGCTTTTCCAGCTTTCGAGGCCAAAAGTATTTGAGAATTACCTTTTGTGAGTTTAGCTTCAATTAGTTCATCATCTTCACGGAATGTGATGGCTGTAATTCCACCTGTTCTTGGACGTGAATATGCTTCAAGCGGAGTTTTTTTGACTAAACCATGCTTGGTGGCAAATATGATAAAGTGATTTTCGAGAAAATCTTTATCGTTCAAATTCTCTAAACGGATAAAGGCTTTAATTTTATCATTTTCGCCCAACTGAAGGAGGTTTTGAATGGCACGACCTTTAGATGTTTTGTTTCCTTCGGGCAATTCATAAACTCTAATCCAGTAACAGCGTCCTTTTTGTGTAAAGAGCAATAAATAATCGTGCGTATTGGAATCGAAAAGATGTTCCATGAAGTCTTCATTACGCTTGTCGGCGGCCTTTGCGCCAACACCACCTCTCGATTGGGTGCGGTATTCATTCATTGGAGTACGTTTGATATAACCCAAATGGGAAATAGTAACAATCACCTTTTCATTTTTGATCATATCTTCTATGCTGATTTCGCCTTCAGCATAAATAATATCTGTACGGCGCTGATCACCGTATTTATCGCGAACTTCGATTAATTCGTCCTTGCAAACCTGTTTGCGACGCTCTTCACTGTTTAGAATTTCTGTTAGGTCTATAATTATTGCAAGTAATTGTTTGAATTCAGCTAATATTTTATCTCTTTCAAGTCCCACCAAACGCTGCAAACGCATTTCCAAAATTGCTTTAGCTTGATCTTCAGAAAGTCTGTCACCTGCGAGCGGATGTTCTTTGAGAAAGGTATCAACTGAATTGCTGCCCTTACTGAAATCCATTTCCATCAGGGAGGCTTTTGCATCTTCAGTTGTTTTGGCAGCTCTGATTCTGGTGATGACCTCATCCATTTTGTCTTTGCTGTCCATAGCAGCAAGCAAACCTTGAAGGATATGTGCCCTTTCTTCGGCCTTGCGCTTTTCATAAATTGAACGCTTGGTAATAACCTCAAGTCGGAATTTATAAAATTCTGTCATTAAATCTTTCAGATTGAGCAATCTTGGACGACCGTCAACCAAGCAGATATTATTCACACCATAAGATGACTGCAGTGCTGTATATTTGTACATATGGCTCAATACAACATTCGCATTAGCATCGCGGCGCAATTGAATAACAATCCGCATCCCATCACGGTCCGATTCATCACGAACATCACTGATGCCTTCGATTTTTTTCTCATTGGCCAATTCGGCTATTTTCTGAATGAGATTTGATTTATTTACCTGGTATGGAATTTCTGATATAATGATGGTTTCTCGGCCATCTATTATTTCAATTTCTGATTTTCCGCGCACTACTACCCTTCCGCGACCTGTCAAATAAGCTTCGCGTACACCATTCAATCCATAGATTGTGCCACCTGTAGGAAAATCTGGTGCTTTTACAAACTGCATCAGATCGTCAATGCTGATTTCAGGATCATTAATAAAAGCTATAATACCATTAATAACCTCAGTTAAATTGTGCGGAAGCATATTTGTAGCCATACCAACTGCAATTCCAGATGCGCCATTTACGAGCAGATTTGGAATTTTCGTCGGCAATACAGTTGGCTCCTGTAATGTATCGTCAAAATTATATTGGAATCTTACCGTTTCTTTGTCAAGGTCGGCCAAAAGATCATCACTTATTTTCGAAAGACGCGCCTCTGTATAACGCATTGCCGCTGGTGAGTCACCATCTACAGAACCAAAATTTCCCTGACCGTCAACCAAAGGATAACGCAGTGACCAATGCTGGGCCATACGCACCATCGTGTCATAAACAGAACTATCGCCGTGCGGGTGATATTTACCCAAAACCTCCCCTACTATACGGGCCGATTTTAAATGCTTTTTGTTATAAAATACGCCCAACTCATTCATTCCGTACAAAACACGACGGTGAACCGGTTTTAGTCCGTCCCTTACATCGGGTAAGGCTCGCGAAACAATAACTGACATCGAATAATCGATGTATGCAGTTTTCATTTCATCAACAATACTGATAGGTACTATCTTTTGATCTTGACTCATATAAAAATACTTAGTTTATGGTAATGCAAAAACGCAAAAATTTGCAAACCAGGTTCTTGCAAAAAAGCAGTAAATTTAATTTTTAAATCTTGCACTGAATTTTGCCAAAGATAAAGAATTAAATTGTACATTTAAAATCTTAATTGGCTTTATCAAGTTTTTTGTGACACGCATAAAAATATGAAACCAAATGCAACATCGCAACTATATGATCTTCTCTCGAACAATTTTAATTTGCTTTCTGACGCTAATGATCGGAAGCCTGAATGCTCAGTCAAACAATAAAACGGAAACTGAAGTTGATAATGAAAAGATTGAAAATCCGCAGGCATATAAAATTTACAATTCAAAAGGCAAAGAGATTTCCTATAAAAAAATGACCCTTGCTTTGAGTGAAAATGATATGATTTTCTTTGGCGAATTGCACAATAATACCGTGTCACATTGGTTGCAGTACGAACTTTCAAGAGATTTATATGCAATAAAGGGAACCAATCTTGCATTTGGTGCAGAAATGTTCGAATCGGATAATCAGGTGATTATGAATGAATATTTTTTGGGCTTCATTAGTGAGGGCAATTTCGAAAAAGAAATGCGCATGTGGCCAAATTATGAAACCGATTACAAACCCCTCATTGAGTTTGCAAAAGAAAACGGGCTTCGCTTTGTAGCATCCAATGTACCACGCCGTTACGCTTCAATGGTTTCGAAAGAAGGCATCGGAAAACTGGCTGACCTCCCCTCCCACTCCAAAATCTATATTGCTCCGCTGCCCATAAAGGTTGATCTCAATATAAAATGCTACAAAGAAATGCTCGAAATGGCAAACGGTAATGTGTTTTTTCCACAGGCACAAATGGTAAAAGATGCCACTATGGCCCATTTTATTCTGCAGAACTGGTCAAAGGGTGAATTATTTCTTCATTTCAACGGATCTTTCCACAGCGATAATAAGGAAGGTATCGTATACTATGTACGTCAAAAACAACCCACGCTTAAAATTGTAAATATCACTACTGTTGAGCAGGATAATATCGATAAGCTAGACAAGGAACATCAGGGCAAAGCCGATTATATTATATGTGTACCGGCTAGAATGACTAAGACTTATTGATTTGAAAATAATGTAATTTTTACAGTAAATTCACGCATAGCAATTCATCTTACCTTTTTAGATTTATTCAAATATATATTTTAACTCTTTCATCTTTTCCCTGATGTAAATGCAAAGTTAAACCAAATATTGTCATAAAAAAAGACGGCGGTAGCCGTCTTTTTTTTATGCCATTTCTCGTCCCCAAAACGAAACATATTGAAAACTAATTTCAAACTGTAATAATCTTTCACCCTTTCACCCATTCACCTCGTGGAGCGCTCTCGTCATGGGACGAGATCGGTTCCTCTTTCCTCTCCCTTTCACTGTATAGCCGCGGTTCATATTCAATGCAAGAATTCTCAAATTGTCTCATTCTCATCTCGTTTGCAGAACGAGACAAATTCTCCACTCTTCTTTCCTCTCCACTTCTTTCCTCTTCAAATCTCCTACCTTATCAACGTCACATCACCCTTTCTCGTTACTGTGTCTCCATTGATGAGTGTTATCTCAGCATAGTACACAAAGACTGCAGGGTTCAGTTTCTTACCTTTGAAGCTACCATCCCAGCCATTTGACAAATCATTTGGTGCAAAGTCGGTCGCTTCATAGACCAGTTCGCCCCATCTGTCGAAGATTAGCACGCGCTCTACTCTTTGTACATCGGTCGATCCGTAGACTGTGAACACATCATTTACGCCGTCACCATTTGGTGTAAAGGCATTCGGTACAAAGATGCTCTCGGTTGGATTTACCGTGATGGTAATTGCCGCTGTGTCGTTACAGCCATTGTTCAGATTGAAGATCAGCGTTGTTGTTTCAAAGAGGCTGCTGATTTCCGT
>CAMDAB010000055.1 GCA_945888475.1 Saprospira grandis DSM 2844 | reverse complement strand
CTGCCTATTCCAACTATGGCGCACCAAGTATTTTCCTAACCAACAATGCAAATGCAGCAACTCCTGTTTGGGTAAATGTTTCACGCAATATCGAAGCATTGTCGGTTCGTTCCGTTTCAATTGTGGAAGCTGGAGGTTCTACGCTTTATGTAGCGGGCACCTCACGTGGGCTTTACACCAGTACCGACCCTAGCACAACTGACTGGGTAAGGGTAGGCACTACCACTATTGGAATGGCCTTGGTGAGTCAGCTTTGGTATCGCCCAGCCGACCAAAAACTATTGGTTGGCACACATGGCAATGGTATGTTTATAGTAGATGTATTACCACCTGTTTTGCCTGTCGAACTGCTTGCTTTTAATGGTGAATTGGTAAAAAATGAAGTAAGCTTGACTTGGAAAACTGCTTCAGAAGAAAATAATATGGGCTTTGAAATTCAACGTTCTTTCGATGCAGCTAACTTTGAACGTATTGGCTTTGTCTATTCGAAAGAAAATGGAAACAGTCGTGCGGAATTGGCTTATAATTACAAGGATGGACAGTTAATTCGCCCAACTCAGTACTACAGGCTCAGGCAGTTGGATTTTGATGGTTCCGAAACATTTTCAAATGTAGTAGCAATATCAACCGGACTCGATGAAATAAATAGTGCAGTTGCTATCAAACTTTATCCCAATCCTGTAGTAGCTGAAGCGCTTTATATTGAATTAGGCGATATGCCAAAAAATAAACTGCGCTTACAATTTTTCACTTTAAAAGGCACCCTGCAGAAAGAAATGTCATTCGATGCCTCAAGTCGAACCATAAAGGTTTCGCTAAACAACAATGAGTTAGCGGAAGCATTGTACATCATCCGCATTTTTGATGGCGCTGTACTGCTTGATACTAGAAAGATTTATAAGTCTAAATAATTCCTTACTGAAAAATTTAAGGATCAAATCTATTAAACAGAAAGTGGCCGTCCAAAAAGTCTGGACGGCCTCAATTTTACCTATACTCCTGATAGAATCGATTAGCTAATAATATTACTTTTTGGACTAACCCTTAAATTTCTTACTTTTTTGAGTTATTTTTTAACAATCTTTTTGACCTCGGTTTTGCCTTTACTATCAGTTATTTTTACAGTGTATATCCCCGAAAACCAATTTGTCCCTTTAATTGAGTATTAACAACAACTAAAATAGCAAAAAGCAAAATGTGTACATTATTTTTCATACGAGAATCTTTTTTTCAGAGTGGGAATAGTTTTAGGTAACAATTAGTTTTTAAAAACTAAAAAAAATTAAAATAAATGGGGCATGTGCAAATCGAACTAATGACAAAAAAGCTGCGTTATTGCGCAGCCTTTTTATCTTTTAATATATTACTAAAAACTCTTAATCATTTTCTTGAAATATACTCTACCATCTGAGGAAATTATTTTAACATTGTAGAATCCATTGGAAAGAGAACTCACATTTAAAAAAGCTTCAGATTCACTTATTTGATAGTTCTGAACTAATCTTCCTGTCATATCAAAAATCTGAATTGAAAATTCACCAAATTCAGGCATTACCACCGTCGCTAAATTTGATACGGGATTAGGGAAAATGTTAACTTCTTTTTCTATTGTTGCACTTGATGAGCTTGGTATAACAGCTGGAAGAGATGATGAAAGGTTGTAAATTGAATCAACTTCAGAATTATTTAATGCCCGGTTGTATATCAGCATATTATCAATTTCACCAGAAAAAAATGTACTTCCAAGGGTAATGTTTTTTAATGTATCGACTGTAAGGCAACCAGGGAATGAAGCCTCAGTACTAGAAACTTTAACATTATTCAAATATACATGAATGCTGTCTGATTTTCTAACTAAAGTGTAGTTTGCATAAAAATTTGGGTCAGGGATTAAATTATTTGCAAAATCCGTATAGTCATTATCACAAGCTATACCAGGAGCTTGATAAGTCTTCTCCAATTCAGTTCTGAAAGCTGTTTGAGGTGCAAAATATCTAAAATTGAAGAAATCATAATCAGATGGTGCATTTTTACCTACCCAAGTCATTATTTTGGCATTAGTAGTCGCGTAAGAAATAAACCAAAATGAAATTGAAAACTCGTCTTCCAATTTGTATGGAACTTCAGAAGTAAAAATATCTCCATCACCAACAGACAAGGCAGTAAAAGCAGTACCGAAGACGCCACTTGCATAACTTGCTCCATTAACTGTACCATTGTGTCCATTGCCACTTGCATCGTTAGGATTTCCATCAAAAGGATAGTAAGCAATCAAACCATTGTACAAATCAACTTGTGCTTTACTACCAAAAGCTACCATCATCATTACAAAAAATAGAATCTTTCTCATTTTTTAAAGTTTTTTAATTTTTTAGGAATGGCGCAAATATAGCATATAGTTTTGAAATAAATGTAGCAGATTTAAAGATTAATAGAAAGAAAGAGAAAAGAATAATTTGAAAATTAGGTAATCCGATAGCTATCGGATTGAAAATTTGTCTCGTCATGCAGACGAGATTCCAAACGGCTTTCGGGGCATTTGAGAAAAACAACAGCAAAGTAGTGCTACACGCAGTGAAGATAGAAGTAGCAGGCAGTTCCAGCTTTGGAGAAGCGCAACATTCCTAGCACCGAAGGTGCGCAAAGAAACAAGCTTCGGAGAAGCGCAACATTCCACCTTGCTGGTAGTCCATTGGTTTTGATTTTCATTAAGGCTTAAGCAGAAAAAGCTGCCATGGGCAGCTTGTTCTGCTTAATATGTTCAGTTAGATTAATCTTTAACTACTTTCTGGGTGTAGGTCTTCCCATTTTCATCAATCAATCTTAGTAAATAAAGCCCTTGAGCCCATTCGGCTGTATTCAGTTCAAAATTTTGGCCTGTAAGATTGCTGCTGTAAACTCTTTTGCCATTTAAATCTGTCACTTCCAAAGCGTAATTGGAATTTTCCGAAAGTTGAATATTCAAAGCGTTTTTGACAGGATTTGGAAACAATCTTAATTCATTTTCAGAAATCACCTCAGTTGATGTAGGTGTTAAATAAGATGCTGTAAGTGCATGGAGTGAATCTACTTCCGCAGTATTGAGTGCCCTGTTGTAAACCATTACGTCATCAATTGCCCCATTAAAAACATCACTTCCCATTTTTAACGGTATATAATTTATATCAACACTGTTACAAGGTGCTGTAGACCAAGTAACAGTTATTGTATCTTGAGGAATATCATTTATATAAAAAATAACTTGATTTCCATTTTTTGAGATAGTCGCCATATACCAATTTGCATCATCAAATGGTGCCGGATTTGATTCGCTGCTGTTCAATAATGAACAGCCCTGCAGTCCATTAAATTTTTCAAGATTGGCATAACATGCGCTACCGGCATTTGATATTCCAAATGATGTTTGCTCTCCTGTTGGTGTTGGGCCACCCAAATCACCCCTCCACAAAAGAAGACGAGTTGTATTAACACTAATCTGATCTGCGCGAAACCAAAGTACAATACTAAAGGAGCTATCAGAATCGTATTGAATAGTGCTTGAAATACTACCATTATTGGGGAAATTATATGCCTTATTTGCATTTCCAAATCTGTCCGCTGTCAAAGTCACACCAGCACCAACAGTCCCATTATAACCATTTCCACTTTCATCACTGGCATTTCCATTATAAGGATAATAAGCCAAAAGCCCATTCGCAATATTTACCTGCGCACTTACACTCACAGCAAACAACATCGCTGCAAAAATTATAATTTTTCTCATTTTTAAAGTTTTTTATTTTTTTAGGAATGGCGCAAATATAGCATATAGTTTTGAAATAAAAGTAGCAGATTTAAAGATTAATAGAAAGAAAAGAATAATTTGAAAATTAGTTAATCCGATAGCTATCGGATTGAAAATTTGTCTCGACATGCAGACGAGATTCCAAACGGCTTTAGCATTTGAGAAAAACAACAGCAAAAGAGTGCGGTATTTTAATGCCGCTTTAAATTCGAAGGTGAAAAGTAAAAAACTAGTTAGCGATTCCAGCTTTGGAGAAGCGCAACATTCCTAGCACCGAAGGTGCGGAAAGAAACTAGCTTCGGAGAAGCGAAACATTCCACCTTGCTGGTAGTCCATTGGTTAAGATTTTCATAGTGGCTAAATCCATTAAAAAAAATCTGATGCCCCCGAAAGCTTTCGGGGTAAGCTCAGATAGTCCTAGGCCTCCTTTGCTACCTAAAATCTGAGGCTGAACCGATCTCGTCCCAAGACGAGAGCGCTCCGCGAAGCGAAACCTAGAGATTTTTTGAGTAAGTTTCGCCAATCCGTAAATATCCGTCTTAACGTAGTTAATCTGATTAATCCGATAGCTTCCTCGAAAGCTTTCGGGAGGAATCAGTATTGAGGCAATGGCTAAAAATCTGTGTTCATCTGTCCGATCTGCGTTGGACAAAGTCTAGATCCGTGTTTCAATTTTTATGAGGTCACCACGCTGTGGCTCAAATCCTGTTCCTGCCTATAGGCTAGGAACAGGCCGCTCCGATGGAGCTGGAAGCAGCCCCAGGTTAAAACCCTGGCCTCCTATGGTTTAGCTTAGGGCACTAGAAAAGTTATATTTCCAAGAATTATACCCTTTCGCCGCTGTACTTTCTTTTGAGCATAAAGCTTTGACCAAGATAGAGTTCTCTAACTTTTTGGTCGGCAGCGAGTTCTTCGGGGGCACCTTCTTTGAAAATCTGCCCATCTACCATGATGTAGGCTCGATCGATAATGGAAAGGGTTTCTCCTACATTGTGGTCGGTGATGAGAATGCCAATATTTTTCTGTTTCAGTTTCCATACGATTGACTGAATGTCTTCAACCGCTATGGGGTCGATACCGGCAAAGGGTTCGTCCAATAATATAAAAGAAGGATTTACTGCTAATGCTCTGGCTATTTCTGTACGGCGACGCTCTCCACCAGAGAGTGTATCACCTTTGCTTTTACGCACCTTTTCCAAACCAAATTCGAGCATAAGCAATTCTAATTTTTCGGCTTGTTCAGCTTTGTTGAGTTGGGTCATCTCCAAAACAGCTTTGATGTTGTCTTCGACTGTAAGTTTGCGAAAAATACTGGCCTCTTGCGGCAAATACCCAATTCCCAGTTTAGATCTTTTGTACATCGGCAGCGCTGTGATTTCGCGATCGTCTAAATAAACATTACCGCTATTGGGTTTCACGAAACCTACCGTCATGTAAAAGGTGGTTGTTTTACCAGCGCCGTTCGGACCTAGCAAACCAACTATTTCCCCCTGTTTTACACTGATGGATACACCCCTTACCACATTTCTGCGGCCGTATGTTTTAACTAGATTTTCTGCTCGAAGTAGCATTGTTTTTTTAAGTTGTTCGTTGTTTGTTATTCGTTGTTTGTTATTCGTTGTTTGTTATTCGTTGTTTGTTGTTTGTTGTAAAGCTCGGTTCTTGATGCGCTTCGCGGAACTTCGTTTCTTGATACTTTATACCTAAAATCTAACTTTAGCGGCAAATGCCATAATCAATTTTTCAGTTGGAAAATCTCCTTTGTAACGGATGGCAATATTGGCCACATATTTATTATCGACAACCATATTGATGGAGTATCCGCAGAGATCAGCCTGTCGAACCTTTGATAAAACAGCATCGCGACCACTTATCTTTATTTTTCTTCTTTCGATGGCCTTGAATGCAAGTACCTCTTTTTCAAGGAAGTTTTTCCAGTCCTCTGCAGTTTTGAGGGTTTTGTTCTCAATGAGCGTGACAGAGTAGGTTACACTATCTGACATAACATAATTTTCAAGGCTATTGATATCGGCACTGTAAGCAATTGTTTTGGAAACGGGCCTTTGCGGAAAAGCCGCCTTGCCTTTATTGCCCTGCAATTCAAAATTTTCCCATTTTTCGACAGAACGTAATTTATCTGACCAGTTTTTCGACTTTTTTTCAGCGCTACAAGCACCTAACAAACATATTACGATTATTGACATGCAACTAATTCCTATTATTTTCATATTTTTTTTTATCCTAATTATCCATTAAACATTAACCATTATAAATCGGTCATCATCAATAGTTCCAGATCGGTATATTTTAATCCGAAACGCTCACTCATGTATCTGTTAGTAAGGCAGCCTTTGTACATATAAACACCATTTCTGAAGCCAGGATTTGTACGAATAAGCGCTTCTATATTTTCTGTTCCGCCTGCGTTTAGAAAGAAGGGCAGCAAAACATTACTGAAAGCTGTTGAACCAGTACCCGGAAAGCGGGAAACGATATTTGGCACGCAATAATGAATCACATCATATTTTCTGAAAGTAGGGTTATTGTGTGTTGTTATTTTCGAAGTAGCAAAACAACCTCCCTGGTCGATACTCACATCAATAATCACTGCGCCTGACTTCATATTTCTCACCATATCTTCGCTTACAACGCAAGGCGTACGGCCCGATTCGGCATGAATTGCACCAATGACTACGTCAGCAGTTTTAAGTTCATGTTCCATTTCCGGAGCGCTGAAAGTACCTGTGTAAAGCCTGACTCCAAGGTCCGATTGCAGACGCATGAGTTTACGGATGCTATTGTCGAAAACCCTGACCTCGGCACCATAGCCCAAGGCTACTCGTACGGCAACTTCGGCGACAACTCCTGCCCCCAAAATTACTACTTTTGCCGGCGGTATGCCCGATATTCCTCCCAAAAGCACTCCTCTCCCACCCGATGATGCAGCAAGCAGTTCGGCAGCTATCTGCATAGCCCCAATTCCTGCAATTTCCGACATTAGCCGTACAAAGGGAAAAACTCCGGAACTATCTTTCATGTACTCCATTGCTAGAGCCGTAATCCGTTTATTTTTAAGCCTGTAGAGATATTCCTCCTGCATAGTTGGCAGGTGAATAGGCGAAATATGAATCTGTCCTGGATGTCCTAAATCTATCTCTTCTAAGGTAGGCGGTGCAACCTTTAAAATTACATTGGCCTTAAAAACCTGTTCGGAACTATAGGCAATCTCTGCACCAGCTTCAGAGTAATCGTAATCGCTGAAATTTGATCTTTCGCCTGCTTCTTTTTCAACAATGATATGGTGGCCTGCCTTTACCAAGGTTTTAACCGATGCTGGCGTAAGCGCTATTCTATTTTCGGGAAAAGCAACTTCCTTAGGAATGCCTATTGATACCTTCCTTCTTTTCAAGTGCGTTTCCAACATTTCCTCCTGTGGGGTCAAAACGTTTTCTGTCAGGCTTTTGGGAATGTTTATTTTAGGCTTATCCATATATATTTCATTAACTTGTTAATGACTAATTGTCATCCGAAAGCGTGAATTTTCCTTTCGATTTATTCCATTGAATTTCTAATTCCCCGTCTTTAAAAGAACCTCGTATACCACATGAAGCATCGGAGGGGTTGGCGGCGCAATAAGATTCAAAATTATCATCTATAAGATAGATCTTGATTGAATTTCCTTTTTTAGGTAACTCGTAATGCAAAGGCAACAATTTTGAAATCTGCTCGTCGTAAAGAAAGGCATCATTTCCACCTTCCAAAAAATCTCTGTAAGTTATTTCAGCAACAAGCTCATCATTCACCTTAAACCATTTACCACCACTTTTTTTCCAAAAACTAACATCGGTTTGCCACATCTGGCCAGCAAAATATTTCTTTGATATTGCAACAATGGGCTCAGCATTTGATTTTTCGAATAGCATAAATTGAAAACTACAGGTATTATCTGTACTATCTCTCGCTGGGTCATTTATGAAAATATATCCTTTTGTTGTGTTTACATCTGCTTCCATTTCGTAATCGGCAACCGAAACAGTTGTCCATTTGTTATCTTTTATTTCGAGGGGATAACTCACCAAATCCTTGTCGACACAGGACATTTCCCAGTAGTAATCAATGATATCTTTTTTTAGTTTGATAACTTCGGGGGCCTGCGCTGCTGCTGAATAGCAAAGGAAAAAAAATAATATGACAGAGAATGATCTAGACATAACACAGCGAATTAAGCAATATAATCTGTAAATATAAGATTTTATTTTTCTACTGTCAAATCCTTAATTTCAGTTTTTTGAACTGTAATTCCCTAAAAGCATACAATTGCCCTTGAGCCTAAGCATTTCCGATTTTAAAAAAACTTGCTTAAATGTTTGATTATAAAACGATTCTGTATTTTCAAAAGCTACATCGTTATTAGCCATCCTGTTATACATTAACAGTCCATTTTCTGACAAAAGATTTTTTAAAGGCTTTAAAAAATCTTCCTTCTCAAATTTACAGGGAACCTCATTATCAATAAAAACATCTACAACGATCAAATCATATTTTTCTTTGTCGTTGAGCACAAACGTTTCAGCATCTGCACAAATGAGTTCAATTTCTGATTTTAATTTAGGTAAAGCATATTGAGCAGCTGCTTCCAATACCATTGGATCAATATCAACTGCTTTACATTTGAATTTTTTTTGATGATTTTTTTCCAATAAATAAGGCACACTTAATAAACCGGCGCCAAGCAGCAAAACCTTATCTGTCTTGAACTTATTGATATTCAATATCGAAAAAGCCGTTCTAAAATTAAGGTATAAATCATCGAAGGAATACATCGCATTTTTGGTGCACAATGCAAGTCTACCCCTACTCAAGAGAATTTCCAATTCACCACTGAATTTGCTCTTCTTTTTTTCGATGCTGATATCAAAAAAATAACTGAGTATTTTTTTCCAAATTGTTATGTTCAATCCTTCTGATTTAAATTTGAATCATCGTTATTTTCCCAATGTCTGTATTTCATACTTTGCTCAAAAACAGTTCTAAGTAGCTGTTCGTCTTCGTGTGTAAGTTCAATATTTCTTCGGCTCATCATCCTTTCGGCAGCGTCAACAGCTTCTTCCGGAAGGTAAGTTGCAAAGCCATCGGCCCCGCCCCAACTGAAAGAGGGTATAAACTTTGGCGGAAAACCGGCTCCAAAGATGTTAGCTGCAACGCCTACAACTGTACCTGTATTAAACATCGTATTGATTCCGCATTTTGAATGATCGCCCATAAAAAGTCCACAAAACTGTAAATTACTGTTTTCGAGTTTTTCACTGGCATAATTCCACAGTTTTACCTCGCTATAATTATTTTTTAGGTTCGAATTATTAGTATCGGCACCCAAATTACACCATTCGCCAATAACTGCATTGCCCAAAAAACCATCGTGACCTTTGTTGGAATAGCCAAACATAACAACGTTGTTTAACTCGCCGCCGACTTTACAATGTGGGCCAAGGGTTGTTGCCCCATAGATTTTAGTACCCATTTTTGTTGCGGCATGTTCGCAGAGTGCAAGTGGCCCACGCAGCATAGATCCTTCAAGCACTTCGGCATCTTTTCCTATGTATATGGGTCCTGTTTTAGTATTCAGAATGGAACAATCAACCTTTGCGCCTTCCTCTATAAAAAGATCATCGCTTGAACCCAAAAGTCGGTTATGAGCCTCCAGTGGTTGCGATTTTCTGCCGCGGGTGAGCATTTCAAAATCTTTTCTGATTTCCGCATCGTTCAAACTGAAGATCTCCCAGATGCGTTTCACCTGAGTATAAGGTTGTTTCCAATCGACAACTGCCAGCTGATCGGGCATTTGTCCGCCCAAAAAGAGCCTCGAAGCGGTAGCATCTAATTTAATGGCAATAATGATATCATTGTCGAAAAGTGCGTGATAAATCGGCAACTGTTTAATCCTTTCAACCAATGCCGAATCTGGAATAATAGAGGAATTTATCAACAGATTCACCCCGGCAATCCTACACTGATATTTATCGCTGAGGTGAAACTGTGTGTGAAAAGAGATTTTTGCCTGAAGCATTTTTTCCCATTTCTCTCGAATCGTCAGAATTCCTACGCGTAAATCTCCAATTGGCCTCGTATAGGTAAATGGCTTTAAATGTTCTATCAGCGATTTATCATCGAATAAAATCAGGTTTTCCATAAAGATGAAAGCTTTGTCTTTGAAGCAAATCTACAAAAAATATTGAAAGAACAAACATAAGGCTTATCTTTGGTCTTAATATTTTGAAATTACTTTTCAAGCTAAGCATAGCTCAACAAAAAAATCATACACATAATGCTAACGCTTTGGCTGATGCCCGATAAAGAAACCTACCTGAAAATTGGTCAGCTCATTGCTGAACTAAGCAGCGTACACAATACCCCAAGATTTGAACCGCATGTAACCCTCATTAGTGGAATTACCGATGATGTGGAAACTGCTTTATTGAAAACCCAAAAATTGGCTGCTGATAATAATGTTTTGAAGGCCTCCCTAACCGGCGTTGAATATCTTGAATATTTTTATCGCTGCCTGTTTTTCAGAACCGATGACAGCGAAGATATTTTTCATTTGAGGGATAAGGCCGAATCGCTTTTTGAACACTCAACAGTAAATCCATTCATTCCACATATCAGCTTTCTCTACGGTTCGCTGCCTACTTTTAAAAAGGAAGCAATTATCGCAGAATTAGGCGACCGATTTCTGGGCGGATTTTCGCTGCAAAGCCTCCGCCTGGTAAGAACGGAGCTTGGCCCGGAGAGCTGGGAGCTGCTGGGCGAGTTTGAGTTGCTTGGTGGCCGCTAGACCTGACAGGTTTATAAACCTGTCAGGTCTAGCAGCCCGTAATGGTATAAACGATATAAAGCAGCCCGCAGCGACTCCTCGTCTCCCGATAATCCGATTTCATCGATAATTTCCGATACAGTGCTTTTGCCATTGCAGCGTCTGAGCACCTCTAAATCGTAGGCTTTGGCATTCACAACAAAATCGGGTAGGCCCTCAAACCTGATCGTAAGTTGTTTTGCCTCCTCATGCGATCCCGCTAGCGGAGGCAAAACGCCCAAACAAGCATCTAATTTTGGCCTATATTCAAAAAGTCTTTTCAGGTTTGTAAAATCGGGCTCTTTGCTTGGCTGATTTGTAAAAAGCATCTGTATCCCTGGCCTGCGGCAGAGTTCCGACATCCAGAATGAAAGTGCTGTTTTACCCAAAGCAAAAAGCATGGGCAGTTCAGCATCTGTTACTTTAGTTAATCCTAATACAGCATCCATCGAACCTACAAAAAACAAACCTGCATTTTCAGCCATTTTATTCCAGGCACTTAGGTTGTGGTGATGTGCAATTGGTGCAAAAATATCTACATCGAGGTATGCTTTAGGTGAATTTCCAATGCCCACAAGTCCACTGTCATTTGCCATCAGTTTATCAAGCAGTTGCAAAAGTCGACGCTGTTCGGTACTGTCTGTAAAATTGGCCGGATCTATACCCAATTCCCTGAAAGCTTTTCTAATTCTGCCAGCAGGATGGTTGGGGCTATTCACTGTCATACAAAGAACCCCATTTTCCGAAAGGCAAAGTTTAAAAGTCTTAAATAGCTCATCAGGATCTGAAACATAATCGGCAACTCCATGACATAATATAAAATCGAAGGGTTCAAAACCCTGAAAATCTTTTTGCTGCGTCAAATCGGCTCTGTGAAAAGACAAATTTTTGAGTCCGCACTCATCTGCCCTATTTTTTGCCCTTTGAATGGAATTTTCACTAAAATCAACACCCACAATCAGCGCATCGGGGAATAATTTACTCATAGCAATTGCCTCTTCCCCGCATCCGCAGCCAGCCAACAGGATTCGAAAGCCTGCCCGAAATATTTCATCCCTTTTTGTAACAGCTGCAATCCACGGAGTCAGCAGTACATTTGTATTTGGCAGCATTCCCTGCATCGAGTCCGGAAAGGGGGCGCTGTCATAAAGTTCAAGCATTTTTCCAGCCGCTTCATCGCCAAGTTTTTCCTCAAGCATAAACAACATTATTTAAACAGCTGCCAAAGTAAGATTTAAAACAAAATTATATTAATAAAATAATGCACTATTTATGTGTCGTATAAAATCAATTCAATATTTTTGAGGGCTGAAAAATATTTTCAATTTTTCCCTAAACCAAATCACAAGATGACGCGCGAAAGAATTATTCAAATATCCATTATATCGGCTTCCGTTCTTTTATTTATTATTGTTCTGGTTTTTACCATCGATTATGTTGCTTACCGCGACGGTCGAATAAAAAATAGACTTGCCAAAAAATTTTGCGAATGCTGCCTCAAAGAAACGGTTCAAAAAGGCTCTTTCGAAATTATGGACGAGGGCTTTGAGTATGCCTCTGGCTTAAATGATTGTTACGGTAAAGAATTCAAAAAATACGGCAAACGCATGACCGACAAACAGCGCGAAGCATTTATCGAAGACGTTCAGGAAATGGTTTTTAAAAAATGTCCCGCCACTGTCGAAAAAGTTTTTGGGTCGACACCATCCAATTAACAGTTTAAAGAAAAAAGTATCAAATAATGCTTTACAGCTCAGTGCAACAGAAAGAACTTTTCGACAATTCAAAAAAACTGCTCCAAAATGGCGTATCGGCTAAAAAGTCGATTGCTGCTGCCCAGGCCGAGCAACTGAGGGAACTCATAGTTTACCACGAATGGCGTTATTACGTGCTCGATCAGCCCGTTGTAAGCGACTATGAATACGACTGTCTTTTTCAGATGCTCAAAGATATTGAAGCATCATATCCCTCGCTCATCAGATCCGATTCTCCAACGCAGCGCGTATCTAACGATTTGACGGAGGATTTTCCAACAGTGGAACACCTCACGCCTACCCTCTCGCTCGAAAATTCTTACAATCGAGAAGACCTTTTTGATTTTGACAAAAGAATCAAAAAAAATCTGGGAATTGCTGACACTGTTGAACTTGAGTACTGTGTTGAGCCAAAATTCGATGGGGGTACTATAGTGCTACTCTATGAAAATGACCGACTTGTGCGCGGTGCAACCCGAGGCAATGGTGTCATGGGTGATGAAATAACTGCCAACATTAAAGCAATTTCATCCATTCCACTCACTGCTGCTTTTTCGAAATACGGCATTAAAAAGGTTGAACTGCGTGGCGAGGCTATCATACGGAAAGATTTGTTTCAGAAAGTCAACATCGAAAGATCGAAAAACGGTGAACAGCTCTTTGCAAATCCCAGAAATGCAGCTACAGGTGGGCTCAGAGTAAAAGATTCCAAACAGGTAAGGGAAAGAGCACTCGATGCTTTTATTTATCAGGTTGGTTTTGCTGCCGATGAAAATAACAACGCTGTTTTGAACAATTTCGAAACACATAACGACCTCATCCGTATGCTCGAAGCATTGGGGTTCAAAGTTCCAAAACTTGCTGCTGAAATGGAGGTCTGTTCAAACATTGATAAGGTTTCTGATTTTTGCGACCGTTGGCAAAACGCCAGGGATTCCTACGGTTTCGAGATCGACGGTATGGTGGTAAAACTGAACAAACTAGGCCTTCAGGATAAATTAGGCTACACTTCTCATCATCCACGTTGGGCGATTGCCTACAAATTTGCAGCAAAACAGGCTACTACAAAATTGTTGAATGTAGAATTTCAGGTTGGCCGCACCGGTGCTGTCACGCCTGTTGCCAAACTAGCGCCTGTTGAATTAGCAGGGGTAACAATTTCATCTGTTTCCCTTCACAATGAAGATCTTATAAAGGAAAAAGACATCCGTATTGGCGACACAGTTTTGGTTGAGAGAGCCGGCGATGTGATTCCTTATATTGTAAAATCGATGGCTGAATTGCGAGATGGAACAGAAGCTGCAATTGATTTTCCAAAAAATTGCCCTGTATGCTCATCCGAATTGGAAAGACCAGCATCGGAAGCTGTCTGGCGCTGTGTGAGCCCACTTTGCGAGGCGCAATTACTCGAAAGGCTCAAGCATTTTGTCTCGAAGGATGCCATGAACATCGATGGTTTTGGTCCGGCATACATTGATAAATTTTATCAGGAAGGGATGCTGAAAAATATTGCCGACATTTACCAACTTGATTTCGAAAGGATTGAAAAATTTGAAGGCTTTGGAAAAAAGTCTGTAGATAAATTGAAACTTTCGGTTGAAAATTCCAAATCAAATCCACTTTACCGACTCCTTTATGCATTCGGTATCCGTTTTGTGGGCGAAACCAACTCGAAAATTTTTGCAGCGGCTGTCGAAGATATCAGTGAATTAAAAAATTGGTCGCTAGAACAGCTGATGAGCTTGCGGGAAATTGGCCCCAAAGTAGCGCAGGCTATGTTTGATACTTTCGCACTTCCAGAGACATTAGAATTGATTGATGAATTGGAAAAATTGGGTGTGAATACCCGAAGACTGGATTCAGAACTACCAAAAGCAGCCGGTAGCGGTATTTTAGGCGGGAAGACCTTCCTTTTTACCGGAACGCTTGCTAATATGTCGCGCGACGAGGCGGAAGCAATGGTAGAAGAACATGGCGGAAAAATTTTAAGTACAGTTAGTAAAAACTTGAGTTTTCTGGTAGCGGGCGAAAAAGCTGGTTCAAAACTAGAAAAGGCAAATAAATTGCAGATACCTGTGTTGACGGAGGGGGAATTTTTGGAAATGCTCATTTGATGTGTGGGGTACCTTGATGAGTGGGTTTCTTAATTTACGGATACCTTGATCTCGTCTTGGGCCGGGACAAGTTGTGTGGATATTTTGATGTTTGGATACTTTGATGTGCAACCTAAAACAAATAAAATGAAACTGAAACCTGGCGACAAAGTCATTAAAAAAGAAAAAACCTGGATTCCAAATGATTTCGACAATTGGGGGCGCGGAATTGGTATAGGTATTGTGGTAGAACCCCCTTTTGAATTGGAAAATAACGAAGTGGATGTGATATGGCCTGCTGGCAGATGTTTTGAAACAGTTGACCAATTGATTAAAGTTGATTTGGCAGATCATGGATGATAATTACTTAAATCTGTGTACTGATTTTGTCAACCCTACCAGTCGCTTCAGATAAACTGATAATCTAAAACTAACTAACCTTGGAAAAACTAAGCGAGTACAGCAACATCATTGAAGCTGCAATCGGCAGTCTGGGAGTTGATCCCACAGTCTGCCGTACCGAACAACCCAATAAATGGCATCTGCACCGCGGACAGGCACAGGTAGTACTCATACTGCGTAAGTCGCGCACGCACAAAGCAGTAGAAAAAGACACAGTGGTAATGGTATCGCCTGTAGTTGTAGTGCCGCAGGACGAGCTACAAAAACAAAAATTGTATCAGTTGCTGCTTGCAACCTCTCATCAACTCATTTCCGAAGCTTTCAGTATTGCCAAAGAAGCTAATGGCAGCGAAGTGGCTTACCTTAGCTCAACCAATTTTATTGAGGATATGAACAGTGAAGAAATTGCTTTTATGCTCGATAGCCTCAGCTTTTATGCACAGAAATTCTCCGATGAACTTCGCTCCGAATTTATGGGTGAACAGAAAAATAATAATAAATCAAAGCCATTTATATTGGAGGAATAATGAATATAGTTTGATACATTTTATCAGTTAATATGCCATAATGCCATCATTTTATTGATTTACACAAAAATAAATCTATATTTGCGTCGTTTTTAAAAAGCTATTTGCAATCGATTTTATTAATAATTTGAACAGATTTATCTGCTGAAAATTTTTACGCTTGTGAAACTCGATATCTAAAACCAATGCCTATGAAATCCCTATTATTTGTTTTGTCATTAATTTTGAGCTTATCATTATCTGCTCAAAATGCTGTAAAATCAGGTTCTGCCGACACAAGTGAGGGTGTCATTTTGGTGCCATATTATTTTTGCCCAGACAGTACCATGTGCCAAAACCTAAATCTGTTAAGGGGTTGCAGTTGTTTCAAAAATAATTCCCAAGGATATCAAACCTCTTTTTCGGGACAAAAAATTGTGGATATGGGTTTTATGATGTCGGTATTTACAAAGCATATTGTGCAAGGATCTTGCTGGAATTTTGTGGATGAAGTTTATAAAAAGTCGGGTTTTCCCTATAACAAGCGTGCTACTATCTTTAAGAGTAAACTGGCAGGCCCATATGCCGATCCTAAACAAATACAACCAGGCGATTGGCTATATCATGTCAATTATTCCTACCACGGAATTGAACATAGTGCCATCTTTATTTGCTGGAAAGATTTCGATAAAAGAATTGCCATTACCTTGGGGCATGTCGGACAAAATCTGGCAAGATCTGGAGTTTATGGCGAATATGATTTAAAAGGAGTTTATTATATTACAAGACCAATTGATTAATTAACAAAATGAGTATCAAACAATTTTCAAGCTTTTTATTTGCCGGAATTTTTTCCGTTTTCATCATTTCCTGTCAGAATGATAATAAGGCAGCAACAGACAAAAAAAATGAAGTCACAGAAAATGACAGTACCAAGAATGTTTCGAAAGATACCATTCACAGCAAATATAATGAAATCGCCCGACTGATTGCCGGACTAGATTCATTACCTAAATTCAAAGAAGTTAAAAACCGCAAAGCCTTTGTTGCACTTTACGACAGTGTAAATCAGAAGTTTAAGAAAATTGAGGAATCGCGTTTGTCAAAAATAACCAAATGGGTTGCTGATATTTTAACAAAAGAGAAGCTACCCGATAACAACTTCTGTTTTTATCCATTTGCCGGCGGCGATTTTCTACACGCCAATTTCCTATATCCAAATGCCAGCGAATACCTCATGTTTGCTTTGGAGCCTGTTGGTTCACTGCCCGATTTCCACAATTACAAAGAGGAAGAAATTCTGGCCTACCTGAGCAATCTCGATAACGTTTTGAGAAATATCTACTCAAATAGCTATTTCATTACCAAAAACATGAATGAGGATATCGGTAGAAGAAAAGTTGACGGTATGTTACCATTGATTGTTTGGGGTGCCGCCAAATCGGGCTACGATATCAGTTCGCTCAGGTATTTTAATGTCGATAGCCTTGGCGAAATGGTTTTTGTTGCCGACACTTCCAAAAACATCAGAAAAGCAAAAGGTGTTTATATCGAAATCTTGAAAAACGGACAGAAGAAAACCCTCAGATACCTTTCTTGCGATGTGGCCAACGATGCCTTTGCAAAGAATGTTTCAGCTAAAAAGTTTTTGGAGAAAAATGTGCCACAAGGAAAAACTACCAGCTTTATCAAATCGGCTTCTTACCTGCTCCACTACGATCTATTCTCCGAGGTAAGAAATATTGTGTTGGGTAAATCAACCATTATTTTCCAGGACGATACTGGAATTCCTTACCGCCTTATCAAAAATACTGACTGGAAAATTAAACTTTTCGGTGAATACAAAGTGCCTATCAAAGACTTCTCGTCAAATCTTTTCCAAAAGGATCTCGATGCTGACTATGTCAAAAAGGTCAACTATGAAGGTGCACTGCCCTTCTCACTTGGTTATCACTGGAAAACCGGTTCACAAAACCAGATGGTATTTTTCAAGACTAAGTAAGATAGCATCATAAAATACAAAAGGGACTTTTCAAAATTGAGGAGTCCCTTTTTTTATTTTAAACCTCTCACCTTAATTTATCTTACTGCATAAACATTGATCAAATTGGTATTCTCCAATGCTTTTTCACGCTCGGTATTGATCTTGGTAAAGCCTTTTTCTTTGAGTAGATTGAGTGCAAATTCCTTGCGGCCTTCGCTGTCGTGCACCTCAACAACTACTTGCTGAATTTTATCCCAATCTTCGGCAGCAATACTTTTTAGGGCAAGTATCTCGGCACCTTCGCAATCTATTTTGAGCAAATCGATTCTTTGAATATTGTTGTCTTTGATAACTTTTGAGATTGGAATGAGTTTGCACTCAAACTTTTTAGCGCCACCACGCAGATAATTTGCCAGCATTCGCACAGCAAAACGGGGCAGAAAACGTGCCCAACGGTAGCCTTTGGGCGCCTCATCCAAACTGCCTTTTACAGCATTAACAAACATTTCAGGGTCTTCTTGCCACATCTCGCCATGAGCGGTAGAAAGTGCCGGGCTACGAGGAAAATAAGTAAAAGTAGCCGATCCTTCCTCCTCAGAAACACCAAATTGCAAAGGGAAAAAGCGGTCCTTTCCAAATTTTTGGGCATTGGCATTCAATACTTCAAAAATATCGGGTATGGGCTCAAAGGCATATACTTTTACATTTGGATAGCGCTGACATGCCCTGATTCCAAAAATACCAATATTAGCACCTACATCCATAACGGTATCTCCGTCTTTTATACTCACACCATGTTGAAAATAACCATCGACATGACTGTCTAAAACAATCGCTTCGGTTTTGCTCAGGCAATAAAGTTCTGTTCCGTCCTCTAAGTTTCCCTTTTTCAATGTTTCTAATTTTAATGGGCTATTAAAAATATAGTTTTAATTCAGATGCAAATCTGTGAATTTTCCCCTATTAAACCAAAGGAATCAGTGTTTAATTAGTTTGTGTATTTCATTCGCTATTTTAATGAAATAAATTCCTTTTGCTAAGGTGGTAATGTTTATCCTATTGTCAAGAATCATGTCTTTATGAATTAATTGACCTGCCATGTTATAAATTTCAAACTCGACTGCATTCAAGTTTTCAATTTGTATAAAATCATTGGCAGGATTTGGGTAAATACGACTTTGTTTTGTCTGAAGTTCATTTAAAGCTGTAAAGTTTGAAGGGCCAACATAAATCATGATGTAATCATTTTCACCAAGTTTAACAACTGTAGGATCGCCTCCCTGAACATTGGTATTCACATAGCCGTTCCAAACACCCCCATTAGGGCTGCTGTTGTACCAAATCATGGCTCCCGAACCGTAAAATCTCAATTCACTGCTGTCTTCCACTACAAAATTACCAGTCCAATTATGCTGAGCATCGGAAGGAACATTGGAAACTGCTGAGAAATTCAGACCATTTCCTGAAATATAATGATAAGCGCCGTCCTGTGGCGCAGCAATCGGACTATGATAATGCCAGCTGTTATTAAAATAAATTACTGCAGGATCAATCAACCTATTACTCTGTACATCCACCCTGGCAGAGGGCTCAAATGTATAATTCAAACCGTCGGCACTCACAGCTGAATATGTATTAACAGTAGAGTCTAAACTCATCATCGGAGGCGTTGCACTCGAGGAGAAGTAAACACGGATACTGTCAGAATTTCTGAGTTTTGCCAAAGTTGGATCAAAAGCCCGTTGATATTGTGTCGGTATGCCATTGATTATAATCGGCTGCGGTTCGGTCCAGCTAAGGCCATTATCGTATGAATATTTAACAGCTACTCTATCCCAGCTTGGACTTGGATTTGGCTGTCTAAACCATTGAAAAGCACAGATGAGCGTATCTCCTTTCCATCTGATTGCACTTGGGACGCCCGATGAATCCTGAAAAATTGTACGGTTTGAAAAATTAATTCCATCAGAAGATCTGGCAATAACCAGTGGATTTTCCCATGGAAAAGTACTTTGAGCACTTACAGATAATGAGAATGTTATTAAAATTAAAGAAAAAATTGCTTTCATATTTATAGCTTTTATGATAGACACAAAAATCCCGAATTTTGAACAAATTACAAAATTCGGGACATTTATATTAGAAAAAAGACAATTTATTTATCTTTTTATAATCAACTGTTTGCTGATGATTTCCTTAGATCCGATGATTTGTACAGAATACACTGCTGCCGGCCAATTATTAAGCTCAATATTGTAATTCAAAGACTCGATATTGCTAAATTGTTTGCTGATCAACACTCTTCCCAGAACATCCGAAACCCTGATTTCGACATCCGATGCTGCGTTAAGGGAAAGTTCCAATACAGCATATCCATCTGCAGGATTTGGATAGAGATTTACCGCTTCAAACATTTGCGTAGTAATGGCATTTACCAATCCATCGGCAACGGTATAAGTGCTGACCGAAATACAACCATTTGCATCAGTTACTGTAACGGTATATGTTCCTGCCGATACGGCACTCAGGTCTTCTGTTGTGGCATTGTTCGACCAATTGTAAGTATAAGGGGCGCTTCCTCCTGATACTGTTAAATTCACAGCGCCATCAGCTCCGCCAGCTACTGTAACATCGCTGCTATTACCACTCAACAAAATTGCCGTTGGTTCTGCAACCGTAACTGAACTATTGGCAGCACATCCGTTCGAATCTGTAGCTGTTACACCATAAACACCTGCCGACAAATTATTTACCGAAAAACCTGTCTGCCCATTAGACCATACATAGCTGTAAGTGCCCGAACCGGATGCTGCTGCTGCTACCGCAGTGCCATTATTAGCACCGTTACAACTAATATTAGAAGCAGAGGCATTTAATACAGGTCCATTCTGACTGTTAACTGTGGTAGAAGTCTGAGCATTGCAACCATTTGCATCTGTAACTGTAACAGTATAAGTTCCCGCAGAAAGACCAATTATTGTTGCGCTGTTTGCATTATTAGACCAGTTATAACTGTAGGGTGCAGATCCGTTAGAAACCGACACAGTGGCAGATCCGTTTGAGGCTCCGCAGGCAGCATCGATAGCCGATCCTGTAAGATTTAGATTGATGCTATTGTTCACTACTGTCACAGAGTTTGTACCTGTACAACCGTTTGCGTCAGTAATGCTCAGGGTGTAAGTTCCTGCCGCAAGGTTCGATGCTGTCGCTCCTACCGCTCCGCTCGACCAGCTGATGTTATATGGTGCAGTACCATTGCTTATGGATACTGCGGCCGAGCCAAGGGTAGCACAGTTTTGGGCAGTAGAGTTGGTACTGCTTGTTAGTGCAAGGCCGTTATTGGCAATTGTCACCGAGTTTGTACCTGTACATCCATTGGCATCGCTGACACTCACGGTGTAAGTTCCAGCTGCAAGGTTCGATGCAGTTGTTCCTGCCGCTCCGTTCGACCAGTTGATACTATATGGCGCAGTACCATTGCTTATTGACACAGTAGCCGAGCCAAATGTAGCACAGTTTTGAGCAGTGGAATTTGTACTGCTTGTCAGCGCAAGGCCGTTATTGGCAACTGTTACCGAGTTTGTACCTGTACATCCGTTGGCGTCAGTAATGCTTACGGTGTAAGTTCCTGCTGCAAGATTCGATGCAGTTGTTCCTGCCGCTCCGTTCGACCAACTGATGCTATATGGTGCAGTACCATTGCTTATGGATACTGTAGCCGAGCCAAATGTAGCACAGTTTTGGGCAGTGGAGTTGGTACTGCTTGTCAGCGCAAGGCCATTACTAGCAACAGTTACCGAGTTTGTACCTGTACATCCGTTTGCGTCAGTAATGCTTACGGTATAAGTTCCTGCTGCAAGATTGGTTGCTGTTGTTCCAGCCGCTCCATTCGACCAGTTAATGCTGTATGGTGCTGTTCCATTGCTTATGGATACTGTAGCCGAGCCAAATGTAGCACAGTTTTGGGCAGTTGAATTTGTACTACTTGTTAATGCAAGGCCGTTATTAGCAACCGTTACAGATCTTGTAGCACTACATCCATTAGCATCAGTGATTGTAACAGTATAGCTTCCCGCATTCAATCCTGTGTTATTTTGTGTCGTTCTGCCGTTGGACCAGGCAAAACTGTAAGGAGCCGTTCCATTCGTTGCGCTGGCTGTTGCCGAACCTAAGGACGAACAGCTTTGAGCTGTAGCATTTGCTGTTGTTGCAAGCACTACAGAACCATTTGTAACTGTAACCGAGTTTGTCCCTCTGCAACCATTTGCATCCGTGATAGTAACAGCATAAGTTCCCGCATTCAATCCTGAGTTATTTTGTGTCGTTCTGCCGTTTGACCAGGCAAAACTGTAGGGCGACGTACCATTAGAAGCAGTAGCAGCTGCCGAACCCTGTTGCGTACAACCCTGAGGAAGAACCGTTGTATTGGAACTAAGGACAGTATTGGTTGAACTTACGGTAACTGTACTGATTTTTCTGCATCCAGTATTATCGGTTGCCGTAACAGTATAAGATCCTGCTGGCAAAGTATTTTGAGCAGCTAATGTGCTCCCATTTGACCAAAGGAAAGTATAAGGACTTACACCACCTGCAGGGCTAACAGAGGCTGTGCCATTGTTGGCAGTACAAACAACATTTCCGGAACTTGCATTGTTGTTGATAACACTCACATTTGCAACAACAGGAATCTTTGGACTTGTGCAAGGAGCTGTTCTGACCTCCCAATTGTAGTAATAATAATAGAAACCGGCCCCAGCCGATGAACCTGTAATGTCTGCTACTCCTGCAAGTGTGTAAGGATAAGCAACTCCAGCATTATTTCTGAGCATATTCATATTAACACCACCTATACTATAAGCACCAGCAGCAGGAATATTTAAATTTAAATTAATACGCTGCGCCCCAGTTGCAGTAATATTTACAGTTGTGGTAGCGATGACCGTACCGGCGCCATTTGCGGCGTTATATACATTGATTGTTCTGTTTCCGGTTGTACTTGCATTTACCCAAACTGATACTAAAGTAAAAGGCTGACTAGCTGTAAAATTGAGTGTGAAAACATTAGCCTGATTGTGGTTGGCACTGGTACCGATAGAAGCATTTGCCGGGCCTACAAATTGCGACACCGCAGGCACTACATTCTGCACCATATAGGTTGTTGTTGTAGCCAATGCAGGCGTAGTATAAGTTGTACCAGTCGAAAGCTGTGTATTGCCGCTTGCATTGAACCAGGTAACGGTACCCGATGCAGTTGCATTTAAGGCTGCTGTCTGATTTTCACAGATATTAACATTGGCAGTCAGAGGAGCAGCAGGACGGGTTATGGTAACTGCAATAGTTGCCGAGTCGCTACCAATGGCATTGGTCGAAACCAATTTTACCTGAAAGGTGCCACTGCCGGCATAGGTATGTGATGGATTACGCAGGGTACTGCTGTTGCCATCGCCAAAGCTCCAGCGCCAGGTCGTAGGATTGTTTGTAGAAATATCGGTAAAATTGACCAGACCTGTACAGGTAGCCACTGATGTGAAGTTTGCATCTGGTGGAGCAACTGGAGCCTGGCAGCTAGGTGGAAGGTCGAAAGCCTCTACCTGATCTGTGCGGCTGTTGCTATTTCCTTGCGATGCACTAAAACCTAGTCCGCGGCGTGCAAATGCTCTCCAGATAAGACATTTATTCGCACCATTGTACAAAATTGAATCTGCCTGAAGAATGGCATTGCGTCCATCTACAAAACCTGGATTGCATGGTTGTAGTTTTAATGCAGTTGTGACCAGATTCATGGCAATATTATTGCCGCTGGTTCCGCTATAAAGATTTGAATTGTAACCATATTGCCCAATCAGATCCCAGGTCATATCCCACAACATCGTACACCATACAAAGCCTACACCATGCGGCATTGAGACAGCTGCTGTATTGTTGGAAGAAGCATATGTAAAGTTATTAACAGTAAAGGAGGTACTGTATGGAGCCGGACGGATGCCGCCACCATTAGTAGGTTCGCCAATTGCAAACGTACCAATACCTCTTACATCAGTTGCAGTATCTCCTGGCTCGATTGTAAGCATAAGCCCGAACCAATCGGACCAACCTTCGCCCATTTGCTCATCATTGTCGAGACAGTTAGAGTTGGATGGGCCACCAGTAAGGCGTGTAGAAATTCCATGTCCGTACTCGTGGGCGATGATGCCGTTATCGAAATCACCATC
>CAMDAB010000054.1 GCA_945888475.1 Saprospira grandis DSM 2844 | reverse complement strand
AGCGGCGTAAGTCCCATGCTGGTTTCAACCGAGCGGCCGTATTCAATTGCGCAGACACTGGCTCCATTGCCCAGATGACAGCTTATAATGCGCAGATCTTTCAGTTCGCAGTTCATAGCTTTTGCGGCCATATTGGAAACATACTGATGACTGCTGCCATGAAAACCAAAGCGTCGAATGCCATATTTTTCCCTCAGCACTTTTGGGAGCGCGTAGGTATAAGCACGTGTAGGAAGAGTTTGATGAAATGAAGTATCAAAAATTGCTACCTGAGGCAGTTCTGGAAAAATTTCGCGAGCGATGCTTATCCCTTTTAGATTTGCAGGGTTGTGTAGCGGTGCTAAACTGAATAGGCTTTCAATAGCTGCTTCAACTGCTGCATCAATAAGTGTGGGTTGGGCAAAACGACTACCTCCATGTACTACTCGGTGTCCGATTCCTGAAATTGTTGTACTGCCAATTTTGGCTATGAGTAAGGGCAAAGCAAATTTAAGGCATGATTCATGTCCGGATTCGGGACATTCAAGGGATTTTTCTTCGTCGCTGAATTTTAATATGGGTTTTGAGTCTGCAATTCTGTCAATACTCAACTCTGCTATTCTTTTTCCGCTGATATTCTCTATGACCTCAGCCTTCACAGAGGAACTGCCACAATTTATTACAAGTATTTTCATGGTTTTGGTTTTTGGGTTTTAAATTTTGATAGTTTTAACGTGAATTTAAGCCAATTTTAACCTGTTTTTTGGTATAATTGGCAAATAATTGAAAAAAAATTACGTTTTCTTAAAAAAAGTTGCAAAAAAATTTGACGGTTACATTTTATAACCTACCTTTGTTTCTGAGAGACCATCCTTAGAAATCACTGACCATGATTTTATAAGGGAATTTTTAAAATGACCAATTACCTCCACAAAGAGGTATCCCGTTATCCGAAAGCTGACCCCTTTCAGTAGCGGTTGTTCGTAACACGCAATCCGATGTTTTTAAAATTTCTGTCCCAAAAGCAGGCATAAATATTTTTATCCGATATTGACCGTATCGGACATAACTATTTTATACCGCTTCATCAGCTGTTTGTTTATTCAGCTAACCTGAGACACACTCTTGGGAATGGATATTTTATAGGTATCGGGGAAAAATTTGTTTTGAGATGAGACCACAGAACCTACCTGGAAGGGCATTAGTCGTACTAATGCTTGTCCAAACAATGGCTGCATTTGCACAACACGGCCCCCAAATTGTTGAGTACAAAAAACTCACTACAAACGATTATATCGCTAGATATAAAGAAATCGCCATCAGAGAAATGGAACGAAGTGGAATTCCTGCCAGTATTACATTGGCACAGGGAATTCACGAATCTGGCAACGGAAACAGCTCCCTTGCCAAAAAAGCCAACAATCATTTTGGCATCAAATGCCATGAATGGAAAGGACAAGGCTTCTACATGTGGGACGACGACCCGAAGGAATCCTGTTTCAGGGTATATGGAAATGCCGATTCATCCTACATCGATCATACAGAATTTCTGATGACCAGAAAAAGGTATGCCTTCTTATTCGAGTACGAAAGTGTCGATTATATAAGTTGGGCACATGGTTTAAAAAAGGCAGGCTATGCTACAGACAGCACCTACCCTCAAAAATTAATAACCACCATTGAGCGTCATAAACTGTATCAGTATGATATTGTAATGAAACCGATGATTGCCTCTAATAGTGTTCAACCTGAGCCTAAAACCAACGAGCCCGTGGTGTATGTTATTCCGGAACATATGCAGCGTAAGTTACGCAGTAAGACCAAAAGTCCTTTGTTCAAGGAATATAAAAAAGGAATCTTCCATCAAAATGCTTCAGCTTATGCTGTTGCCAAAGCAAATGAAACTGCTTTGGAAATAGCCACTCGTTTCGACATACCTTACCGAAAGTTTTTAGTTTTCAACGATATGGTCGATGGCGACAGACTCATTGACAATCAGTTCTGTTTTATACAGCCTAAAAAGTCAAAGTATAAGGGGACAGAGGTTTACCACCAGGTAAAAGATAATGAAACCATGTATGAAATAAGCCAGTTTTATGGACTGAAGCTCAACGACCTTTTGGAACGTAATCTTTTGACTGAGGGTCAGGAACCCAAAATAGGAGAAATGATTCTGCTGAACGAAAAAGCCTTCAAAGCGCCCGCACTAAGAGCATTTGAAAAGGAAGCAGAAATAGTAAAACCTGTAGTTCATAAAGAAGCTGAGCCAATTGTAAAACAGGAAACAAAAGTAACTGAAACAAAAGTGGAACAAAAGAAACTGATTGCAGAATCGCCAACTTATCCGGAATCGGTTTACAACTCAGCTCAAAAGTTGAATACCAGCACCAGCACAGCAACAGAATATGTTGTTCCAGAATTTCCAAGCAAATTCGAATACGAACCCATCAAACTTGAAGAAGAGCGCAAAAAAGAACTTCCTTTAGTTGAAAACAAAAAAACAGAAATTCCATCTGTTGAAGTAAAAACTGAGACAAAAGTTATAAATGTAAAAAATACAGATGCTCCCAAAACAGAAAACAAGTTTCTTTTGCACATTGTACAATCCAATGAGACCCTGTATGGTATCGGCAAAAAATACGGAATCAAATGGGAACAGATCAAATCCTATAACAATTTGGCATCGAATGAATTATCAGCCAAACAGACTTTGAAAATACCAAGATAATCTTCAGATTATCGCAACCCAAACAAATAGACAGCAAAGACAAGCTTCAAAGACACAGACACAGACAAACACGGGGCCGACCCTAAAGGAAGGCCCAAATTTTAAAAATAACATCATTGACAATATTTAAAGAGCAGAGGTTGATTTTATTAAACACGAAGACAAACTGTAATTTTAAAAACGCTTCTGCCTCTTTTACCAAACTATTTTAAGCCCAAATAAATAGACAGTATCGGGCCGACCGGCAAAAAAGGAAGGCCCGACTTTTAAAACCCCAATCATCTACATTGTACCTGTAAGCAATGAGATGATGCAAAACGAACCTAACATTATCCTAATAAATTTCAATTTTGTATTTATTAAGCCCAAATAAATAGCGGGGGCCGACCGGAATTAAAACCGGAAGGCCCTTTTTTAATGTTTCTCACAATAGTTATGCTCTAGTAAAATTCTGTTCCGTCCACAATAATGAGACTAAAAAGTTAATTTATTAACTCAGAAAAAAGTTCGATAAAGCATTCAAAGAATAAAATATCTAGTATAAAAAAGACAATTTACATTCTTTACTTCATAATCCCCATTTCCTTCTGTTCCACTTTTTCCTTGACTGGAAAAATTGCCTTTTCATTTGGTTGATTGAATAGCTGCGGCATGAAATATTTTCCTTTTTGTCCATCGCGTTTTTCGAGTTCAACTTCGCGTTGCTGTGGGTTTTGCTGAAGATAAGCGTCATTTCTTTCGGCAGTAACTGTCCAGGAAACTTCCATTCCTGTTTGACCGCCTGCTATGACAAACTGGCCATTTTCAATTTTCTTTTTGATGTAGAGATTGCCAGGACCGCCAACAGCTGTAAGCTGATATGTGGGATTGCGATTGATATCGCTAAAATAATCGGGTAAGGTGATTTGTGCTTCACCATTTGCATCGAAGGAAGCATTACCACGGTAAATGTTTAAAATTTCGTTAGACTCGACAGAAAAATGTCTCAAAGTTTTATTGGCTGGGTCTTTTGGGTGATCAATCAAAAAGGTTTTAGTACCGGTTGCGCCTAAATTTCCATTTGAGAGTACGCCATATGCTCCAGCCTGTGCACCGAGATAACGGTCTTCACCTAAAACTCCATAATAACCCTTGCCAGCAGCCCCTACCCCATTGCCAAGAGGGGCAACTGCATCGAAATTTTCGGCATAAACACCAAAGCCCTGACTATAATTTGTCTGACCAACCGTTCCATTGAAACCAATTCCGAAAACGCCATGCCCGCCACTTGTTCTCAGGCTTGAACCATAGACTGCTGCCTGCGCTGTTGAAGTGTTGCTCAATTGGCCCGAAACAGCCCAGGCAGTTCCAGTACTGTTACCAACGATAGCAGATGCGATGTTAGAAGTACTGTTTGTAGATGCCTGAATAGCAGAAAAAGTATTTGAAGCTGTGTTGCTGTTGGCGATGATTGCGGCTCCTGTATTATTTAGGTCGGAACGGAAACCGATGGCATTGGCTCCGTTTACAGTAAGGGCAACAGGACCATTATCGACAGTAATATTACGTCCGGCACCTGCACCACCAAAATCATAAGCCTGATCAAGGGTTCCACCACTACCTGAACTAAGGGTAACAGAATTTCCTGAGGAAATGCTCAATATATTACCATTCAAAGTCAAAGTCTGCAACTCATTGGAAGGATTTGCATCGGCATCGTTGATATTATCGGTCGAACTGATTACAAAATTCGGATAGGTTCCACTCACAGTTGTGGCACCGTTTCCTGTAAGGCTTACTACCTGATTGGGCGCCGTATTACTAATAACATTGCCGCTTATCCCAATTCCGCTGCCGGCACTGTAAGCTGTGGAACCTGACGGCAGTGTAACTGAATTTCCATTAGATATACTCAATGTACTTCCGTTGATACTCAATGTTTGTGCGTCTGAATCATTTGCAATACTGTTGGCTGTTTGTGCATGCAATGCATAAGGAACACTCAACAACTGAGAAGTGCCCATTAAAAGATAGTTACTACCTCCCGTTACATCCAATTCGACTTTTACAAAATAATTTCCTGTTCCCCAGTTAATTGTACTGAATGTTCCTGATACCGGATTTCCTGCGCCGAGGTCGAGGTTTACCAATCCAAGATTATTCGATGCAATAGTATGCGTTTCGGAGTAAACCGAAGTACCTGTCGGGCTATTCTGCAAAATGCTGATTCGGAATCCAACACTTTGATTTGCAATAAGATTACCGCTATTATCTCGGGCGACTGCCTGATATTTGAAAGCCTGTGGTGCCTGCGCAAATAGCCCTGTGGCAAAAATTAAAAAGCAAATTGTCAATAAGCAGTTTTTCATATTATCTGATTTTTTGGATTTTTGAAATAGTAAGTGTTTTATTCTCAGAATTGTAACATCTTAAAAGGTAATTAGCCGCCGGGTATTCATTCAAATCTAATTCATAATGATTGCCTATGATGTTGAATGCCTTGAGTTTTCTGCCCAAAAGATCGAAAAGTTCGGCTGAGTATGCTCCTGAGGCTGTAAAATCTATGTTCAGGACAGCATTAGTCGGATTGGGATAAACTCTGACGAGATTATCGTTTTCAGTCTCATTAACCGAACTGACGGTTAAGTAAGGCTGATGAAAACCCTGTGCGAGTTTGACTGAGCCATTTTCCAGACTATTGATTACGGGCTCACCGATCGTCCAGCTCAGTGCAGCCGATCCATTTTGAAAATGATCACCTGCAGTAGACAAAACAGTTTGACTCAAAGATTGTGCATTGAGCAAAATGCCTGTCAAAAGCAAGTAAACAAAGGTAATTTTTACAATCATAACTAAATTTGTATTGTATTAATTTGTGTGATGCCAAAAATAGTTTTTAAATTACAATATTGCAAATAAAAGTTTCTTTGTTCAAGTTGATCTCAAATCCTTTTTGGGGACAGGTAAAACTGAAATTATTTTTTCAAATTTGTACTTTTGTTGAACTTATAAGGGAAATCTAATGCAAAAGATAAAACATTTTCTAATATCATCTGTTAAATAATCTAATGTGAGTAATCTGTTTCAACGCCAAAAACAGAAAAAAGCTGCTTTCTTCAGAAAAATCACTAATTTTGCGCGAAATGTTACTAAAGGACAATCATACTAGTACAGAATTCAATCATAAATCCGAAATCGGAGAAGTGTTTTCAGACGACGACAAAACAGCTGTTTCGCGCAAACAAGATCACATTGCGCTTGCCTTTCAGTCGCAGGTTCAGCAAATGAGCCTCGATAACAGGTTCTATTATGAACCTATGTTGGCGGCACACCCTGAGGGCAAAGCAGCGCCATTTACTTTTCTGGGAAAATCTTTTAAAACTCCACTCTGGGTTTCCAGTATGACAGGTGGCACTGCATTGGCAGGTAAAATCAATCACAACCTTGCAAGAGCTGCCGGTGAATTCGGCTTTGGCATGGGCTTAGGCAGTTGCCGTTCATTACTTACAGATGACACATTCCTTCCGGATTTTGATGTCAGAAGTCTTCTCGGAGATCATTTACCATTGTATGCGAACCTTGGTATTGCTCAGATTGAAAAAATCATTGAAAAAAATCAAATAAATCTGATTGACAATCTAATTGATAAATTGCGTGCCGATGGATTGATTGTGCATGTAAATCCAATGCAGGAATGGCTTCAGCCAGAAGGTGACCGCTTTAAAAATCCACCCTTAGAGACCTTAAAAAGGTTAATTGATCTGCGACCAAATCTAAACATTATTGTCAAGGAAGTTGGTCAGGGAATGGGGCCCGAAAGTCTAAGCGCAGTGTTAAAATTACCAATAATGGCACTCGATTTTGCTGCTGCCGGTGGTACAAGTTTTTCAATGCTGGAGCTTTTGCGTAGCGAAAAAACTTACATGGAGGCTTATAAGCCTTTGGCATCGATTGGGCATAGTGCCGAAGAAATGGTAGGTTTTGTGAATCAGATACTCGAAGAAGAAAATGATATACTTTGCAAAGAGATCATAATTTCAGGTGGCATCCAGTCTTTTGTAGACGGGCACTATCTTATAAATAAATTAAATACTACTGCAATTTACGGTCAGGCTTCTGCATTCTTAAAACATGCAAGAGGAAATTACGACGAACTTCAGCGTTTTATAAGTTTGGAAGTAGAGGGTTTGGAATTGGCGAAAAGGTTTTTTTGGGTAAGGTAAATTTGGTTAATAGTTCAGAAATTAGAATCCCGATAGCTAACGGGAAGAAATTAGAATCCCGATAGCTATCGGAAAGAAATTAGAAATAAAATTTGATGCTACTAAATTCTTCAAAAGATAAATCAACGATAGAAATGAATAATCCTAAAATCGTATCAGGCTTTTCAAAATTATCCAAAAGAGGTAAACTCAGATGGCTGGCTGAAAATTTTTTCAATAACCCTGAAGAAGTAGCACGCGAACTGAAAAGTTTTTGGTACGGCGATCCGCAGAAACAGAAAATTTTCGACGAGTTTAGTGAAAATACCATCAGCAACTATTATTTGCCATATGGCATATGCCCCAATGTAATGATTAACAACGAGGTGTACTGCGTGCCTATGGTCATCGAAGAAAGTTCTGTGGTTGCTGCGGCTTCGAGTGCAGCAAAATTCTGGTTGGACCGTGGAGGATTCAAAACCGAAGTTATCTCCACCAAAAAAGTAGGACAAGTACATTTCGAATGGCAGGGCGATGGCAAAAAACTGCAACATCTCATGCCTCAGATTCGCCAACAAATTCACGCCGATACAGCACACATTACCTGCAACATGAAAAAACGTGGTGGCGGTATTGTAGATATTAAGCTGGTCGATATGACACATCTCGAGGATAATTATTACCAGCTCAATATCAGCTTCGAAACCTGCGACTCGATGGGGGCCAACTTTATCAATTCAACACTTGAAGAGGCTGCCAGGATTTTGAAAAATTTTATGTCTACCCAAGCGGGGCTCAATCAAAAAGAGCGAGAGTTGACAATCATAATGGCAATTCTATCGAACTATACACCCGAATGTCTGGTTCGTGCATCCGTAGAATGCAAGGTGGAAGAACTTGGCACTTTCAGCGATGGCGACATGAGTGCCGAAACCTTTGCCTACAAATTCGAAAAGGCTTTGAAGATTGCTTCAATAGACACCTACAGAGCAACTACACATAATAAGGGCATTTTCAATGGCATCGATTCTGTAGTGATTGCCACAGGAAATGACTTCAGAGCGGTTGAAGCTTGTGGACACGCATATGCTGCCCGTGACGGACAATACCGCAGCCTTTCATTCTGTGAAGTAAAAGACGGCGTTTTCAGCTTTTGGCTCGATATTCCACTTGCAATAGGCACAGTTGGCGGTTTGACAAATCTTCACCCATTGGCAAAAAGATCATTAGAAATGATGGGCAATCCAACTGCCAATGAACTAATGAAAATAATTGCCACTGTTGGACTTGCTCAAAACTTTGCAGCAGTTCGCTCATTGGTTACCACAGGTATTCAGAAAGGTCATATGAAAATGCACCTTATGAACATACTCAACCATCTCGAAGCAACAGAAAAAGAAGTAAAGGAGGCAATAATTTATTTTGCCGACAAATTAGTGTCCTTCACCGCGGTGAGAGAATTTTTACAACTTTTACGCACTGCTCCATATGGCATGCAATTGCCTACTCCAATTCTGCTTTATAATGAAAAAAGTATGCGAAAATAAACGCAATTGGATTATAACAAACTAATCTTATGCTCTGCCCAATATTCGAAATCGAAGATTTCGAATATTTTTTTTTCAAAACTATCTTGCCTCAATTTCTGAAGTTTGGTTAAAAGATCGGCATACTGCTGTATTAAATTACTTTTTTCATTTTTATTTCTTGCAACTTTTCCAAAAAAAGCCAGCAGCAAATTTTCGCAGCCATAGAGCTGATCATTTTTTTTGAGGTGATATTTGGCATTGGCAATCAATGAAGGCAGCAGTCTGTAATTGCCCAATTCATAATGCAAAAGAATCTGTAAAAGTAGCCCTACTTTATTCAAATCGGGTCTTAACGTTGCCGGGAAATCATTCAGTAATTTCAGAATATAATCCAATGCCCGCTCATAATTTGCACTGAATGTAGAAGCATAAGCAAAGCGAAATACAGCTGAGACCAACCAGTTTGCATCAATTTGTTCTCGATATTTTTCAATGCCTTTTTCCACAGGCTCAATTAATTGAAATGCTCTATTCCAATTTTTCTCCAGGAGCAATTGGTCCAGTTCGAAAGTATGAGAAAAAATAAAAACATTCACTTCGGCTGTTTGCTTCTGTTTTGACAGCTGTTTTGGCAAGAGACGGAAAGCTGGCAAAGATTCCCAAAAAAGTTCGGGTGAAAGTCGGCGCTGAATGCCTAGCAATCGCGTTCTTACTGCAATATAATTCAGAGGATTATCTTCAATGTACCAAGGGTTGTTTTGCATGAGGCTAATCAATTCGGAATTGACGCTCATTTCTGATTGTAGTTCATCTTTTACAAAATAATAATTGCAAAAGCTTTCCAATCGATTAAACTGAGGATAAAAATCATTCGATTTTTCCAGTTTTGTAAGTTGCTCTATCAATTTTTCAAAATCGGAAACTTGCTCTCCTGAGCGTGCTTTACCAATTTTGACCCTAAAAGAAATACTTTTGTAATGAATGGATGCATATTGATTGAGTAATTGCTGTTTTCCGAAAATCTCTATTTCTTCCTGCATGAGTAGCTCAGCCAGATCGAACTGAAATAATACCCTGTGACAACGCTGTTCTAAATGAAGCAAACTGATATAAAGCCCCCAAAGCTCGAAGATATAGGCCTGTTTTTTTACTTTCTGAATCTGCTTAATACATTGCTCGAATAGTTTTTTCTCATACAAAACAATTGCTTTTTGCAACCCATCGTTTGCACTAATTTCGTTTGAATAAGCCGCATTCAAGTCAGAAAGTCCCTCTAAAACCGCTTCATAGAGCTTATTTTTATCGGCCGATAAGTATTCGGGGCTATATTTTTTAAGTTGATAGGCTATTTTAAGTTCCTTATCTTCAGGCTCTTTATGATGATTAAACAAATCGAAAAGGAGCAGCTCTTTGGTTTGCTCAAGTTCGTATTTACTCAATTGCCTTCTGATAAATTTTTTCTCAGATGGGGTAAGGCTCTGTACTAATTGATAAAGTTCATAACTTTTATCTTTTTTCATGAGAATTCGATTTTAAGTCAATCAAGCTACCAATCTGTTTAAATGCTTTTTTCGATTCAGGAAAAAAAGAGGCAAGCATCCATACATGCATCATTTTGGGATAATAAAAATAATTGATGGGAATTCTGGCGGCTTTACAATTTGTCCTGAATTTTTCAGTATCGGCTTTTAAAACGTCGCGACCACCAATAAAAATACTCATCGGAGCAAGATTGTTGATATCTCCAAAAATCGGACTGACATAAGGCTCCGTTAAATTGGCTTCCTCAACGGCATAGCTCATTGCCGAATGCTTGACATCTGCAATGTTAAGCATGGGATCTTTTTTCTCCAATTTTTCGATTTCAGGATTCCGCATTTGTAAGTCTAACCAGGGGGCAAGCATTATTATCTGCCCTGGTTGGGGAAGCCCAGCATCACGCACAGCCATGGCAAGCGCCAACGAGAGCCCTCCGCCTGCAGAATCGCCCATAAAAATGATATTTTCGGAAGCAGTTGTCTTTAAAAGATTCCGATAGCAATTGAGCACAAAAGCAATATTTTTTTTCCAGTCAGATTCGGGGGCAAGCGGATAATCGGGTGCAGTTATAGCTACATTTTTTTTGCGCAGAAGTTTAGAGATAAAAAGCCAGTGCTGTTTCATGAAATTTGAAGTGTAAGCTCCCCCATGCAGGTATAAGACATGCTTTTGCGCTGTCTTTTCCTTAGGCACAAAATGATAGACTGCACGTCCTTCAAACTTATCATCCATTATCCGATGCTTTCTGTAAAGTCTTTTCAGTGGCTTTTTTCGGGTATAAAAATTATCGGGCCCTTTATTTTCTTTGTCTTTTTTAAGACCTATTATCTTAAAAACTGTACAAATCGAAACATGTTGAAAAGAAGCTTTTTTGGGATGTACATAGTCAATCCCCTGTGCTTTTAGCCCAGAAAAAATTAATAAAAATATTGTCAACAGAAATATTGTTCGAAACATTAAGCTTAGTTCTTGGCTTTTACCGACCAGGTGAAATAAAATTTAGATACCACAACAGCTTTTCCGTCATCGCCCGGCATTGTACCTATGCTTTCCATTGTTATGGTTTGCCCTTCACCGCTATCGATTGCGCGTTGCACCATTTCGAAAACCTCGGGACCCATTTCACAGGTAAAACTTGCTTTTTTGTTTACTTTTTTAATGTATTCGGCCCTCATATCGGTTATGAGCATTGAGATTTTACCTCGATCGTAAATTGCAAGCGAACAAAGAATTCCTGTTGACATTTCTGCCGCAGCTGCCTGTGCTGCAAAATAAGTTGATTTGAAAGGATTTTGCGATTTCCAGCCATATGGAATTGTCACTACCGACTTTTCTGTATTCAATAATGTTACCTTCACACCCATAAACCAGGCGGCCGGTAATTTCATGAGCAGGAAAAGCCATTGGTTGAACGGGTTCATAAACTTTTTGATAAATCTATCGGTTTTTGTTGTTTTATGTTCCATTTTCTATTTTATTGTTAACATTTTAGTGGTTCTTTGCTTATTAATAGGTGTGAATTTAGAAATCCTAAATCCTTTTTTTAGCTTTGTGCCCGACGTTTTTATAAAATTCTGTTGATTTTTACAAAAATAGTCCCTTTTTTTGCAAAAACTGCTTAATCAGAACTTTGATTCCGAATTATTGTTTGAGTTTTTAGTCTTACACATAATTTTAGTACTCAAATTAGGTTCAATCATCACGCTATCAAATTATTATGGCAAAAAACTTACTCATTGTCGAGTCTCCGGCCAAGGCAAAAACGATCGAAAAATACCTGGGCTCCGACTTTGTTGTCAAGTCGAGCATGGGGCACATACGCGACCTCATAAAGGACAGTAAAGATCTGAAAGCGATTGAAGTCAACAATAAATACAAGGCAAATTACGAAATCAGTCCAGAAAAGTTTAAGGTTGTTAAGGAATTGAAAGAGTGGGTCAAAAAAGTAAATGAGGTTTGGCTCGCAACGGATGAAGACCGCGAGGGGGAGGCCATTTCTTGGCACCTGGCGGATGTACTTAATTTGAATGTAAAAACAACCAAACGCATCGTTTTTCACGAAATTACCAAACCTGCACTTCAAAAAGCAGTTCAAAATCCAAGACTGATTGATCTTGATCTGGTAAATGCTCAACAGTCGCGCAGGGTACTCGACCGCTTGGTAGGTTTTGAGTTGTCGGAATTATTATGGAAAAAAGTTAAAGGCGGTCTCTCTGCCGGACGTGTACAATCGGTTGCTGTTCGCTTGGTAGCTGAAAAAGAACGTGAGATAGAAGAATTTGTCAGTAGGCCGTTTTTCAGGGTAAGTGCCCGATTCAATGTTCCAAATGGTGACAAATCTACCCTTGTTAGTGCAAAATTATACGAACAAAATCAGCGCAGCGAGGAATTAAAGTTTGAAAAGGAAGGCGATGCAATGTCCTTTCTTCAAAAATGCCTAAAGGCAATTTATAAAATTGTTGATATTAGTGTAAAACCCACTAAACGTAGTCCGGCTCCACCTTTTACTACATCAACACTGCAGCAGGAAGCCAGCCGAAAGCTTTATTTCCCGGTATCTAAAACCATGCGTGTTGCACAGTCACTTTATGAGGCTGGACATATCACCTACATGCGTACCGACTCGACCAGCTTGAGCGGAGAAGCTTTGAAGAATATTGAAAATGCCATTGTGACAAATTATGGTCAGCAATATCACAAATACCGTACTTACAGCAGTAAAAAAGGCGCTCAGGAGGCGCACGAAGCTATAAGGCCCACCTACATGGAGAAACAAAATGTAAGTGGCGACCGTGACGAGCAAAGGCTTTATGAACTGATCTGGAAAAGAACTATTGCCTCGCAAATGGCTGATGCCCAACTTGAGAAAACTACCGTAGATATAAAGATTTCAACAGTGAACGATGCAATGCTCGTAGCTGTAGGCGAAGTACTTAAATTTGAAGGCTTTCTGAAAGTTTATCTGGAATCGAAAGACGAGGACGAAGACGAGGATTCGGAAGATGCAATTTTGCCGCCCATGAAAAAAGGTCAGGAACTCGACCTGAAAGAAATGGATGCAATTGAGCGATATACCCGCCCACCCTACCGCTATACAGAGGCAGGTTTGGTGAAGAAACTGGAAGAATTAGGCATTGGACGACCATCAACCTATGCGCCTACCATTGAAAAAATCATGGACCCAACGCGAGGTTATATCACCAAAGCCAGTCGAGATGGTAATGAACGGGCCTATAAAGTTCTGAAATTACATGCAGCTTCTCCAAAAAAAGAAGCACATATCAGCCAGGAAAACAAAACCGAAATCTATGGCGCTGATAAAAATAAGCTCTTTGCAAGCGATCTAGGAAAACAAGTGAGTGATTTTCTTGTCCGTTATTTCGATGAAATTATGGACTACAGTTTCACTGCAGAGATTGAAGACAGTCTGGATAAAATTGCCGAAGGCAAGCTTAATTCAACTAAAATGCTCGACGATGTTTACAAGCCTTTTCACGAAACCTTGCTCAATACACTTGAGGAGGCCGAAAGGGTAACCGGAGAGCGGATTTTGGGCAAGCACCCTGTTTCGGGGCTTACTGTTTTGGTAAGAATTGGCCGTTATGGTCCAGTTGCCCAAATTGGCAGTCCCGAGGAAATTGAGGAAAACACAAAACCTGCCTATGCAAATCTGCACAAAGAGCAATCCATCGACACAATTACGATGGACGATGTGCTTGACCTTTTCAAGTTTCCCAAAACGCTGGGTACGCACAAAGGGCATGAAGTAAGTGTGAGCGAGGGACGCTATGGCCCTTACATTAAATTTGATGAAAAATTTATCTCTTTGCCTAAAAATGCAGATGCCAACAGCATTAGTTTCGAAGATGCCATCGAAATGATTGATGCTAAACTTGTTGAAGACGCACCCGTAGGATATTTCCGCACTTTGCCAATTACAAAGGGTAACGGGCGTTTTGGCCCTTTTGTAAAATGGGACAAACTATTTGTATCCATAACCAAGGGTTCGGGTTTTCAGTTGGAAACAATCAGCGAATCGCAGGCAATTCAGCTCATTGAGCAAAAAATAGAGAAAGAAGCACAGAAGTACCTCAAAGAATGGTCCGATTATGATTTGTTTATCGAAGCCGGCCGCTGGGGTCCCTTTGTCCGTTCGGGTAAAAAAGCATACAAATTATCTGATACCAACGGTAAGAAAATTACTGTCGAAGAAGTCGCCGCACTTACTGTTGAACAGGTAATTGCCATAGTGGAAGAACAGGGCGGTAAGGTTAAGAAGCCAAAAGCAAAAAAGGCAAAAAAATAACTCAGAAAAGCATGGCACTCAAATCAGGGTGCCTTTTTTTATTCAGTTATCAAGTTCCGATGCTCTAATCCACCCAACCTGAGGACTTTTTGCAATTTTTTCCACTCTTAGCCATTCTTTTTTCTGCTCGAGGATGCAAATGATATCACCCTTTTTGAAAGATTGGCCTATTTTCATAGCCTCTAAGGGTTCCGATGAAATTTCTACTAAATCTTTATTGACCGCGCAGATTTTTCGCCAGTTATTTATTTTCGTAATGGGAAATTTTTGGCTGGATTTAAAAAGTTCGGGCGCACAGCCGATGGGACTACCGGAAAATTGGATCCATAATGCATCTTTTTCAACTGTTAATTTTCCCGCTCCTTTTTGATTGGTTCCGACCTGTCTCCATTTCAAATCGTTTTCAGCACTAAATTTTGTAAACTCCGATTCGATAAAATAGCAATTTTGCCCTTTATCCGAATAGAGTGCTGAAATCTTATTACTGTCGATAGCAAAAATAATATTGCCATAATTACCTGCCATTGGCACTGTAATTTCATCGACAGATTTGCTGTTTTTTAACTCTTCGCCATGATCGGTAGGCACATCAACATAGGCCGATTTATCGGAAGCGCAGGATATTATCAACAAAGAAAAAAGGTAGGAAATTGCAATATTTCTCGGCCAAAACATAATTATTTATCGCCGTTTACCGCCATTACAGACAAGATTTCTGGAATGGCTGACTTGATGGTAAATTCGATGCCAGCTTTCATGGTCATAGCACTCATTGAGCAGGTTTCGCAGGTGCCTATCCATTTCACCAATACACACATTTCGTCGGTAATATCTACCACTTCAATGTTTCCGCCATCGGCAGCAAGATGTGGTCTGATGCCGGAGAGTGCCTGTTCTACACGTTCGAGCAGTTTTGTTTTATCTGTTATCATAAGGTTATTAAAGAATCTGTCTATGCAACAAAGATACAGATTTTAATACAATCCGGTTTATAATACGTTAAATTTAAGTTTGAACTAAATTAAATCAGACAAGCATACCAGCAATGACTGCCGTTAGGAAGCAGGCAACCGTACCGCCAACCAGCGCTAAAATGCCAAATTCGGAAAGCTCTTTTCTTCTGCTTGGCGCCAATGCACCTATTCCGCCAATTTGAATACCGATAGATGCAAAGTTTGCAAAGCCACAGAGTGCATAAGTTGCTATAATTTTGGACTTTTCGCTGATGGAATTTTTAAGATTTGGAATATCGGCGTAAGCTACAAACTCATTCAACACTGTTTTTTTACCCAGCAGTTGGCCCACGATCAGAATGTCATTGGATGGAGTACCCAACATCCAGGCCACAGGTGACATAATCAGACCTATGAGATATTCGATATTAAAACCTGAAAAACGCCCTTCAGTAATTTTCTGAATATACATATTGAGTGAAAGATGCTGAATTTCGAAAGCTTTTACTTCAAATGCTTTATCTGTTTTGTGGTTCAACATCCATTGCTTGGCTTCTGAATTCCAACTCAGGAAGGTTTCGGAAGGAAGCTCGTTGTAACCATAAAATGCAAAATTACCAGATGATGCCCATCCGATCATTTCGCCAAATATACCGCCCACTATTGCATTGAGCATTGCCATCAGTGCTGTGAAAACAATTAGCATGGCACCTACATTTACAGCTAGTTTCAAACCATCGGAAGTTCCAATGGCAATAGCATCGAGCAGGTTGTCGCCCAACTGTTCTTTTGGTATTACAATTTCCCTTCTGACATTTTCGCTTGTCTCAGGATAAAGTATTTTAGCAGACATAATAGCTGCAGGAGCCGACATGATGGAGGCAGTAAGCAAATGTGTGGCAAATTCCTGGCGGGCAACCGGATCGCTGCCGCCCAAAAAGCCTACATAAGCTGCCATAACACCGCCGGCAATTGTTGCCATACCTCCAACCATAAGGCACAAAAGTTCAGATTTCGACATATCATTCAAAAAAGGCTTTACCAAAAGAGGTGCCTCTGTTTGTCCAACGAAGATATTGGCAGCTGCCGACATACTTTCGGCGCCGGATAATCGCATGAATTTGTTCATTACCCATGCAAGTCCATAAACTATGCGCTGCAAAATACCCAAGTAATAAAGCAAGGCCGACAAAGCCGAAAAGAAAATAATTGTCGGCAATACATTCACCGCAAACACATATCCTACCGAATCATTGTTCAACAATCCACCAAAAACCTGCTTGCTGCCCTGCTCGGTAAAATCGATCACATAAAGAAATACACTTGAAATTTTATCAAACACATACCTCACGGAGGGTACCTTAAGAATAGCCAAGCCGAGCAAAAATTGCATTGTTAGTGCAACAGCAACTAATTTCCAATCGATAGCTCTTCTGTTGTTGCTTAAAAGGTACAAGAAACCCAATAAAAAAACCAAGCCTAAAATGCCGCGTAGATAGTCCATAACTTATGTAATCGAATAAAACAAAAGAGATAAAATATGATAATCATCAATATAAGGGGGAAATTATAAAACTAATTTAATAATGCCAAAAAAAACCGCACAGTCTTTAAATTTAATGAGAAATAACAAAATCAAATTTTCCCAAAATTACTTTTTTGCAATTTAAATTAGAATAAATTATACATTCTATTAACTTTGTATGTTGATTCAATGTAAACCTTAAAACGTTCTAATAAAATCTTAATTATGAAAACATTTTTCTTTGCTGCAGTGCTTTGTTTGGCTGTTTTTTCAGTCGCAAAAGCACAGGTGCAAAATACAGATTTTGCCCAAAAGTTAAAACCCGAGTACAAGCTAAATCTCCATCCAAAGCTTAATGAAAATTCAGGCGAGGCTAGTAAAAAATCTGCCAAAGAAATTCAAGCGGAGTTGAAACAACTTAACAGCCAGCAAACAAAAATTGAGCAGAAAATAGCTAAAATGGATGCTGAGGGCATTTCTAAAGAAGATAACATGTACGTTAAAATGCAATTGTCGCTTAAATACATTAAAGGGCAGATAGCAAGCAGAGAAAAACACCTGCAACTTTACCAATCTAAATAATTAAAGCCTAAACATACAGCATCATGAAAAATCAATTAATACTTTCTGTGATATTGCTACTTTTGTTTTTAGGCAATTCAACATTATATGCCCAAAACACAAACTGCAATACGCCCAGTCCATTTTGCTCAAATGGACTCGACCCCTACCCAGCCGGGGTGAACAATCCAACTGCACCTATTGGTAACAACTACGATTGTCTTTTTACCCAACCAAATCCTGCATGGTTTTACTTGACTATTTCAAGAAACGGAAGCATCGATTTTACCTTGGATAATACCGCGGGTTTAGATATTGACTTCATACTTTACGGGCCATTTCCAAATATCGCAGCAGCTATCAATCAATGCGGAAACCTAGGTAATGGTGGCGCCAGCGGAGCTGTAGCTGCCTGTTCCTACTCTGGTTTCGCTGTTGAACCAGTGAATGTAGCAAATGTTCAGGCAGGCCAGGTTTACATCCTGCTTATCACTAACTTTTCCAATCAACCAACAAACATTTTTGCAACGCCCAATGTTGGAAGTGGCGACTATGCCTGCGATTGTGAGACATCTGTACATTTTGCTGAAGCACCTGCAGGTTTCAACGATGCGGTGCTATTGGATACTACCGAATACTCTGTTGACTTTGCTGTTTGTTCTGGCGATCAGGTTGGTTTTACCATCGATGTTGCAGCTGACACTATAACAGATTCACTTGGAATTTATCTTCCGGCTACAAATCTTGGGGACGTTTTTGGTCCAGGTAACGTAACTGTTTTTGGTCCAATTTATCCAATACCCGGACGTTTCGATACAGCTAATTTTGTAGTCTTTATAAATGCTACGCCCGATAATATAGGGCAAAATCAGGCAATTTTTAGTATCCTGAACAGCGGTTGTGTCCAGGATTTGATAATTAACATAAATGTAATTGGCGTTGATGGGGCTATTAGCGACACTTCGCTCTGCGCAGCTATATCGCAGGATATTCAGCTTTTTGGGAATACAACTGCGCTGGCGGGGGGCGCCTTCCAATGGTCGCAGGTATCGGGGCCGGTTTGTAACTTAGCAGGGCCAACGAATCAAAATCCTATTGTGACAGTTCCTGCAACAACAGTAGCAGGCGACTCTGCCGTATTTGCAGTCAGTTTTCAGTCTGCACCCGATTCTCTTTCCGGATTGAGTTGTACCTCAAGCGATACGGTCACAGTTTATTTTGTTGCTTCGCCGCTCTCTGTTCAAGCAGCCGCTTCCGATTTTTCACTCTGCCAAAACGGTTTGCCAAACACTGTACAGTTTAGCTCAAATGCAAGTGGTCCGGGTATTGACAGTACTTTAGGAGTTTACACATGGACTTCGAATCCACCTTCTTTTGTCAATGCACTGTCTTCGACCAGCATTTCAAATCCTGTCGGACAAATTGCAGGCTCTCCAGGTGGAGTAGTTCAGTACTATTTAAATTACAATTACGGCGCCTGTTCGGGAAGGGATACAGTTACACTTCTATTCGGCAACTGGTCGGCTGATGTAACTCCGGCGAGTCCAGTTATTTGTTCAGGTACTCCAACCAACCTAAGCGCATCACCTGGTCAAAGCGCCTGCGGTCCAACCTATAATGTGAACAACATTGCTTATGCTCCATACTTTGGCTCCGCATTGCCGGTGCCATTCAGTGCAAGCTGTTTTAGCAACGACGACTGCCTGAGCGATGCAATTCCGATTGGTTTCAGTTTTGAATTTTTCTGTACTCCATACACTCAGTTAGAAGTCAGTTCTAATGGCTTTATTACTTTTGACTTGGGAACAGGGAATTCGGGTTGCTGTACAGGTGAAAACTTACCTACCAGTGCCCCTTTTGGAGCCAATAACCTTATTGCACTTGCATGGAGTGACCTCAATCCAGACAACTGTGGTAACGTAAGATATTTCACCACAGGAACTGCTCCAAACAGAAGATTTGTGATCGATTACGATCAGGTTTGCTATTTTGGAGGTACTGCAGCCGGTGTTGATGGCCAGATTGTACTGCATGAGACAACCAATATCATTGAAATATTCTCTACAGATATTCAAAACCACCCATTTTCAAATCCTGTAACTCAGGGTATTGAAAACGGCGGCGGTACAGTTGGATATACGCCTACGGGCAGAAATGCAGCCGTCTTTACTGCCATCAACGATGGTTGGAGATTTACACCGCAGCTGACTTTCTTACCTACTTATGCATGGTCGCCCAACGCACAGATTTCGGCTACCAATACACAAAATGTTACAGTATCTCCATTGAATACTACAACTTATACTGTTTCTGTGAGCGAAGGCGGTTGTACGATGGTCGACTCAGCAGTTGTGACTGTACAAAATACCCTTGCTGCACCTGTTGTTAGCTGCGGCACGCCTACCACTTCTTCTGTTACATTTAACTGGAACAGTGTTGCTGGTGCAAGTTCATACGAGTATAGTATCAATGGCGGAACAACATGGATAACTGTTGGCAGCAATACCTCTGTAACAATTTCGGGTCTGGCTCAAAACACTGTACAAAATATTCTGGTGAGAGCTGTTACAAGCTCAGGTCCTTGTCCTACTGGCCCTGCCGGAGCTCAAAGCTGTACCAGCAGCAATGTTATCTGTAACGTTCCCGGAGCATTGGTAAGTTCAATCGATAATAGTTTCTGCGTTGGTTCAAATTCTGGCGTTCAGGTCGATTCAGTCTTTGGTGGAAATCTGCCCTTTGCTATTGATTTAGGCAATGGCTTGGTAGACACCATAACAGCATCCGGGCAAATTATTTTTGAAGCAATTGCTTTAGGCAACTATCAGGCGACCCTGATTGAATTGTCAACAGGCTGTTTGGATTCAAATGCTGTCAGTTTTACCATTTCCGACATTTCTGCCTTGCCTCAGCTCAATGCTTTCATTGGACAGACAGGTCAGGATTCTACCTGTATTTTATTAGGTGAATCCATTATTCTGAGTGCCGGTGCAAATCAAATTGGCGTGAATTACAGCTGGTCACCTTCAACAGGACTTAGCAGTACCGATAGTTCTAATGTTACTGTATTGGGTGTCGAAGAGGGCTCAACAGTCTATATTGTTAGGGCCGATGGTGCTGGTGGTTGTATCAGCAGCGACTCAATTATCCTTTGCGTAAATCCTGTTGGATTCCTTGGATTACCTTCAGCATTTTCTCCGAACAATGACGGATTGAATGACAATTTTGGTCCTGTTGGACTTGTGGGTGCCGATGTCAGCCGTTTTGAGATTTACAGCCGATGGGGACAATTGGTTCATGAAAGCAGCAGTGGCCAGGCCTGGGACGGAAAAAGAAATGGCCAGGAACAACCAAGAGATGTTTATATCTACATTTTTGAATATAAATTCCCTGCCGATCCGGAGCCAAAAACTATCAGGGGCGTGGTGACATTACTCAAATAATATTGCTAATACTCGTGAAAGGCTGTCACTGAATCGGTGACAGCCTTCTTACTTTTCAAATGCTATAACGAGCTATTGAGTTTACAAAAAATTAACACAAAAAAATCTCACTTAAAATTTGACAAAATAAAAAACTGTCTTAGGTTTGTAGCCGAATTAAAAACAGAACAAAATAATGACTGCCAATTTTAACAATATGATGATGTGTTGTACTTGTTGTATGAAAATACAACCGGCAGCGCATTTGTCATTTTTGTTATGATCTGAGTTAAGAGACATATCAATAAATTTTCAAAAGCCTTGCCTAACCCGCAAGGCTTTTTTTTATGCCTATTATTCACCTTTAATTTTTTAAATCATGAGCAATTACAAATTTGAAACACTACAGCTGCATGCCGGCCAAGAAGTTGATCCGGTAACCAAATCAAGAGCAGTACCTATCTATCAGACTAGTTCCTATGTATTTGACGATGCGGAACATGCTGCCAACCTATTCGGACTTAAACAGTTTGGTAACATCTACACCCGACTAATGAATCCTACAACCGATGTATTTGAAAAGCGCATCGCAGCACTAGAGGGCGGTGTAGCAGCATTGGCTACATCATCGGGACAAGCCGCACAGTTTTTAGCGCTGACTAATATACTTTCGAGCGGAGATAATTTTGTGTCGACATCCTATGTTTACGGTGGCACTTATAATCAGTTCAAAGTGCAGTTCAAAAGACTAGGTATTGAGGCTCGTTTTGCTAAAGGCGATTCACCCGAGGCGTTCGAAATCCTGATCGACAGCAGTACCAAAGCTATTTACCTTGAAACAATTGGTAATCCGCAACTGAATATTCCCGATTTCGAAGCGATTGCAGCTTTGGCAAAAAAACATGATATTCCGCTTATTGTCGACAATACCTTTGGTGGAGCTGGTTATTTTTTCAGACCAATCGAACATGGAGCGAACATTGTAGTTGCCTCGGCTACCAAATGGATTGGCGGACATGGGACCAGCATCGGTGGGGTGATTATCGATGGCGGAAATTACAACTGGGGCAATGGCAAATTTACTCAGTTCAGCGAGCCGAGCGAGGGCTACCATGGCCTGAAATTCTGGGATATTTTTGGCGAAGGCAATCCGCTGGGCTTGCCCAATATCGCTTTTATAATCCGCGCCAGAGTAGAAGGTTTGCGCGATTATGGCACATCGCAAAGTCCTTTTAATTCATTTTTACTGATTCAGGGCGTTGAAACACTTTCTCTGAGATTGGATCGCATTGCCTACAATACTGCAAAACTAGCATTTGAATTAGAAAAACATCCCTTGGTCGAAAAGGTAAATTATCCCGGACTTGCCTCAAATCCATATTATGCTTTGGCGCAAAAGTATTTCAGAAACGGATTTGGCGGTGTATTGAATTTTGAAATCAAAGGAGGTCGCGAAGCTGCCATCAAATTTATTAATGCAATAAAACTCATCAGCCACCTTGCCAATGTAGGTGACTCAAAATCTTTGGCTATTCACCCGGCCAGCACTACACATGAGCAATTGAGCCCAGAGGAACAACTGCTTGCCGGTGTAAAACCTGGTCAAATAAGACTATCGGTTGGCATTGAACATTTTGATGACATTTATGCCGATGTAGTTCAAGCGCTTAATGTTGCTTCATTATGACAAAATTTTTCAAAGTAGCAGGGGATTTTGAACTGGAGAGCGGAAAAAAGTTACAAAACCTGGAAATTGCCTTTCACAGTTTCGGAACTTACAGTAAAGAAACGCCTGTCATCTGGGTTTGCCATGCACTTACGGCAAACTCGGATGTATCGGACTGGTGGGCAGGTATTTTCGGAAAAGACAAAACTTTGGATCCCGAAAAGTATTTTATCGTTTGTGCCAATAATCTGGGTTCCTGTTACGGAACATCTTTCGAGAACAGGAACCCGGAATTAGCGCTCATCAGTACCAGAGATATTTCCAGGACACATATTTTGCTGATGCAGCATTTGGGCATTGAGTCGATCTTCATGCTGATTGGTGGATCGCAGGGCGGTCAAATTGCATTGGAGATAGCCTATAGTCAGAAAGAGAGGATAAAAAACCTTGTACTGTTGGCGACCAATGCCCGCCATTCGGCTTGGGGAATTGCATTCAATGAAGCACAGCGGCTTTGTATAGAGGCTTCGCCCGAAGATGGAATCAGCGCTGCGCGTGCCATAGCCATGCTGAGTTATCGAAATTATGAAATGTACAGCCGCACCGAAAAAGTGGAGGATTATGAAAAAACCGCTGATTTCGGAGCAGCAGCCTATCAGCGTTATCAGGCCGAAAAACTGAAAAAGCGCTTCGATGCACAATCATACCTCATACTTAGCCGGGCAATGGATAGTCACAATCTGGGCAGGGGCAGAGGTGAATTGGAGCAGGTTTTGCAAAAAATAGCTGTAAAAACGCTGGTTATTGGCATTTCTTCCGATATCCTATTTCCGGTTTCGGAGCTGCATTTTCTTGCAAAGCATCTGCCCGATGCGCTGCTCAGCGTTATTGACTCGGCTTATGGCCACGATGGCTTTCTGACAGAAACCATCAAAATCAATAAAATTATCAGAGCCTTTTTAAATACAGATTAATAAAGAAAATGAAAACATTAAAAATTGGATTATTCGGCTTTGGCTGTGTAGGTCAGGGTCTTTATCATACTTTGCAGCATAGTACTGGTTTCAAAACAAGGATTGAAAAAATAGTAGTTAAAAACCGCGAAAAACTACGCCCTATTGGACAAGAGTTTTTTTCATTCGATAAAGATGATATTCTCGAAAACAACGATATCAACGTGGTGGTTGAACTGATTGACGATGCTGAAGAAGCTTTCAAAATTGTCAGTACAGCACTCAAAAACGGAAAAAATGTGGTGACTGCCAATAAAAAAATGTTGGCACTGCATTTAGAAACCCTGCTTAGATTGGCTAAAGAAAACGCGGTAAGTTTGCTTTACGAGGCAGCAGCTTGTGGCAGTATTCCGATTATCAGAACCCTGGA
>CAMDAB010000053.1 GCA_945888475.1 Saprospira grandis DSM 2844 | reverse complement strand
TGGTGGTCATAGCGAGGGGGATACACCTTTTCCCATTCCGAACAGAGCAGTTAAGCCCCTCAGCGCCGATGGTACTACGTAAGTGGGAGAGTAGGTCACCGCCAACCTAATCTTAAAGCCCGATTCTAACGAGTCGGGCTTTTTTTATTATTATATAATTGAAACAAATTATTGCAATTGTACGGCAAATGACTACAAATACTTGCATTTGTAAACCAATATGTCTATCTTCGCTGTGTATTCTCTTAAACATATATTATTTGAGCAATGCTCGAAACCTCAATCGAATATCTTAAGGGTGTTGGCCCAGTAAAAGCAGATCTTCTGAAGAAAGAACTGTCTATATTCACATATGGACATTTGCTGAATTATTTTCCTTATCGATACATCGATAGAACCAAATTTCATAAAATATCTGAGTTGAACGATCAAAGTGATTACGTTCAGATAAAAGGTATCTTAAGAAAAATAGATGAGCAGGGAAGTGGTCCCAAAAGAAGACTTGTTGGTACATTCAGAGACGAAAGCGGAGTTATGGAATTGGTTTGGTTTAAAGGACTGAGTTGGGTTTCTAATCTGCAAACCGGTGTAGAATATATAATATTTGGCAAAACTTCGCTCTTTAATGGCCGTGTTAGTATGATTCATCCTGATATTGAATTGGTTTCAAATGCCAATACAGAGGCTCAATCGATGCTTGAACCAGTTTATTCAACTACAGAAAAACTAAATTCAAAAAAAATAAAATCAAAAGATATAGGAAGGATTATAAAATCATTATTACAGAAAATAGATGAAATCCCTTATCATATCGAAGAAAATCTACCACAAAGTATCAGAGAACAGTTCAAGTTTTTAAGCAGAAAAGAATCAATAAATTTTATACACTTTCCTCAAAATCAAGAGCAACTTAAAATTTCAAGAAACCGGCTTAAATTCGAAGAACTATTTTTTTTACAACTTAGATTGTTAAGAACTAAGAAATTGCGTAAAACAACAAATAGAGGCTATTTTTTTCAGAAAATTGGGGATAATTTTAATAATTTCTATCAAAATAATTTAAAATTCCCGCTTACTGAAGCACAAAAAAGGGTTATTAAAGAAATTAGAAAAGATCTTGGTTGTGGCGAGCAGATGAATAGATTATTACAGGGAGATGTTGGTTCTGGTAAAACTGTTGTAGCGTTGATGATTATGTTGATTGCGCTTGATAATGGATTTCAGGCTTCATTGATGGCTCCTACTGAGATTTTGGCTCAACAGCATTTCAAATCCATTTCTGATATGATATCAGGTCTCGGTATCAATATCGAACTATTGACAGGTACTGTAAAGGGTTCAAAAAGGAAGGAGATTCTCAAAAGACTTGAATCAGGAGAAATTCATTTATTGGTTGGGACACATGCTTTGATTGAAGATTCTGTTGTTTTTAAAAGTCTTGGTTTGACAATTATAGATGAACAGCATCGTTTTGGTGTAATGCAAAGAGCTAAAATGTGGAAAAAAACTGATTCGAATCCTCCGCATATCCTTGTCATGACAGCAACACCAATCCCTCGTACACTTGCAATGACAGTTTATGGAGATTTAGATGTTTCTGTAATTGATGAAATGCCTCCAGGCAGAATACCAATAACAACTTATCACAAGTATGAAACTCAGCGATTGTGGGTCTTTGGAAGGATGAAAGAGGAAATTGCCAAAGGTCATCAAATATATATCGTCTATCCGTTAATTGAAGAGTCAGAAAGTGAAACAATGGCTGATATAAAAGATTTGATGCAAGGACATGACATGTTATCAGTTGAATTCCCCAAACCAAGGTATCAAATTAGTGTAGTCCATGGCAAGCAAAAACCTGCAGATAAAGAGTTCGAGATGCAGCGTTTCATAAAAGGTGAAACACAGATAATGATTGCGACAACAGTTATTGAAGTTGGTGTAAATGTACCTAATGCAACACTGATGCTAATTGAAAATGCCGATAGATTTGGACTTGCCCAGTTACATCAGTTGCGGGGCAGAGTAGGACGTGGAGGTGGTGAAGCTTTTTGTATACTAATGACTGGTTTTAAACTTTCGGAAGAAAGCAAATTCAGAATGAAAACAATGTGTGAAACTACCGATGGTTTTAGAATCTCTGAGGCAGATTTGAAGCTTAGAGGACCGGGAAATATCGAAGGAACTCAGCAGTCAGGTATCATCGGTCTTAAACTTGCCGATATTGTTAAAGATGCCAATATTTTGAATGCTGCAAGGGATGTTGCGATGAACATAATAGAAACGGATCCAAACCTAGAGAAACCAGAAAATCTGCCCTTAAATAAGTTTCTACAAAATATTCAATCCAATCAGTCATTCAGTCGAATCAGCTGATAGAAACTAATTTCCAAAATGTCAGCATATTATAAAAGATTAACTTCAATCTTTATATTCAGTATTCCAATACTGTCAATGTTTATTTTGACAGCTCAGGTTTATTTGTATGATTATGAAAGCTGGGTGGATTACCTTTTAAAAATTGCTGATAAAAAAGATTGGGAACAATACTTTAAAATCAAAATCTTAAGTCCACAGCGATTTATTTTACTAAGATATATTTTATTTATTTTAAATTTATTAGTAGTTTTATTTTCAATTTTTCTTTTCAAAAGAAGATTGAGCATAATACATATTTTCAAAAAAGATACTGCCTTATCCCTAAATGCAATTAATTCAATCTTTAGGGCACTTAATAAAACAGAAATTGCCATATTGTCTTTTGTTTTTGTTTTATTTATTTCCAGAGCACTGTTTACAGTATTAAATACTGAACTGCAATACGACGAGGCATGGACCTTTGTCCACTTTAGCTCAAAAGGTTTTCTGGTTTCTGCCTTAAGTCCCAATAATAATCATCAACTTTATTCGCTTATTTCTGCACTTTTATGGAAGTTAGACTTTGATGCTAAACTTGCAGTAAGATTACCTGCGTTAATTTTTTCATTTTTATCGCTTCTGACCCTATTTGTTTTGACAAACAAAGTTTTTGGAAAGAAAGTCTCAATCATTGCGACTGCAATTTTATCTGTTTCTATACCTTTTTATTTTTTTTCGGTTCTTGGAAGAGGCTATGCTCCAATGTTACTTTTTATATTATTGAGTTCATTTTCAATTTTAAAAATCAGTAATAATAATCCTTCGAATAATTTTCTATTAAGAATTTTTGCTTTATCATCCATTTTTGGCATTTATGCTAATCCTTCCTTTGTTTATTTTTGGTTTGTAAATTTGATTGTATTTGCTTTGTTAAATTATGAATCAAAGAAGCTTATATATGATTTTTTTAAAGCAAATCTGATATCGCTTTTAATTTCGATTTTATTATTTATTCCTATGATATTAGCTGGTGGTCTTGGAATATTAGGGTCTGCATCTGAGTATAATATAGAAACAGGAATTTTTTTAATGTATCTTCACCGACTATCCGATTGGCTATTATTAGGATTCAAATGGAATCTTTTCTTTCTGCTTTTCGGATTTGCTTTTTTACTCTTAGTTATAAATATAAGCATATTCAAACTTCCAAAGCAGAAAAATATATACCTACTTCAACTATATTGGCTTTGGCCCTTTTTAATTTTTTTAGTTAGCGGAATAGAGTCACCATATAGAATATGGTTTTGGATGCCTGTTTTTTTTTGGCTACATTTTGTGATTGTATTAGAAGGCATAAAATTTAGTAGAAATTTCAAAATAACGACTTTTGTGATGGCGACATTATTTAATTTATATATATCACAATACCATTACTTCATGAATTGGAGTTTATCTCTTGACAGAGAATCAAAAAAAATTGCACAAATTATTCTGAATAAAAAATCAGGTAACATAGATTGCTATACTTTTTCAAGGTATGACAAGCCTTTATTAGATTATTATTTTTTAACTAATAAAAGGCCATATGAAACTTATATGCCATTTAAAGAAAGTAAAAATTATTTAGCATTCGAAACTAAAATTTTTGATGCTGTTTTGTTGGATTACGAGGATTATAAAGCAAACGACAAAGAGCTAGAGATTCTAAAAAAAGATTATAAAGAGATATATCAAAATAGCAGAATTAAATTATATCTCAGTAAGGATCTTTAAGATTTAATCTTAGTGATTGTTATGATATAAAAATTCAACAGATTTGTTATTTTTACAATTCAGTAAACAAATAAAATCATGAAAGAGTCTGTAATAGCTTTTCTAAAAGAAAATATTGGTAAAACGAGTGCGGGTCACATTACAGGATTCGGAGCCTGGTTGAATGCTACAATATTTGATGTAAAAGATAATGGTGATGTTTTATTGGAATTTGAAGTGAGAGAAGAAATGCTAAATCCTATGGGAACAATTCATGGAGGGGCAATAGCTGCTATTCTTGACGAGGCAATGGGAATGCAGCTCTTTGTTAAAAGTGCTGACGAAGATGCCTTTTTTGCCTTAAACATTTCTGTCGATTTTGTAAAAAATGCCAAACTTGGTGAAAAACTTTTTGTCAGTACTGAGCTGGTGAGATTAGGAAAAAGTACTGCCAATTTAAAATCCATCATACTGAATTCAAAAAACGAAGTGGTTGCGCATGGATCCTCAAATTTTCTTAAGGTAAAATAATTTCATAAACAAAATATTAAATAATTATTACATGAATTCTAATAACCTTCATGACATCATAGAAAGAGGAATCCTTAAAATGGGAATAGAACCAGAAACTGCTAGGGGAGAAAGTACTGGTCAATGGGAATTCATTAGAGGATCAGCATCGATTACAGTCGGTTTATTACATAATGATCGCTTTCCAAATGGCTACTTCTATGTAAGCTCATATCTTATGAGTGCAATGGATGTGCCAACTTCGAAAATTGAAATATTTTATAAAACTTTGCTCGAAACTAATGCTAAATTTGTAAATATGCAATTGGCTGTTAGTGAAGGCTGGGTATTACTTTTGTCAAACCGAGATGCACTAGGACTTGACGATATAGAGGTGGCAATTGCTATAAATGAACTCAGTTTTTATGCCGATGAATTAGATGATCAACTAAAAGAAAGATTTATCTTATAATAAATCAAGACGTGAAACCTTTTTGCCAAACTGCCTTTTTTTTATTTTTCTTTTTTGTCTCAGGAGATCATTTACTTTTGGGGCAAGTTAATAGGGTATTTATAAAATCTATATCCTATGAAGGTTTGAAAAAAACAAAAATTCAAGCAGTTAAAAGTTATTTGAATATAAAAGAAGGAGATTCAATTTCTTTAGCTGAGTTAATGCCTAAACTAGAAGAAAATCAAAGAAATATTCTAAACTCTAAACTTTTTTCTAGAGCTGAGCTTAAAATTTTGGAATGGCAGGAAGAATCAGTTTGTATTCATCTGAAAGTTGTTGAAGCCTGGTATGTATTTCCAATTCCAATATTTGAATTGGCAGATAGAAATATTAATGTGTGGTGGAAAGATTTCAATAGAGATATCAGTAGAGTAAATTCTGGGATAGCAATTTATTGGCGAAATCTAGCTGGTTACAATGACAGGTTTACATTTATTGCGCAATTTGGTTTTACCAGAAAATTTGAAATTGATTATGAATTACCTCCGATTGGTAAAAAGCAAAGATTTGGCATTTCTTTAAATGTACTTTATTCGGATAACAAAGAAAGTATATTTAATTCTATTGACAATAAATTGATGTTTTACAGAAATCTTGAATCAAAAGAAAGACAGTTTAGTCGATTTAGAACTGGTCTAACCCTGCGTTATCGAAAATCAGTTTACAGTAATCATTATTTTGAATTATATTATCAAAAGCTTGGCATTAGCGACTCTATCTATATCAGAAACCCCGATTTTTTTCTTTCGAATAGAAGAACTCAACGCTCTTTCACTTTCAATTACAATTATGAAATTGACAAAAGAGATATTTGGACTTATCCATTAAATGGTTACTTGTTTTACTTTAATATACAAAAAAGAGGCTTGGGTTTTGACAGAGATATAAACCAGTTATGGTTGGGTAGTAGAGTTGCGCTCCATAAAAAAATTGCAAAGAGATGGTCTATTGGTTTAATATCGGAGGGTAGATATTCGGTATTCGGTCATAAAGATCCATTTTATCAGCAGGAAGCACTTGGTTATGGTGATTCATTTGTAAGAGGGTATCAGTATTATGTTGTGAATGGGCAGCATTATTGCTTGTTCCGGTCTGATATAAATTTTAAAATTTTAGATTACACGATACCAATCAGCGCAAAAGAGCGCTCCTCTTTTTTTTATGAATTACCATTTAGAATTCATACGAGGTTTCATACAGATTATGGCTATGTTTGGGACAGGTTTTATTATGTTGGTAACAAATTGAATAATAAACATATGTTATCCTCAGGTCTTGGACTCGATTTTGCACTTTACAACTATAACATTCTTATCCAAATTGATTATACCATAAACAGACTCTTACAAAAAGATGTATTTTTAACGGTCAAAGCAAATTTTTGACCTAATTTAACCCCTGAAAAATGAAAATAGCCATCTTTAGCCGATTTTTAAAACTCGAACATGAAAAAATTGTGGCTGAACTTTTTGCAGAATTTGCCAAAAGAAAACAAATTAAAATCTGTATTTTTAAGGAGTATCTCGAGTCTTTTAATGGTAGAATTGATATTGTGAATGAATACGAGACTTACTCATCTTATCAGGATTTCAAAGTTTTGGCGCCCGATTTTTGTATAACTCTAGGCGGAGATGGTACCATTTTAGAGGCGGTAACTATCATACGCGATACTGCTGTGCCGATTTTAGGTATTAATTTGGGTCGCCTTGGATTTCTTGCTATGTTTGAGAAAAACAGAGTTTCGGAGGTAGTAGCTGCTTTTGAACAAAATAATTTTATTCCGGATCCAAGAACGCTGTTATCTCTTGACAGCTCAGATGGAATATTTGGTGAAACAAATTTTGCTTTGAATGACTTTACTATTCTTAAAAGAGATACTTCATCCATGGTTATCATTCATACTTATGTGAATGGCGAATTTCTAAATTCATATTGGGCCGATGGTATCATAGTAGCAACTCCTACCGGTTCAACCGGTTATTCGCTCAGTTGCGGTGGGCCTATTATTTTTCCACGTTCAGGTAATTTCATTATTACTCCGGTTGCGCCACACAATTTAAATGTCAGACCCATCGTTTTATCAGATGATGTCGTTATTTCTTTTGAAATTGAAGGTAGGGCCGAGAATTTTCTATGTACCCTCGACTCAAGATATCATACTATTAAATCTACCTGTCAGCTTGCAGTTCGTCGTTGTCCCTTTACTGTCAATATTTTAAGACCAAACGATAGGAATTTTCTTTATATGATTCGCGAAAAATTGCATTGGGGTAATGATACAAGGAATTAGTTTATAAAGCGAGATCTTTACAACATAGTTTAAAAAAAGACGTTTCTTAGAATAGAAAAACTTTAAAAAGTGCAATTTAATAACTCATACAGTTCGATGATTAATTTTAAAAAGATAACTTCTTTATTTTTATTTTTTATGATCCCACTCAGCAGTATTTTTGCTCAAGAGGGTTGGGAATTAGGAGGCTTTGCCGGATTTTCATCTTACTACGGCGATTTGAATCCGAAATTTTCATTAAGAAGATTGGGACCATCACTTGGCTTTATGGCCAGAAAAAATTTTGACGGAAGAATCTGTTTTAAACTTGCAGCCTCTTACGCAAATGTTGGAGGAAGCGACAAAAAAGCTATTGGAGAATTTGAAAGAGCCAGAAATCTAAGCTTTAGCTCCAATATTTTCGAAGCCTCCGCAGTAGTGGAATTTAATTTTCAGGATTTTCACAGCAACCGTCGTGAAGATAAACCCGTCGCACCTTTTCTGATGGCAGGCCTTGGAGTTTTACATTTTAATCCAACAACTGTTTACGAAGGCGCTAGGTATAATCTTCGTGACATGGGAACCGAAGGGCAGGCTAGGGGCGAAGAGTATGGTCTGGTATCAGGTGCAGTAATTTTGGGTGGTGGTGTGAAAATAGATATGAATGAAAACCTTAGCTGGAATGTTGAAATATCCGGCAGACTGGCCTTTACAGATTATTTGGATGATGTGAAAGGAGTTTATGGCGACCCAAATGCCATCGCAGGTTATCATGGGGATGTTGCTGCCGCACTTGCCGATCGTTCTGTTGAAATTGGAGAACGTATAGGTAGAGCCGGGCGTCAGCGGGGCGATTCAAAAGCAAATGATTCTTATGTTTTTATGACGGTAGGACTTGCTTACCGCTTTATACCAATTGGCTGCCCAAGCTATTAACAAGTATACAGTATGTTGGGTAATGATATTGTCGATTTAAATCATCTCCCGGATAAGGTTCGGTCTTTATCGGAGCCTTATCTAACTAAAATTTGTAGTGTCAGAGAAATTGAGAAAGTTATCGGTTCTGATAATCCCGAACTGATGCTCTGGCGCATTTGGTCTATGAAGGAATCAGCTTATAAAATTGCCATGAAGCTAGGAGCAAAAAGGGCTTATAATCCTAAAAGTTTTGAAACTTTTCCGGTTGACGCTACAGCAGGACTTGTCAGTACCGACTATGGTACAATGCTTTCAGAAACTGTTTTCGATGAAAATTTTATTCATACAGTTTCCTTTCTTCCCAAGAGCAAAGGATTTAAATCAGGTCAGAAAATTTGTGCTGATCATCAGTCTGAAGCAGTCAGGCTGGCGATTATTGAAGATTTTAGGATACAAAACCCGAATCAAGATAGGGCTGAGATAATTATGAAATCTGACATTCCCTTTTTATCAACTGATACAAGTTTTGTTGATATAAGCTTAAGTCATCATGGTACTTTTATTGCCTGGGCTTTTGAGGATTTATAATTCGGCTGTTTTGTATTCTTTGCGCCATTTTAGGTATCCCATTAGTGAAACTAAAATGTAAACACAGAATAGAATTACGTAAAAATAAGCTCCTCGACTGCTGTATAAATAGATTGATGTTGAGTCAATTACAATCCAATATAGCCAGTTTTCCAAAATTCTCATGCCAATCATAAAGGTAGTCATAATGGCAAAAACGGTTGTAAAAGCATCGAGATAAGGGGCCGATGAAGCTGTATAATTGTCAAAAATATAACCGGTTAGCAAAACAAAGCAGAGCGCAATGCCTATTATGGGCAAATGTTTAAATAGTGAATAGCTTTTTATCTTCTGAATACTTGTTTCCTGCTTTTTCCATTTGATCCAACCCCAGATTGCAGCTGCTACATAAAATCCGTTTAAAAATGTTTCTAAATATAAATTGTAATTGTAAAATACGGAATACATAGTCAGAGATGAACCGATAATACCAAATATCCAACACAGAATATGGTTTCTTGCTGCCAGAATCACATAAATAATTCCGCAAAAAACGGCTATAACATCCACAATTGGAGTATTTAGAAAAAAATCACTGATAATTTTGAGCATTGTGCTTATCTTTGGTACAGTTTATAATCCTGCAAATTAAATAAAAAATGAAGCATATTGTTCTATTTTGCCTCTTAGGTCTTTTTTTCTTTTCCTGTAAAAATTCCACAACGGATAAAAAGGAAGCACAACCAAAAGAAGTATCCAAAAAAGAAGTTAAAAAACAGCTAGTTTTCAAATCAGAAGAAATTGGTGACAGTTCTTTGATTTTTGGTGAGTGGAAAATAGTAGAAGTAGGAGGCAAAGCAGTACCTGAAGACAGGAAAGATATAACTGCTACATTCAAAGCAGATGGCCCCTTCGAACGAAGACTCTCAGCAACGCATAAACCCGATATCGGAACCTGGAGCATAGTTAGCATTGATTCCATAAAAGTATTAAAATTATATACAGCCTCAGGTAAAGAGGACAACCAATTAATAAAACTTACCAAAGACGAACTTATTTTTATTAATTTTAGAAAGCCTGTCCGACTAAAAAAAGTTAAATAAATTTACTTTGAACAACTACAGTTTTGAAAAACGTTTTGAAAAATTTGTATCGGATGAAAAACTTTTCTCTGCCGATACAAAAGTATTATTGGCTTTGAGTGGAGGCGTAGATTCTGTAGTTCTCTTAAATTTATTTCTTCGTTCAAACGTTAAATTTGCCGCGGCACACTGTAATTTTCAACTCAGATCTTTTGAGTCGGATGAAGATGAGCAATTTGTAATGAAAATTTGCTCCGATCATGGAGTCCCTTTATTTGTTAAAAAATTTGAAACTGAGTCTTTTGCAAAATCGAACAAAATTTCAATTCAGGAGGCGGCACGTGCGCTAAGGTATGACTGGTTTACAGCATTATTAACGCAAGAAAAATTCGACATGATTGCCACCGCGCATCATTTAGATGACAGTATTGAAACTGTTTTGTTTAATTTAAGCAATGGTTGTGGAATAAGCGGTTTGCATGGTATATTACCTAAAAATGCTGAAAACAAATTGATTAGACCGCTGATGTTTGCCAGCAAAAAAGAGATAATGGGTTTTGCCTCAGAAAATGGGATAGATTTCCGAGAAGACAGTTCAAATAGCTCTGATAAATACAGCCGTAATTTGATCCGGCATCATGTACTTCCTGTTCTCGAGGCTATCAATCAAGGTTTTGTGGATAATTTTGCAAGAAACATTAGGAACTTTAAAGAAACAGAGGCACTACAGCAATTTGCAATTGAAAAGATTAAAACTGAAATAAGTGAAGAACTGAGTGCTGATGAGTTACTCAAAATAAACCTTGAAGCAATTTTTGATTTTCCATCCTCTTTGACGGTACTTTTCGAACTGATTAAGCCTTATGGCTTTAACAGAAATCAGGCTGAACAGATTTTAGATCAAGCACATAATCCTGAATCAGCTTTGTATCATGCTGAATTTTATCTCATTAACAGAAATTATAAAAAACTCACAGTCTTCAATAAGGCTGATAAAATAGCTCAAACTGAAATAAACATCATCGAAGGGGAGTCTGAGGTATTAGTCAACGACAGGCAAAAGTTGATTTTTGAAATAATTACTAAGGAGCAATTTGACTGTCATCCAAAAAACAAGAATCTGGCTTTTTTTGATGCTGATAAAATTGATTTTCCATTGCTCTTGCGTTATTACAGAAATGGAGATAGTTTCAGTCCATTTGGAATGTCGGGAAAACTAAAGAAGCTTAGCAGCTTTTTTAAAGATGAAAAAATTCCGGAATATAAACGAAGTATGGTTCCATTGCTTGTTTCCGATTCAAAAATAATCTGGGTAATTGGATATAGAAGTTCAATAGATTTTTTAGTATCAAACGATACCAATAAGGTTTTGAAAATCAGTTTAGTTGAATCGTGAAATTTATATTTATGTCAGAAAAGTTTTTGCCTTATAAAAAGCCCTACATCTTTATTGCACTGTCAGTAGCTTTTACTGCGATGATATTGCAATTGTTTTTAGTCTTTTCTGCTGAAAATGCAGGCATTCACGCAGTTTTGAAATTGAGCACCTTTTTTACTATAAATAGTAATATACTGCTACTTATTTCTTATCTGATGTTATTGCTTGTTGGCTCTGAATTTTGGAATAAAAATACAACTCAAACAGCATTACTTACTTATCTAAGCTTTGTTTGTATAGTATATCATGTTATGTTGCAGGATAGCTGGAATCCACAAGGAATGCAATGGTTTGTGTCAGAACTTTTTCATTGGGTAAATCCCTTGATATTTCTACTATTTTGGCTTGTTTTTGTGAACAAAACCGATCTTTCTTTTAAACAAATAGGTTACTGGCTAATATTTCCAACAGTTTATTTTATTTGGGTGTTAATATATGGGGCTTTTGGAAATGGCTACCCTTACCCTTTTTTGAATGTTGAGAAATTTGGCATTTTTAATGTATTCATGACAGGATTTGTCCTGCTTTTTGTACTAACTACTATAGCTGCACTGCTAATTTTAATTGGAAAAAATCTTCCCTTTCAAAATGTCCACAAAACAGACTCAGCGCAAAATAATTCATATTGATATGGATGCTTTTTTTGCGTCGGTCGAACAGCGCGATTTTCCCGAATTGCGTGGAAAGCCAATTGCAGTAGGAGGTGGAGAACACAGGGGTGTTACAACTACAGCAAGTTATGAGGCCAGAGTTTATGGAGTAAAATCGGCAATGCCCGGCTGGAAAGCAAAACAACTTTGTCCACAGCTTATTTTTGTAAAACCACGTTTTCAGGCTTATAAAGAAGCATCCGACCAAATTCAAAGTATCTTTTTAAGGTATACCGACCTGATAGAGCCACTATCTTTAGACGAGGCCTTTTTGGACGTAAGTGAGAATAAAATGGGCGAACCGCTCGCAATGGAATTGGCAAAAAAAATAAAGGAAGATATTCTTAAAGAAACTGCTTTGAGTTGCTCGGCAGGAATTTCTTATTGCAAATTTCTGGCAAAAGTTGCATCCGATTTAAATAAACCAAACGGACTAACGCTCATTCATCCAGAAAAAGCCGAAAAGTTTTTGGAAGAGCTCGCCATCGAAAAATTTTATGGAGTAGGGAAGGTAACGGCTCATAAAATGCACCATTACGGTATTTTTAAAGGTGCAGACCTGAAAAACTGGTCAAAAATCGCCCTCGCCAAAAGATTCGGAAAAGTTGGGCTTTTTTATTACGATATAGTGCGCGGCATCGACAATCGTCCGGTAAAAAATGATCGTAAAAGAAAATCGCTGGGTATTGAGCGAACGCTGGATGAAAATATTTCGGACACTTATGAAATTGAAAATGTTTTGACAATGCTTGTGCCCCGATTTTATGCCCGATTAAAAAAAGCTGATAATTTTGGCAGGACTATCACTTTAAAAATTAAAAGCGGCGACTTTCAAGTTATGACCCGCAGCCGTTCAAGAGATTTTTATATCAGTGAGCAGGAAGATATTTTAGAATTGGCACTGGAATTATTAAAAGAAAGCAGTGGTTTGTACGAAAATATCAGGTTATTGGGACTTTCGGCCTCCAACCTACAAAAAAATGTAGACGATGAGACAGAAGAATGGGTGCAATTGAAATTTGACTTTTAATTGAATAAATTTTCCTCTTTGTTTCTAAATGTATCAGGTATCAAGTAGCAAGTATCAAGACATTTTCATCTCGTTTGATGAACGAGACAAATCGACAAATTTTCAAATTAAAAAGTTCTTTTCTCTTCACTTTAAAATGTATCAAGTAGCAAGAAACGGAGTTCCGCGAAGCGCATCAAGACATTTTCAAATTATCAAATCGACAAATTTTCAAATTAAAAAGTTCTTTTCTCTTCACTTCAAAATGTATCAAGTAGCAAGTATCAAGACATTTTCAAATTTTCAAATTTTCAAATTTTCAAATTATTCCAATCTTTCCCCCTATGGATTTTATTTTCAAAGACGAATATTTTGTAGCCATTAATAAGCCCAATGGGCTATTGGTTCACCGAAGTAATATTGCTTCCGATGCATCAGAATTTGCATTGCAACTGGTTCGAGATGCTTTGGAACAGTATGTGTATCCGGTACACCGGCTCGACCGCAAAACAAGTGGGGTGTTGCTTTTTGGCTTAAGTTCAGAAATTACCCGAAAACTTCAGGAATCGATGGAAAATGGAGCTGCTCAAAAACGTTATTTAGCCATAGTGCGAGGATTTTTTCCTACAGAAATAAACCTAAACTACCCATTGGCCAATGAAAAGGGCAAAATGCAGGAAGCTGAAACTTTTTTTCGCTGCATCGGCCTTACAGAATTGGAAATCCCTTTTGGGAAACATGCTACCTCTCGATATTCACTTATTGAAGCATTTCCACGTACAGGACGCATGCATCAAATTCGCAGACATTTGGACCATTTACGACACCCTATAATTGGCGACAGACCCTGGGGTTGCAACAAACAGAATAAACTTTTTCTGGAGAAGTGGAATATGAATACCATGATGTTGCATGCAGTTGCAATGAAAATTCCACATCCTATAAGTGGTGAATTGATTGAATTAAAAGCTGAAATTCCTGCTGAATTTCAAAGAATGTTGGAACTGCTGAAATTAAAATAAAAAAGCGGAACCTTTCGATTCCGCCTCATTCACTTTAGTCTGATGAAATAGCTGTTATGCTATACTGATTACTTTTTTCTTCTCCGATTCAACTGCAACTTTGTTTTTAGGTACATGAACCATCAGTATCCCATTTTCAAATTTACAGTTTATCTTTTCTTCAAAAACATGTTCGGGAAGCGTAAAGTTACGTTCGAATGATTTGTAACTGAATTCCTTTCTGGAATAACCGTTATGATTTTCCTCATGCTCATTGTTCACTTCAGCCTTCACCGTTAGCACCCCATGCTCTACACTGACATTGAAGTCATCTTTCTTGTAGCCAGGGACAGCAAACTCAATGTCATACTGTTTCTCTTCATCTCTAATGTTGACAGCAGGCAACGTCTCTCCATCTCTAAACAGCGAAGGCCAAGTCAGTTCGCGGTCAAAAATGTCATTCCACATTGTTCTCTGAAGTGGATTCAGCTGATTTCTTCTCTCGAGTAGTGTCATAATAGTTTGAAATTAAATTGTTAATAAATTATGTTACTAATTATATTACAAAGTTATGTTGGAATATCACCTTAAAAAATGACCACTATCAATTGAAGAAAAAAATATCGAATTTTTAAATTTGCTATTTGCTAATAAGATTTGCTGGTGCTGATGGCAGGCTTTCTTTAGCCTTTATGTTGCCGTATATTTTAAGCTGCACTGAATTGTTCTCAGGGTCATTGCTGAATACTGTCACAAATTTTGTAAACTGACCTATTCGGTTCGTGTCATAACTGACTTTAATCTCACCAGTTTCGCCAGGCATAATTGGAGTTTTTGTGTAATCAGGGCTAGTACATCCGCAGGTTTTTTGTACTTCACTGATGACAAGTGGGGCATTGCCCGTGTTTTTAAATTTAAAAATACGGAGGCCGTTGTCTCCTTGCATTAAATCGCCATAATTGATTTCTTTAACTTCGAAATCAATTTTTTGGGCTGTTAATTGCAGGGCACAAAATGTTAGGAGAGATAAAATTAACTTTTTCATGATGCTTGAATTTAGAATTAACTAATTGTTTAGTTTTAAAACGCAGACAAAGTTAGAAATGTTATTTATATAACTATGAGTTTAGTTAAATAATTTTTGACATAAAAAAACCCTGCATTTGCAGGGTTTGAAATTTATCATATCAATTATTGATTGAATAAGCTTTTCGGTGCTTCGGGGGTAGGAGCAGCTTCAGGCTTAACATCGCCAGAAATTTTCAACTGAGTGCTTGTTCCACTGGTTGCATTGGTAGTCAATGTTACGTATTTTGTAAACTGACCAACACGCTGAGTGTCATATTTTACTCTGATTTCACCTTTTTCGCCCGGCATGATTGGCTCCTTAGGATAAGTAGGAACTGTACATCCGCAGCTGCCTTGAGCGTTGCTGATAATTAGCGGAGCAGTACCTGTGTTAGTAAATTTGAAAACACGCACACCATCGGCACCTTTTTCAATTGATCCATAATTTACCTCGAGAGATTCGAATTTAATGTCCTGGGCAGAAACAAAATTAACTGCAAAGAATAGTACTGCAATGATTGAGCTTAAAGTTTTCATACGCGGTATTTGTTTTAAAATGAAGTTTAAAAATAAATTTTATAAATAGTTAATATTCAGTTTTTCAATTGATTGCGATTTAATAATCGTTCATTTAATGAAATTACAATACAAATATAGTGATTAAAAATTAAAAAACAGAAAAAAATATTGTTTTAACTAAGTCTTTAGTTTTTTTTCTTTATTAAAATGACAAATCAAATATACCAATCTCCGTGCCAATAAAATTAAGTTTAGCAAAAAAACAAAAAAATACTTTTTGTAAGAAGGCAGAACAGCTAAAATCTTTTGAAAAAGATTTTTTTTGTACATTTGCGCTGAATTAGCCATTGAACACAACATAAATGCTAACTATATGAGCGATACAAAAGTAAAAAGTACAAAATTAAAACTTCCCAAAAAGTTTTTGGAGGAGGCTCTTAACGATTTTAAAGTAGCCTGTGTTAGCAGAGAAGCGAGTTTGAGCGGTCGCAAAGAGGTGCTTCGTGGTAAGGCAAAATTTGGAATTTTTGGTGATGGTAAGGAGATTGCACAGGTAGCGATGGCCAGGGTTTTTAAAAATGGTGATTTTCGCTCTGGATATTACCGAGATCAAACATTCATGCTTGCAAGCGGTCTGGCAAATGTTCAACAGTTATATGCTCAGTTGTATGCACATGCAGATGCTGAGCACGAACCTTTTTCGGGCGGAAGACAAATGAATGCGCATTTTGCCACGCCTTTAGTTGACAAGGAAGGAGAGTGGACCAATCATACTCAACTTAAAAATATAAGTTCCGATATCTCACCAACTGCCGGCCAAATGGCAAGAGCATTGGGATTGGCATTGGCATCTAAAAAATATCGCGAGTGCCAAAAGAACATGGGCGAATATGCTGATAAATTCTCTGTAAACGGCAATGAGGTATCATTCTGTACCATTGGCGATGCCTCAACTTCGGAAGGTGTTTTTTGGGAAACCATCAATGCCGCAGGTGTACTGCAGGTGCCTTTGGCAGTTTTTGTTTGGGATGATGGCTATGGAATTTCTGTGCCAAGACATTTTCAAACAACTAAAGGCAGTATTTCTGAAGTGTTGAAAGGTTTCAATTCTGATGAAAATGGTAAAGGTGTAGACATCTATACTGTTAAAGGTTGGGATTATGTTGCACTGCGCGACACCTTTGATAAAGCAATCGAAAAAGTACGCATAACACATACGCCCTGTCTCTTTCATGTACAGGAATGTACACAGCCGCAGGGTCACTCTACTTCGGGCTCGCACGAGCGTTACAAAAGTCAGGAGCGCCTCGATTGGGAAAAAACACAGGATGGTATCGAACAGATGAAATCCTGGCTGATTACTCAGGGTGCTGCTTCTGAGGCCGAACTGACAAAAATTCAGGAAGATGCAGCAAAAGAAGTAAAAGATGCTATCAAGGCTGCATTCAACGCTTTTAATAATCCAATTAAAACAAATCAGCAGGAAGCACTTGTATTTATTGATGCCTTGCTTGCAGTAACTAATAACCAAGAAAAAGTTAGTGCATTAAGAGAGGCTTTAGCTAAAGCTATCGATCCCATTCACAAGGATATTGTCAAATTTTGCCGTCAGGTATTACATGCCGTCAGGGCAGAGCCTTCTGCTGAAAAGACAATCTTGCAGGAATACACAAGCGGTTTTATTGCTAAATTCAAGGCGCTCTATACTACAAAACTTTACAGCGATACAAAATATGCTGCATTGAAAGTAGAAGAAGTAAAACCTCTTTACAATGAAGATTCGCCCATCAAAAGCGGCTTCGAAGTATTGAATGCATGTTTCGATTATCATTTGCAAAATAACCCTGCTTTTTTTGCTTTTGGCGAAGATGTGGGTAAAATTGGTGATGTAAATCAAGGATTTATGGGCATGCAGGATAAATATGGTGTTGAACGTGTTTTTGATGTCGGAATCCGTGAGTGGACCATCATTGGTCAGGCAATTGGTATGTCGATGCGCGGTTTGCGCCCACTAGCCGAGATTCAGTACCTCGATTATCTGATTTATGCTGCATCGGCGCTTTCAGACGACTTGGCTACCCTACGTTACCGTTCCAATGGCATTCAGCAAGCGCCTGCTATCATCAGAACCCGTGGTCATCGACTTGAAGGAATCTGGCACTCTGGTTCGCAAATGGGTCTTCTGCTCAGTAGCTTGCGCGGTATCTGTGTATTGGTACCCCGTGATATGACCCGTGCTGTTGGTTTTTACAATACGATGTTGAAATCGGACGACCCATGCGTAGTGGTTGAATGTCTGAATGGCTATCGCCTCAAAGAGCAAATGCCCGAAAATATTGGTGAATTTACCGTACCGGTAGGTGTTCCCGAAATTCTGCAATCGGGCAGCGATCTGACACTCGTTACCTTTGGTTCTTGTGTGCGCATCGCTCAGGATGCTATCAAGCAATTGGAAGAATGTGGCATTTCTATTGAACTTATCGATGTGCAGTCTTTATTACCATTTGATGTGCATCACAGCATTGTCGAATCGGTCAAAAAAACAAACCGTTTGGTGGTGCTTGATGAAGATGTGAGCGGAGCGGCCTCTGCTTTTATCTTGGATAAAATTTTGGTGGAGCAGAAAGCCTATTTCTACCTCGATTCAGAACCGCTGACCATTCATGCCGAGGATGTCCGTCCTGCTTATGGATCGGATGCTGACTATTTCATCAAACCATCCGTAGAAGATGTTTTTGAAAAAATTTATGACCTGATGCATGAGGTAAATCCACAGCAGTTCCCATAGAACAAATTAATATATAATGACAAAAGCCCGACTGAAACTACTTCAATCGGGCTTTTTGATTAGCGTTTCAGCTGGCCAACAGCTTCAATAATCACTTTCAAAATATCTTCTTCCTCTTCGGCTGCTATACTCAAATCAGCTGCTTCGTAGTAGGGCAGTCTTTGAAGATATAGTTTATAAATATGATTTTTTAATTCATCATCCGGGACAGCTGCAATAAGTGGACGTTGACTTTTTTCAGTTTTTAAACGATCACTGATAATGTCGATGGAGGGATTCAAAAAGACCGTTAATCCCTTGCTTTTCATCCATTCCAAATTATCGGCAAAACATGGAGTGCCGCCGCCGGTTGATATGACCGTATTCTCCCTATAACTTTTGTGCAGCATTGCCGTTTCAATTTTTCTGAATGCAGCTTCGCCCTTTATATCAAAGATATCTATGATTTTTTTTCCTTCAGCAGACTCTATTGCAGCATCGAGGTCGACAAAATGATAGCCCATTTTCTGCGCCAATACTTGTCCTATATAGCTTTTGCCGCATCCCATAAAACCTAGTAGAAAAATTGTCATAATTGTTTGAAGTGAAATTTTAAAAATTCTTCGGCACTGATAGCTGGTATTTCAGAGAGGGAAAATCCTTTTGGATCTCTTGTAATGTTTATTCTTTTGCCGAGGCCTAAAAACTAATTCTATTTGTATTTATTTATCTGATGTTCTCCGATTGATTTTTTATAGTCCAGTTCTTTGTCAAGTTTTACAATGCCGCTCATTGCCTCTAGGTTAGAAACAGCTGTTTCTGTGTCAGGATGTTCCATAGTAAGCTTTTTTAGATAATTTTCAATAAGCTGCGAAAGGCTTAATTTCTTGCTTTTGGCGTATGTTTTTGCTTTTTCGATGAGTTCAGTGTCGAGGCTGAGGCTGAGTTTTGTATTCATTTGTACGTATTCTTTTATTCAATCTATACGCATAAATTCATTTTCTCTCTTTTTTGTTCCAATTAGCCAATGTTTTCATGAATAAAAAAAGGAATGTCCTTAAGAACATTCCTTTTTTGTGTAAAAAACAGATTGGGCTTTTTATTAAAAGCCACAAGTGGCTTGCATTAGTACTTCAAATTCATCTGCTCCGCTCAAAATTTCAAAATTATTAAATTCTACAGACTCAGAAAAATAAATAGCAAGTTTTTCATTTTGGCTAATGTTGGCTAATGTACCAGCTACGTTTCCTATTGTTATTTTCTTCCCAAAATAACTTACCCTCGGATAGCCCAAGTCAGGGTAATATTTATCAGATGCGACAGCTGAACAGGCATTGTAGGAGCGCATGCCTCCTTCTAAATATGAATGAATTATGTTTATTTGACATGGAGTTAATGCGTTGGCACCACTATAATCCATAACATTATTACTACACCAAGCTGTATTTCCTGTGTTCCATCCTCCATGAGGATGCACCGAGCAGTTGTTTAATGTTGTTATTTCCCATGCTGTTGGAGTATCAGAACATCCATCGTTCCCACAATTAAGGTTTATAGGACCTTTGCCATATGAATCAAAAGAGGGTGATGGACCATTTATACAACCTGTTCCACATTGATATCCATTATAAGTAACTACTGTATGTAGTAATCCTAATAAATGGCAAAGCTCATGATTAGTATTTGAGCCTGTACCATGATGAAACCATTCCATAGGATAATTATTAGCCTTTACATCAACATAATTTTTCCAGTAGGATCTGTTTTCTGTATATTTGTTTGAAGTGCTGGAATTTGTATTTGCAGCATATCCTCCAACCCCGTCAGTTATACTATAAGATAAAAAGATGTTCAATACACTATCTTTTTCAGTGCCTAAGGTAGAAAAATTAAATGTTTCAAAATAATAAGTTGCATCGTTTCTATGAAAATAAACAGCATCTAAAACATAGTAAAAATTTTTAAAAATTACTTGTGTTGTGTTGTTTGGAGGGATATTCATTGGTTCATTCCCCGAATTTCTTGAATTCATCCATTGAACAGTTTCATTGGCATAATTATAACCACTGTAATTCCCTCCAATACCATCGCCCGTTTCGTTAAAATTACCTGTTCCATCAGTTTTTAACATAAAATGTATGTTAACTCTAATGTTTTTTATTTGAGATATTGATTTTGCATTAGTATTATCTAAATTTTCCCTAGAAAAATCTTCAGTGTAACACTCACTGTGGAAATACTGACTCAAGATACTGTTATTGACAACTACTGATAAAAATGCAATTGTAGATATAAATTTAAATTTTTTAATATTCATTTTAATTATATGTTTAATGTATTTATTTTTTTAAAAATTTTACATTGAAAGTGAAAAATGATTCATCAAATAAAGTTAATACATGAACTCCTTCAGGAATTTCTTGAATAGGTATAGAATTATTTTCTAAATTTCCTTGTTTTAGTAATTGGCCTGCAATATTGAATATTTGATAACTTGTAAAAGTTGTGAAATGATTAGTGTATTCTATGTAAAGGTTATTTTGAGCAGGGTTTGGATAAAGATTAAAAGAGTATTTACTCCCTATTTCATTTTCCAATAAACTATACCCAGACCATATTTCACTGCAATCTAAAAGAAGACTACCGTAAAATAAGTTTCCTCTTAAAGAATCAAAATAGCAGACAATCCCTTCGCCATTATTAGAAGATGAAGGTAAAATACAATTTGAAGAATTAATTCTTGGTAAAAAACAGTAGGATGAACCTATGTTCTTGTAAATATCTCCAATAATATAATTTTTATTATTAATTATATCGTTCATTTTAAAAACATTAAAAATGATATTTGACATTGTATCGTTATCAGTTGATAAAACTTGCAATGTATCTGAATCAGGATATAAACTATCTGATAGACAAAGCTCTCTAGGGTTTTTTACTGGTATTATTGTAGATTGATTTGCATTAAAATTAAAATAAAAAATATATTCGCCATTTATTGGATCAAAATAAAACAAACTGTCATTTGAAAGATATAAATATTCATCTCCAATGTAGCTGATTATTTTGTTATATGGGTAGGTAGGTCCAAAAAAAGAAATTCTATTGTTTTGAATTTTTTTAGCATTTATGCCTTCGTAAATAGTATCCTTAAGATATTTGTATTCATTAAAAGAAATTGACCCCCATGTGCCATATGCATACACCCAAGTCGCCCCCGGCGGACACCATGGTGCAGTATCTAAAGTTTGTGCTTTTATTTGGTTTGAAATATATATACATAAAAGCAGCATTATTATGTATCTCATGTTATTTACGATTTTTCAGTTCAAGAATAATTTTTTCCTGTTCATTAACTTTTGAATCAAGTTCCTGAAAAGATTTGATAAGAACGGGTATAAGTTCGATATAATTAACGGTTTTGTATCCGTTTTCATCTTCAGTAACTAATTCCGGATAAATTTTCTCCAATTCCTGCGCCATTACGCCAAAATGTTTTTTGTCGTCAAGCCCTAAATTATGAGCACCGATACTTTTATCAAGATTGACTTCCTCTTCGTTTTTAGGTAATTGATCTAATCCTTGTTTGAACTTGTATTCATATAATTTTATTTTACGCAAATTTTCCAAAGAAGGATTCAATGCAGTAATGTTTTCTTTAAAACGTTGATCGGACATTGTATTGATTCCAATACATTTAATTGAGCCTGAAACGTTAAGTTTAAAGTTTGTATCGCCAATATTTCCGATACCGGTGTTGCCATTATCTCTGATATAAAAAAGGTAATTTGCTGCAAGCCAGGTTGGCCATGGTTTCCAAACATTAAATCCTGTAGGTGAGCAGGTCGCACAATATTCTAATGCAAATCTCCCATTATTTGGAGTGTTTGCTTCCTGCCCAAATGTTAGTGTTTTATAACCACTATACCCAATTTGTATAAAGGCATCATTTCTTACTTTAAACTGTCCGCTGGGACTTTGAGCAAATGTAAGGTTTTGAATTGCAAGAATTAAAAATAGACTAAAGAATGTGTAAAATTTCATAATTTTATTTTTTAAGTAATTTAATAGTACAAAGCTATGAAGATACATGCATTATTGCTATAATATGTATATTAAATTAATGTAAAATATTGCTAATATTAAAAAAAGGAATGTCCCGACAAGGACATTCCTTTTTTACATCAAAGTGAAAAGATCAAAGAGGAAAGTGTGTTTGGCTTTCATTTTTTCCCTTTAATTCTTTAAAATTATTCCTCTTCACCCAGAAAGCTTTCGGGGCTTTCCTCTTCAAACCTTTCCTCTATCTAATCCAATCCAGCGCCTTATTCACAAAGCTTGTCAAATCGGCACCTTTGAGCATACCTTGTTGCAGACGGGCCAGGTCGAAGAGTTGAGCAGCTTTGTCGCCATCGTTATTTTTGATAATTTCTGACATCAGCGGGTGATTGCTGTTAACAACCACATTGTAATATTCAGGGAAATTACTGTCCAAGCCCTGCATCATCGACATCTCACGCATGCGGCGCATAAACTCGGGACGGGTAATTTGAATTGGGAAGGCAGTAGGAGAGAGCGCCTCCAATTTTACTGTTGCGCCATCATCTGTAATCGCAGCAGAGAAGATTCCCTCGAGTTGTTTTTCCTCCTCTTCGCTTAGCACCGATGCAGGTTCATCTGTTTTTTTGATAAGGTTTTCAACCGTGTCGCTATCTACTCGGACGAAGCGAGTTTTTTCTAGTTTACGCTCCAGATGCTGTACAAAATGGGTGTCTATGAGCGTATCAAGTTTCAATACATCGTAGCCATAAGATTTTGCAGCCTGTACATAGCTGTCGTGCTCAATGACATTGTTGGTATAGAGATAAATAACATTCTCGTCCTTGTCAGTCTGATTGGCAGTTACTTTTTCCTTGTATTCATCCAAAGAGAAATATTGCTTTTCGGTATTCTCGAGCAAAGTGAAGGAAGGTGCTTTTTCTGCAAATTTGTCATCGGTGATGAAGCCATATTTGACAAAAACGTTCATGCTTTCCCATTTTTCATCAAATGTTGGGCGGTCTTTGCGGAACAATTCCTGCAGTTTGTCTGCTACTTTTTTAGTGATATAGTCGGTAATTTTCTTGACATTGCGGTCGCTTTGCAAGTAAGAGCGCGATACGTTCAACGGAATATCCGGAGAGTCGATCACGCCATGCAGCAGGGTCAAAAATTCGGGAACGATGTCTTTTACCTCATCGGTTACATAAACCTGGTTGCTGTAAAGCGAGATTTTATTGCGCTGCAATTCCATTTGATTGCTGCCAACTTTGGGGAAGTACAGAATACCTGTCAGGTTGAAAGGGTAATCGATGTTCAAATGTACCCAAAAAAGAGGTGGCGTGCTGAATGGATGCAGTTCTTGGTAGAATTTCAGGTAATCTTCATCTGTCAGTTCGGTAGGAGATTTTTTCCAGGCCGGATTCGGATTGTTGATAATATTTGGAACTTCCTTCGATTCATAAGTTGGTTCGGCATCTTCTGTCTCAGCTGGAATTTCAATCTGTTCCGTTTTGCTGCCAAACTGAATCTCAACAGGTAGGAACTTACAGTA
>CAMDAB010000052.1 GCA_945888475.1 Saprospira grandis DSM 2844 | reverse complement strand
TGCCACAATGGCTCAACTGCCAATCTCTCTGCAACAGCAGCGGGCGGAATCGCAGGTTATAGCTTCAATTGGAGCAATGCTGTAACAGCGCCAACAAATAGCAATATTCCATCAGGCAACTACAGCGTGACCATCACCGATGCCAATGGATGCCGCAGTATCAGCAGCGTTTCACTGGCTAATCCGACTTTACTCGAACTCAGTGTCAGTACCGTAGATGTGCGCTGTACAGGCGATGAAAACGGCAGCATCATTGTGAACGGCAGCGGTGGAACAAGCAACCTCGGCGCTTATGAATACAGCATCGATTCCATCAACTGGCAGACAGGCGACCTCTTCCCGGGCCTCGGTGTCGACAGCTTCCGCGTCTATGTGCGTGATGCAAACGGTTGCGTGACAGAAGAGTCCGCAGTAATTGAAGCGGCAGAACCATTCTTCATTACTTTCTTTAGTCCGCAGGATACTACGATTGAATATGGCGACAGCATTACGCTTGAAGTTGAACTGAATGAAACTTCAGGTGTCAATTTCAATTGGGCCGATGTAAATGCCAACAGTATCTTCGACACAACGAATTTTACAGTAATTGTTAATCCGGCCAACGAAACAGTTTATCGCTTCAGTGCAACAAGTCCGCTTGGTTGCGAAGTTGATACTACCGTCATTATCTCAGTAACCAAACCAAGAAGAGCAGCTGCTCCGGCAGGTTTCACGCCAAATGGTGATGGCACCAATGATGCATTCTTCATTCAAGGTGATGAAAAACTGGAAAAAGTTAAAGTCTTCCGTGTCTACGACCGCTGGGGCGAATGCGTATTCTTTGCAGAAAACATTGCACCGAATGATCCGAATTTAGGTTGGGACGGTACCTTCAAAGGTGAGAAAATGAATTCGGGTGTTTACAGTTGGTATGCTGAAGTCGAGTATATTGATGGATTTAAGGAGATTATTAGAGGGGACGTGACGCTTTTAAGATGAAAGAATTAAATGAACAGTGATTTAGAAAGGAGGAGCGAGTACAGAGTGACTAGGTACTAGTGTTTTATAGTGAACAGTGAACAGTGATTTAGTAAGGAACTAATTACTAGAGTTTTATAGTGAACAGTGAACAGTGATTTAGTGCAGAGGAGCGAGTGCAGAGTGACTAGGTACTAGCGTTATATGGTGAACAGTGATTTAGTATGGTGGAGCCGAGTGCAGAGTGACTAGGTACTAGCGTTATATGGTGAACAGTGATTTAGTGCGGAGGGGGTAGGTACTATACTTGATACTTGATGCGCTTCGCGGAACTCCGGTTCTTGCTACTTGATGGGTTTTGTGGAACTTCGCTTCTTGGCATAAATTTCAAACTTCAAATTTCTTTTGGTCCTATAGTTGAGACTAATTCCTGAATTCTAATTTCAAAAAAATCCCTTATGAAAATTCAACTAATAATTTTGACATTACTTTTTCCTGCGATTTGCTATGGACAAAAAAATGCCAGCCTCAGCGAACAGCTTTGGAGCAGCGTAAAATTCTGTTCTGACATGTTCGAAGACAATGACGAGGACGGAAATCCGGATTTTGAAAAAATTGATGATTCGAAAAATGGCTATTTAAAAATATTTGGAATTATCCCGCCTTGTGGTTGTGCCTGTAGCGCTACTGTTGGCGCCTACAAAAATAATGACGGAAAATATACCTTTCTTCAATCGGATAGCGAAAGTTGCAGTTGGCATAAAAAGGTTAGTAGCAACCGAAATCTGAAGGAAATTTTACCGGATGGTTTTGGCATAAAAAGTTTTCTGAGCGGGCAATCCGCCGCTCAGCCTATTGCGCCAGTTTTCTTCCTGAATTTCAATATTCCTCAAGTTGGAACAGATACTAAGGTAAAACTTGAATTAGTTCCTTTTGGATTGAAACCTGCCGGCAATGAACTCATCTGCTACGAGTATCAACAACTCGAAAATAATGCACAATCACTCAGGGTAATACAAACAATTGCCGAAGAAATAAAAAACGAGAAAACCCTTGATTTTATACTTAAGGATGAATTCGATAAAATCTCTGAGGAAGATAATGTAATCATTCAGAAAGCAATTTCAAACGGCGATTTAAGTTCAATAGAATTCCTCCAGCAGTATCTGACTGAAATGAAGCTAATTTATGATCTATACCAAAAACTTGATTGTACCGAAATTACATTAGGATGGAGCCGCGAAAAATCCAGCTTTTATATCAAGGAAAAAAGTGGAAAACCTGAAAAAGTATCTTTCACAGCATTTCTCATTAAAAATGCCTTTTGGTCTTATGTCTGTTGAATTTGTTAACATTTCCGTACCCTAAATTTATTCAACATAAAACTTGAAGATAAGAGCAAAATCTTCATTAAAACCATAAATATCCAATAATTTCAGTCGTTTCAAATCCCCCCTAACAGCTCCTTCCACTCCCCTTGCAGCGACAATCCTTTATCTTTGGCATACCATAGGTGTACCGTTTCTACAAAATCGGCATATGAAATTCCTTTAGGGGCGGCTTTATAGTCCATTACTTTTTGTTGTAAAACCGCCGGACGTGGCCCCCAAACTGCAAGTTCTTCAAAAGTTGATTGATCAAAAAGAATTACCTTAGGAATGGATATTGCACCATTCGTCAAATATTCATTCATCAAATCGAGGTTTTCGTCGCGCCAGACTATATGCATCTCCCAATTTGGGTTCAACTCAATAATTTTGTGTATTATTGGCAAATTCTGAGCAACATCGCCACACCAGGCTTCGGCCAAAATCAAAAATCCAATGTTGCGCTCCTTACTTTTGACTAAATCGACCAGATCTGCTTCAAGATTGATCGTTTTCATGAGCCGTTTCATGCGCTGCATGTTCATTTGGGTATATTGAACCATTGCCTCACTGTGATTAGTACCACTGGTTTTGTTTTCTGCCAGTAAATTTTCAATTTTTTCAAAATATGCTAAAAAGGACAAGGCCTCTGTAATTTTTTCTTTTATTAGATTCACTATTTTCAATTAGTTGGTTATGAGATTTTATGATTTCAATAATGACATATATCAATATATTTAAATGCTTGTTATTTAAAGATTACAAAATCATAATGCTTACTTTTGTGATACAATTTGAATATTATGAAAAAATACAGAATCGGTTCAACCGAGATTTTTATTGCGCTTTTGCTGATTGCTTTGATTTTATTGTTAGTACTAAGTGGCGCTTATAAAATTATGTTATAATCCCAATATTCCGTCTGGCAAACTCATCAGTACTTTTTTGGCCGAATTATCTACATTCAATATCAGATCTTCATTAAGAGGGATTAGAATTGTTCTGTTTTGATAATAAATATATGCAATTTCCTGCTGTGGAAAAAGGGCAACTTCATCAATCAGCGCTATTTCACCTTCAACATCATCTACAATAGTGTATCCTTCCAAATATTTAAAGAACATACCACCAGAATTTATTAGTTCATCGCTAATGCTGATATCCTCACGGCGCATGTAAAGGTCTTTTTGCATAAGAAGTTCAGCCTCGTTGCGATTGTCAACACCTTCAAGTTTTATAAAAATTATATTGCCTTCTTGAATGTCTTCAACAAAATATGGCACTTTCTGTCCTTTAATCTCAATAAAAACTGCCTCAGTTTCGAAAAGATCATCAATAAAATGTTCTGCTACATTCAATTTAAGTTCTCCTTTTATACCGTGTGCCTTCTGAGTATTACCGATTTTTATTAGTTCGTTCATTTACTTTTGTTTATACTATGCAACAGCAACTTTTTTTTAAAAAAATATACAACTAAATCTAAACCGATTTCCGATTTTTGTATTTATCATTATCCGATATTTCACAAAATTACACAAAAAAGCCCACATGTTCTAAAAAGTCGACTTTTGTAGTATGATTGGAGTGTCATTTTTTTACTATTTTTGTGGCGAAACTACATTATTATAAAATTGCCGATTATTATAGATGACCTTATTGAATTCAATAGTCAAAATCGCTTTTAAAACGCGTATGAATAAAATTCATAGCTATATGAAAGATCCGGCAGCCATTCAGCAACAATGGCTAGTCAAACTAGTTGAAAAAGCATCTGATACAGAATGGGGGCAAAAACATAATTTTAAAAATATATCTAGTCATTCCGATTTTTCAGAAAGCATGGTATTGAATGATTATGAGGCATTAAAACCTTATATTCAACGTATGATGTTGGGGGAAAAGGATTTACTCTGGCCAGGTCGCATCAAATGGTTTTCAAAATCATCGGGCACTACCAATGATAAAAGCAAATTTATTCCAGTTTCGGATGAAAATCTGCATCTATGCCACCTCAAAGGCAGCCACGACACAATTGCACTTTGGTTAAACAGTAATCCCAATACCAAAATGTTCAACGGAAAGGGACTGGTAATGGGCGGCAGCCTGAAAGAATTTTCCGAAAATAAAGAAACACTGTTAGGTGATGTTTCAGCTATCATGCTGAACAATATGCCATTTTATGCAAAATATTTTCATACGCCATCAGTAGAAATTGCGCTCATGAGTGAATGGGAGTCGAAGATTGAGAAAATGGCACATCATATCGTAAAAGAGAATTTAACAAGTATAAGCGGTGTCCCCACCTGGACTATTATACTTTTTAGAAGAATTTTGGAATTGAGCGGCAAAAAAAACATGCTGGAAGTTTTTCCAAATTTTGAACTCTATATGCACGGTGGAGTCTCATTTACTCCATACCTCGAACAGTTTAGAAGTTTTTTACCATCCGATTCTGTACAATACCGTGAAATCTACAATGCTTCGGAAGGTTTCTTTGGTTCGCAATACGGAAAAGATGACGATGGCATGCTACTGCTGCTCGACAATGGTGTCTATTATGAATTTTTGCCAATGTCTGATATCGACAATCCAAATGCCCGGACTAAAAGTATTGAGGAAGTTGAACTCAATGTAAACTATGCTTTGATCATCAGTACCAATTCGGGATTATGGCGATATATGATTGGCGATACTATTCGCTTCTCTTCTCTTTTTCCACACAAATTCAAAATTAGTGGCAGAACAAAACACTATATAAATGTATTCGGGGAAGAAGTTATGGTTGAAAACACTGATAAAGCACTGGCAATGACTTGTTCTGAAACCGGAGCCGAAGTCTCGGAATATACAGTTGGACCTATTTTCCTTTCTGAGGGTAAAGGCGGTCATGAGTGGTTTCTTGAATTCGAGAAAATTCCTGACAATATTGAAGCATTTGCAGATCTATTAGACACAAATCTCCAAAGTTTAAACTCAGACTACGAAGCAAAAAGATATAAATCGATGGCACTTGAAAGGCTCAAACTGAATCTTGTGCCAAAAGGAAAGTTTCACGAGTGGCTAAAATCGAAAGGAAAATATGGAGGACAACATAAAGTGCCCCGACTCTCGAACAGCAGACAATATGTGGATGAACTGAAAGATTTTATATAAATTTCATGCGCTGAAAGATAATTTGGATTATTCGTTAGTATCGAAAAATTTAATCCAAATAAAAAAATTAGCAACAAAGATTTGCAATTTAACAAAAGTACTGTAAATTTGCACCACGCTTTTCAAAAGCACCCGCAGAAGTAGCTCAGTTGGTAGAGCATAACCTTGCCAAGGTTAGGGTCGCGAGTTCGAGTCTCGTCTTCTGCTCAACCGTTTAACGGAAGTTCTTAAGATGGAACTTCTTTTTTTTTCGAAAAAGTTTTTTCGCAGAAGTAGCTCAGTTGGTAGAGCATAACCTTGCCAAGGTTAGGGTCGCGAGTTCGAGTCTCGTCTTCTGCTCCATATATTGGTACGCCCGGGTGGTGAAACTGGTAGACACGCAGGACTTAAAATCCTGTAGACTGAAAGGTCTGTACGGGTTCGATTCCCGTCCCGGGTACCAATTTTTATTTTTTTTGCAGAAGTAGCTCAGTTGGTAGAGCATAACCTTGCCAAGGTTAGGGTCGCGAGTTCGAGTCTCGTCTTCTGCTCAACTGCTAAACCGAAGTGCCAGCTTCGGTTTTTTCTGTTTAACGGCTTTTTTGAAAACATGACAGATTTCGAAGCATTTTACGAACAATATAAGAACATGGTTTTTAACCTCTGTCTTAACTACGTTCAAAATCGTGAAGATGCTGAAGAAATTACACAGGATGTATTTATAACTGTGTTTGACAAACTAACAGAATTCAGGGCCGAAGCTAAGGTGTCGACCTGGCTTTATAGAATTACGCTGAATCGATGTATCGATTTTGACAGAACCCGAAAAAGAAAAAAACGTTTTGCTTTCTTAATTTCAATCTTTGGCAGTAAAAATGAATTGCTGATAGATGTTCCGGATTTTAATCATCCGGGTGTAATCATGGAGCAACGTGAAGAGATGAAGCAATTATTTGATACACTCAATCAATTGCCGGAAAGGCAAAAAACTGTTATTATCTTATTAAAAATTGAGGAAAAATCACAGGCAGAAACTGCATTAATAATGGGTATTGGAATCAAAGCAGTGGAATCGCTTTTCCAAAGAGCTAAAAATAATTTGTCAAAAAATTTGAATAATAGCGAAGGCTACAAATAAAATAATCGTCAAATATCTGTAAAGTTTAACTATAATGACACTCGATAAATTCAAAAACATACAAAAATCTGAGATTTCACCTTTCTTGTTCACTCGTATAGAACAAGGAATAAGAAACCTTAAGGATCAAAAAATTCCTACAAAAACAGCCTGGGCAACAGTTGCCTCTCTAAGTCTTTTGCTCTTACTTAATTTGGCCGCCTTAAATTCAGCCAAAAACACGCAAAGCGATACTTTTAATCTATCCTACACTAATTTATTATATGAATAAGAAAACACTCAACAGCATCGTCATTGCAGTTTTACTTACATCAAACCTAATTTTATTGGGCTTTATTTTCTTTTCGAAGCCTCCCCACCCAGCAATGCCCAAACAGGTTATTATTAAAAAACTTGGCTTTGATAAAACACAAACGGCTGAGTATTTCGAATTAACAAAATCCCATCATGAGGCTGTTATGGCTTTAGAATCTAAAATAAAAGAAAAGAAAAAAGAACTCTACAGTACCTTAGCAAATGCAAATGGCAATACTAATGTCGACTCATTGGCAAACGCTATCGGACAAATACAAACAGAAATTGAACATACACATTATAAACATTTTACAGAAATAAAAAATCTTTGCCGCAAAGAACAACTCCCCGCATTTAATGAATTGAGCAAAGAATTGGGCGATTTATTTTTCAGAAATAGAAAGAAGAAAAAATGAGATTGCTGCTGATTATACTTTTTCCAATTGTCACATTTGCTCAAGAATCTCAGATTCGATTTAAACCTACTTTCAATGCACATGAAATTGAAATAGGAAAATCATATCCTTTTGAAAAAAGATCAATAAGTATTGAAAATCTAAAATTTTACATTTCTAATCTGGTAATTATACTCAATGACAAAATTGTTTTCCAAGATTCCCTTCCTGCCAGACTTATAGATATCGAAAACAAAATCAGCCTTTCAATAAATGTAAAGAATGGGTTGAAGTTCGACAAAATAGTTTTTAATCTTGGAATTGACAGTATTACAAATGTTTCCGGAGCCTTTGGCGGCGATTTAGATCCAACAAAGGGAATGTACTGGACCTGGCAAAGCGGTTATATCAATTTCAAACTCGAAGGCAAAGACCCCCTTTGCAAAAGCCGTCATCAAAAATTTCAATATCATTTGGGCGGATATGCGGCACCATACAATAGCCTTCAGCTGATTAGCTTAAATTTGGATAAAAAATCAACAAGAGCCGAGATAAGATTGCCAATTGATAAGTTTCTAAAAGCAGTAAATCCACAAAATCAGTCTGAAATCATGTCTCCTGGCAGTAGAACTGTTGAACTTTCGGCAATATTAAAACAATTATTTGTCGTAAGATCATGGTAAAAACGATTTTCATATTTTGCATCTTGGCTATTTTTACCATGGCACTGAGCAATACGAACTATCGTTTTGAGAAACCATCACATTTTCCCGAAGCGCTTTATGATTTTAGTAAAAATCCTCTGAAACCCGAAATTATCGAGCTTGGAAGAAAACTGTTTTACGATCCGATTTTATCAAAGGACAGTACCATTTCATGCGCAAGCTGCCACTCCCCTTTTAATGCTTTTGCCCATACTGATCATGACCTCAGCCATGGCATTCGCGATCAGATAGGTTTTCGCAATGCCCCTGCGCTCTTCAATCTGGCCTGGCACTCTAATTTTATGTGGGACGGTGCAGTGAATCACCTCGACATGCAGGCACTGGCCCCAATCAGCAGTCACACTGAAATGGATGAAGACATTTCAAACATTTGCCTAAAACTTTCAATGTCTGATAATTATCAAAAACTTTTTGAAAAAGCATTTGGAAACAATAACATAAGTGGGGAAAGGGTATTAAAAGCACTTTCTCAATTTCAGCTCAGTTTGGTCTCGGCCGAATCGAAATATGATTCTGTCATTCAAAATCTAACAGTTTTTACTCCTCAAGAGAAAAAGGGCTATGAGCTGTTTTTAAAACATTGCAACAGCTGCCATAGCGAACCACTTTTTAGCAATTTTCAATTTGCCGACAATGGATTGCAGATTGATACTACCCTGAATGATTTTGGAAGAATGAAAGTGACCCAAAACAAGGCCGATTCGCTTAAATTTAAAATCCCTTCACTGCGCAATCTCCAGTATAGTTATCCCTACATGCACGATGGTCGTTTCAAAAAATTGTCAGAGGTGTTGAATCACTATGTTAAAGGAATTGAAAACAGACCAGGTCTGGCTAAAGATTTAGCAAAAAAAATACCCCTAAGTTCTACTGAAAAAGTTGATCTGATTGCTTTTTTGTTAACATTAAACGACAAAAAATTTGTTTTTAACAAGGAATTTGGCTTTCCGAAATTAGATAAATAATTTTTAATACTGTCAGTAGGAAAATTGATAAAAAGTCGTCTGATCTATAAGAAGCAGCAAACAAAAAGTTAATTTTGTTCCAATACTTGAATTGCGCATATAAATCATACAGAACTAGCTTATTAAATTATCTTTTTTTAAAAAATATACAAAAACAATAAATACAAAGTTATGAATAGAATATGTTTAACAGCAGTCCTTATTTTCTCACTGCAATTTTTCAATAATCTGCACGCTCAGTACAACAGCCTACTCATTCCCGATATATTAACCGGTCCGAATTTTAATCTGGTAATGAAAGACACTTTCAAACAGTTTAAACCTGGCCAGCAAACGATAACCGGGGGCATAAACGGAAATTTTTGGGGTCCTACACTCATTTTCAATCAGGGAGATTCTGTTTTTTTGAATGTAGAAAACAATACCAACGATTCTACCACCTTGCACTGGCACGGCATGCATTTACCAGCTGTTATGGACGGGGGCCCTCATCAGGTTATTCCTCCGGGAGCTATCTGGCGCCCTTATTGGAAGGTTAGAAACAATGCAGGTTTGTATTGGTTTCATCCGCACCTGCACGAGATGACTATGGAGCAGGTCATAGCTGGCCTTGGTGGACTGATTATCGTCAGAGACCCAATTGAATCGGCACTTTCCTTACCCAGAACCTATGGAGTTGATGATATACCGCTAGTTATAACTGACCGTACATTCAACAGCTCAAATCAGTTTTCTATTGAGCCTTATGGAGATACTGTACTTGCTAATGGTACACTCAATGCAAGTCAGAATGTACCTGCTCAAATTGTCAGACTCAGAGTGTTGAATGGCGCGATTGAACGCTCATTTAATTTGGGTTTCAGCGACAACAGAAATTTTAAAGTGATTGGCACAGACGGTGGGTTACTTGATGCGCCTGTTACTGTCAGCAGATACCTTCTCTCTGCAGGTGAAAGGGTTGAAATATTAGTCGATTTTGGCAGCCAGTCGGGTACAAATGTAAATCTTAAAGCCTTTAATTCAACCTTAGCCAATTCTATACCAGGTGGAGAAAACTTTCAAAACGGTCCTTTTGGCAATACCCTCGGCAGAAGAGATTTTAATATTTTGAATCTTAATGTTGTAAGCCAGACGTCAAATCCAATTACAACAATTCCTTCAACCCTTACTACAAATGTTTTTCCAAATGAAGCTGATGCTGCGCTTACCAGGGTGATTACATTATCTGATAGTGCCGGCGTAACAAATCCTGTTATTCTTGGGCCAAACGCTTTTATCCTTGAGCATAAACTTTTTGACATCAACTACAATAATCATACTGTAAATCTGAATGATACAGAAATTTGGGAGCTTAAAAGTACTTCAGTTTTTGCACATCCATTTCATATACATGATGTAGAATTTAAAATATTAACAAGAAATGGCGTAGCACCCTCAGCTTCGGAAGCAGGATGGAAAGATGTTGTACTTGTTAAAAGTAATGAAACGGTAAGATTCATTGCTAAGTTTGATGATTTTGCCGATGCTGCGCATCCCTTTATGTATCACTGTCATATTGCACTTCACGAAGATGAAGGCATGATGGGACAATTTGTAGTGGTGGATCCGTCATTTGTAAGTTCAAGCCCTGACATGAAATTTAATCTCAGTGTTTTTCCAAATCCAACTGACGAAAGAATCTATCTAAAGTTTGACGATGAGGAAATAACAGCTTATTACATCACAATAAGTACCATAAGCGGAAGAACTGTCATGATGCTGCCACAACCACAATTGATCAATGGCATCGATTTATCAGAACTGAAACCCGGAACTTATATTATGACCGTAACAGATAAAAAATCAAAGAAAAAAAATTCAGTTAAATTTGTTAAATCGAATTAGAATGAAATTCTTTTATTTTTTCATCTTTTGTGCCAGCATACTTCAGGCTCAACAGATTAAAGATTTTTCTCTACCTGATGTTGATCGAAAAAATGTTTCATTTTCTGATTATAAAAAAGCCAAAGGATTTATTATTGTTTTTAGCTGTAATCATTGTCCCTTTGCACAGTTTTATCATGAGCGGCTTAATCGTTTGAATAACAAGTATAAAAAGCAGGATTTGCATCTTATCGTTATCAATCCTATGGATACGCTCATGTATGAAAATGAGAATTTATCAGAAATGAAAAATTTATCATTAAAAAATAATTTTAATTTTCCATATCTTTTAGATGCCTCCCAACAAGTTGCCAAAAATTTTAATGCGCTAAGAACGCCACAGGCATTTTTAATATGGAAGGAAAAGGATAAATATATCGTCAAATACAGCGGTGCGATTGATGATAATGGTGCAGAACCCGAAAAAGTTCAAAATAACTATCTTGAAGATGCGATTATTAGTCAGTTAAAAGGCAAAACTATAAAAAACCAAAAAACATTATCAGTAGGTTGTAAGATAATTTACAGAAAATAAAAAGATTAAATATCAATATTCTAAATATCCTTAGACTTAAATATACTTTTTAAAATTCAAAAAACTATTAAATTTTATACCGCATTTGATACCTAATATTAAACTCTATATTAACATGAAAAAAAATCTAATTATTTTATTTTCGGCCTTATCATTTGCCGGAGCAAATGCACAAAGTCCTGCTATAACTTCCTGGCTTCAAAATTCTAGCATTCTTGGAACTTATTATACATCAGGAAACTCCACACCTATGTCTAACAACATTCCTGCAAATGTACAGACAGTGCAGTACTCAACAAATTTTGTTTATGTAAGTACCAACGGCATTCCGACCTATCCCACCGGACCATTCCTGGATGGAAATCCTTCTCAGTCATCTGACCAGAATGCAATTTTTAAATTTCCATTAACTCCGGTTCAAAACACAGGCACGCTTACCTCAACAACTGGCGGCAATATTGGAGTTTTCATAAATGGTGTTGCACTGTTTGATTATCGCGACGGAGTAGCATGGAATACAACTGCAAATACCTTATGTGGTCCACTACCAGGCTTGTCACAGTGTCCAGGTGGTCCTGGCTCATCACAGTCATGGAATCGCGATGCTGTTCCTGCAGAAAAAGGTGGATTTGATTGCGCTAAAGGACATCCGGCCAATGGCAATTACCATCATCATCAGAATCCTTCTGCATTTAAATTAGACCGTACAGTTATTTCGACCGTTTGTAATCTTTACGATTCTGATGGTTTGTATTTAATTGACAGCACTGCCCACGCCCCGCTCATTGGTTTTGCCTACGACGGTTTCCCAATTTATGGTGCCTATGGCTACAAAAACACAGATGGAACAGGTGGAATTGTACGTATGAAATCAGGATATCAGTTAAGAAACATCACAACAAGAACCGTTTATGCCGACGGCACTGATGTTCCAGATGGTCCTGTTGTGAGCACAACTTATCCACTTGGTTATTTCAGAGAAGATTATGAGTTTGTTTCCAGCACAAGTTCTGATGTTTTGGATGTTCATAATGGCCGTTTCTGCGTCACTCCTGAATATCCAAACGGTACATATTGTTATTTCGCTACTGTCGATGCTAACTGGAATTCAGCCTACCCTTATGTTGTAGGTCCGACCTTTTACGGAGTGTATGCAAACAGAAAGGTGACTAGTATTACCGAGACTGTTACAACTTATACACCGGCAGCAACCGGAATCAGCGAAGCAGAATTTAATGAACTGGATATCAATGTCTTTCCAAATCCAGCCTCAGACTTGATAGCAGTTCAGGTTGGCGCTTTGGTAAAATCAGAAATTCAAATCAGCCTTTACGATATGGTGGGTAAAAAGATTGCAACTGCTTTCATCAATGCGGGACAAACTATTGCATTCTTCGACACACAGACGCTTTATGATGGCATGTACATTGTAACAATTGAAAATGGTAAAAATATTTTCAGCAAAAAAGTAGTAATAAACAAGGATTAGAATTTGTTCATTGTAAACTTTGAGACCCGGATTGGCATTGACAATTCGGGTCTTTTTTTGCTCTTTCACTATAAAAGACCATAAATATTGAATTTAGTAATATTCTTAGCTTGATTTTTAGACTAATTTGTCGGTGTAGCTTATTTAATGACACAGTAAAAGCATCCTTTTTTACGAATTTTATTTAGTTTTGCGCAACTAAACGCTCAAATTCCAAATGAAATTTCTAAAATCAACATACCTGCCTGTTTTATCGGTATCGTTTTTTTTGATTGCGTATCTGTTTATAGTTTCTTATTACCCCGGAAAGTTGAATGCCGGTTTCTATTCTTTCAAAAAAAATGGATTGAAGCCATATTTTACAAAGCTGCATGTAGATAAAAATGCTCCAAAAAAAGTAATAAAAAAAGATAGCTTGGTAAATGACAGCCTGGCAGATGCTAAGAAAAAACCAAAGTTAGATACCAGTTCCCAACGAATTTTACTTATTGGCGATTCCATGCTTGAGGGATTGAGTATCAGGCTAATAGATTATTGCGATGTAAACAACCATGAACTTTTTTCATTGATCTGGTATTCTTCGAATACGGGTTGGTGGGGAAAATCAGATACTATGACCCACTACATCAATAAAGTAAAGCCTACCTACATCATTTTTGCTATTGGAAGCGGTGACATAAGTGTTCAAAATGTGCATGAGAAAAGAAAACCATATGTGGAGGAAATTCTGAACAAAATAAAAGGATTGCCTTATGCCTGGGTTGGTCCGCCAAATTGGAAAGAGGATACAGGCATCAATGACCTGATTGCAGAAACTGTTGAAGAAGGTACTTTTTTCCTTTCAAAAAATTTAAAATTTGAAAGAACTTCAGATGGTGTTCATCCCACAACTGCATCAGCTGGACAGTGGATGGACAGTATTGCTACCTTTATTATGAACGATAGTAAGTACCGTATAAAACTGGATGTTCCCGATAAAAAAACAAAAAAACATCCAACCTATTTTCTGATGGCTCCAAAACCTCCGGCGGAATAAGACATGCAAGACTTTCTGAACATTTTAAAAAATTTATTTGTATTCAATCCAACTGCTCAGATATCCTTTATCAGTGGTTATTTCTTGTTTGCCTTTACCTTTTTATTGTTGATTTACAGTTTAGTATCTCATAATCTTCAGGCAAGAAAATGGACTTTGATTGTTTTTAATTTCTTTTTTTATTACAAACTTACCGGACTTTTGTGCCTAATAATACTGGTGCCAATTCTGGTGGATTTTTACTGTGCCAAGGCAATTTCAAAAACTGAATCAGAAAAGAGAAAACAGCTTTTCATGTACTTATCGATTTTTTGTAGCCTTGGACTTTTAATTTACTTTAAATACACCAATTTTTTTCTGGTGCTTACGAATGCCCTTACAGCTAATTCTTTTTCATTGCTAAAAATAGCGATACCAGTTGGCATTTCCTTTTATGTTTTTCGCAGTATCTCTTACATACTCGATGTGTACAATGAAAAAATTGACCCTGTTAAAAGCTTCAGTAATTACCTGCTGTATATGACCTTTTTTCCTCTGTTGATATCAGGACCCATTACCAGAGTAGAGCTTTTTGAACCACAGATTGAAGACAAACAACTAATCCAAAAAGAAAAAGTTAAAGAAGGCCTTTACCTGGTTTTTAAAGGTATTATCAAAAAAGCGATCTTTGCCGACTATCTGAGTCTTTATGTAGCCTTGATCTTTAATACACCTGAGGGCTATACTGGTTTGGAAAATTTGGTTGGAATTTCATGTTTTACCTTACAATTATATCTAGATTTTTCGGGCTACACAGATATCGCGGTAGGTATATCTAAAATGCTTGGCTTCGATATTGGCATCAACTTTAACGAACCATTAAAATCGAGAAGTATCACCGATTTTTGGCGCAGATGGCATATTTCATTGTCCGAATGGCTAAGAGATTATTTATACTTTCCGCTGAATTTTTATTTCAGAAAGTTGAGAATATCAGGGGCAATTCTTGCCATGTTTATTACCTTTTTTATTTGCGGTATATGGCATGGTACCACGCTTCTATTTATTCTGTTTGGGTTGTTGCATGGCATGGCGCTCAGCTGGGAAATATTTATCAGAAAATACACGATAAAGAACAGTTTTTTAAAAGCTGTTGCACCTGTATTCAGTTGGACCTTTACTTTTAGCTTTATTATGGTTACTTTTATATCGATGCGTGCAGAGAGTTTATCTTCTGCTGCAGGTATAGTTTCCGGAATATTCACCAAAATGGATTTAAGTAAGGCAATCCTTTTTATCACAGTACAAGGAATGTTTAGCGCTATGCTGTTAGGAGCTATTTTATTAATTTTCGTTCCCACAGTTTTAAAAGACAAGGTCAAAGCTATCTTTTTAAAGACTCCGCTGATTGGGAAAATTGCTTTGTTTGTGATTATTGTACAAATTGTCGTTGAACTGGAAAATCAGAATATTGTGCCATTTATCTACGCACAATACTAAACAAAAAAAAGCTGCTCAGTTTCCCAAGCAGCTTTTTAACTAAGTTTATAAGAAACTATTTGTTTACAATAATTTCAGCTCCAAGTGCTTGAGCACCAGATCCACCAAGGAAACCTTTAGCAAATACTGTGTAAATTTTACCAGCTTCGAGTGTGATTGTTGGCAATACCAATGCTACTGTTGTAGTACCTGCTACACGTACATCAAGATTGTATGCACCAGCATCAAGTGGAGTAAAGGCAGTGTATTCTTTGAATGCTTTGTTACCGAATACTACTGTACCAGAGCTTGCAACTGCTACGTCTACAGCTGGAGCATCAGGTGAAAGGTGTACAAAACGTACATGTGCTTTGCCGGCAGCTGGTGCAGTAAGATCATCTGTAAGAACAATAGCAGAAATTACTGATACTGAATCAACAGCGAAAACTGAATAGCTCATGTCTTTTGTGAAAGGCACATCTGCATTGATAACTGTAGTAGTTGTACCAGCAACATTTACTTTAAGATTACGAGTACCAGCCTCAAGTTCAAGGTAGCCTGTGTTGTTAGGGAAGTTCAAAGCGGCTGTGTTTTGCTTAACATCGTCTACAAGAAGGTCAACACCTGGTGCATCAGGAGAAGCATGTACTACCATTACGTTGGTATGTTCGTGAGCATCTTCTTCTTTTTTGCAAGATGTGAATAATACTGCTGAAGACATCAAAACTGATGCAAGGATTGAAAGTTTGAATTTCATGATTTAAAAATTTTTGTAAGATTAAAATAATACAACGTTAACATGAAAATCTAATTTATTGTTTAAAGATTTAGTTAAAAAAGTTAAACAATGCAACTTACTTGAAATATTAAGTCTGCTAAATATATATTTTTTAAAAATTTAATCAGCTTATAATATATTGATAAAGATATTATTATGTACATAAAATATGTTTTTAAAAATTATACATATTAATATAAAAAAAATTTGATTATCTTTTGAACTAACGAAATTTCAGACAGTCTTAAATGTTTTTTTGATAGTCCAATTTAAGATATATCTTTACATAAATGATAAATTAACCAATCTTGTACCTCTAGCAGTTACATTATTAGGAAGATTTAAATGTAAATATTTTCATAAATGCTTTAAACAAAAACATTATGGGACTTTTTTCTAATTTCTTCGACCGATTTAAATCTGCTGATTTCGGAATTGAACCAAATGAAAAAATCAAAACCATTCAGGCCGAATTTAAAAAGAATTTTGGTTTAACCCTGAGAGTATATAAAGGTAAGGTTCATGCAGATCCTGAAATGACCTTTGCACAACTGAATCAACGTACTTCAAAAGACATTAACTGGAATGCAGATGATATGAAAATCAAAAAAAGCATGACCATTAAACAGGTGGAAGAAATGCTCGACAAACAATTTGGTCTCACCGTTCAGGTGGCAAACGAATACGATACCTACTGCCTGGGTAATCACTATACCATCGGACAAGCTTCGAGAAAAGAAGACCTTGAAGATTGGTGCAAAAAGGAAGGCTATGCATCCAGTGCCGAATACCTGAAAAAACAAGGCGTAAAAGATTGGGACGAATGGCATAAAAAAAACAAAAAGTAAGGTAAATGATTTAAGAGGACTTTTGTCCTCTTATTTATTAGGACAAGATAAAAGCAGTCTTCTACATTAACCTTTCACATAAAACGCTAAATTTGATCCATATTTTGCTAATAACCTTTTCAAAACATGGCCATCAAAAAAGTTAGCATAGAAGATTTTTTAGAATTAGCCGGAAAGCATCCAGTTCTGGATGTGAGGAGTCCCGGTGAATATCTGCATGCACATATTCCCAAGGCACATTCCTTTCCGCTATTCAGCGATGAGGAACGTAAAGTCGTAGGTACCGAGTATAAACAAGTCGGCCGACAAGAAGCCATTAAAATAGGACTCGATTATTTTGGGCCAAAAATGCGCGAAATGGTAGTAAAGGCCGAAGAGATTGCACAAAAAAGCGACAGTAAAACCTTGTTGGTTCATTGCTGGAGAGGCGGTATGCGAAGCGCGGCTGTTGCCTGGTTAATGGACCTCTACGGTTTTGATGTCTATTTGTTGGAAGGCGGCTACAAAGCTTTTCGAAAATGGGTTTTGACCTATTTTGAAAACAATAGCCTTCCAATGATGGTCATAGGTGGTTATACGGGAAGTGGCAAAACTGAGATTTTGATTGAATTGGAGAAAAAAGGCGAATTGATTGTTGATTTGGAAGGTATAGCTGGACATCGTGGTTCTGCTTTCGGCAATTTAGGTTTGCCCGAACAGCCCGGCGTAGAACATGTTGAAAACAGCCTGGCAGTTTATCTCAGAAATATTTCTGCACAACTCCTCAATTCTGATAAAAAATGGGTCTGGATAGAAGACGAAAGTAGAAGAATTGGCAATATAAACTTGCCCGAGGCCTTTCACGCAAACTTAAAAAGCGCTAATTTTATTTTCCTGAAGGTTCCATTCGAAAAAAGAATTGATAATATTTTAAGAATTTATGGTCAATTTCCGGAAGACAGATTGGAGGATTCTATTTTGCGCATCCGTAAAAGAATGGGAAATGACCAAAACAGTATCGCGCTGTTTCTATTAAAAGAAAAAAACATTCGGGCCTGTTTCGAAATTTTATTGACTTATTACGACCGTTTTTATCTAAAAAGCAGCTTTCAGTACGAGCGCAAATCGATAGAAATTACACCAGAAAACTTTGAAGCTGAAGAAATTGCCGCCTATCTTATCTCAATAAAAGAAAAATTATAATGACAGAAAATGAAATCCGTTTGACTCAATACGCACATGGTGCAGGTTGTGGTTGTAAAATAGCTCCAATGGTACTGGATGAGATATTGCAAGGTAATAAAAGCGATTTATTTCCAAATTTACTGGTGGGCAACGACCGTAAAGATGATGCGGCCGTATTACAACTAAATGAAGAAGATGCACTTATCAGTACTACCGATTTTTTTACACCCATTGTTGACGATGCTTTTTTATTCGGTAAAATTGCAGCAGCCAACGCCCTGAGCGATGTTTATGCTATGGGTGGCACGCCAACATTGGCCCTGGCAATCCTTGGCTGGCCTGTTGAAAAACTTCCTGCCTCCCTTGCAAATTTGGTCATAAAAGGTGCCATTGAAATGTGCAAAGAGGCCGGTATTCCACTTGCCGGCGGGCATAGCATTGATGCGCCAGAGCCATTTTTTGGACTTTCGGTAAATGGAATGGTAAAATTGAATCATCTAAAAAGAAATGATACGCCAAAAGAAGGTGACTATCTTTTTATTACAAAACCAATTGGAATTGGAATTATGGCCACTGCAGCAAAACGAGATTTGCTACTAAAAGATGATGAGTTGAACCTTCATCAGGTCATCTCAAAATTGAACCGCCTTGGCGCAGCATTGGGAAAATTCGAATCGGTTACTGCCATGACAGATATTACCGGTTTTGGTCTTGCAGGACATTTACTGGAAATGCTTGGCGAAAATGAACTGAGTGCAGAAATCTACGCTGATAAAATTCCGCTTTTGCCCAATTTGGAGTATTATATGAATAAATTTATTGTTCCCGACGCTACTTACCGCAACTGGAAAGCTTATCACGAGCAAATTGACATAAAATCGAATGTGAATGCCACGCATATGTTCCACATACTACCCGATCCGCAAACCAATGGTGGTCTAATGTTCAGTGTTAGTCCGGATGGATTGTCCTCAATTCAGGAATTTTTAAAGGCTAATAATTTGGCTGAGTTCTACTCCCCTATTGGCAGGTTTACAGATAGAAAGGAAAAGCGGATATTGATTAAGTAATTAACGTTGTTTATCTGAAATTACTAATAATTCGTTGTCTGTCCTCTGTTTCCTGGCTGTTTTTGTGGATCATAACAACTTTGAAACCGAAGGCTCCGCGAACCGAATGAAATCTGTGTTGATCAGTTTTGTCCATCATATCCGTTTTTAAATCTTTTCTGCATGAAATGGGTTTTCTCATCGTCTCCATGTGAGATTAAAAACACATAGAGCTAAAATCATGAAAGAGATTTTTGGAGGAACAGACTATCAGTATATTTTTATGAGATTTTTACACAAGTATGCACAAAAAAAACCGGACTGCCAAAACTGACAATCCGGTTTTTACTTGTGGAGCCGGAGGGATTCGAACCCTCGTCCGGTCAAACTGCCCATAAGCTTTCTACATGCTTAGTGTCTTTTCGTTATTTCGGATTTCTCTGGATGATGACACCAACGCGAGATTTCCTATTTTTCTGAATTTGTAACCCGAACAGCCAAAAAACGAACTGCCGGGATAGCTTCAAGGGTTTGAGTGCTATGCTACGCTGTGTATGAAGCCTCAAGCGTATCACGGCTGCGATTAGTTCGCAAAGAAGCTAATCTTAAGCAGCCAGAGCGTAAGAAGTGTTGCCACTTAAATGTTTCTGTACCATGATTAACGAGTATGAGCACAGTTTACTCGGCATGCTTACCTACCAACTCCCATCTGCCGTCGATTCCTGTCGGCCCCAAGTGTTGATTTGCAAAACGTAAAAATTATCATAAACCAAAGAACGTTTTCATTTCATTCACAAAGATAAACTAAAGAGCGCTAACTATAGTTCCCGAAGATGAAAATAATTTGTATTTTTGCCAATTATATTCCTTCTCATAAATCATAGAATGTCTATTCTCAAAAATAAAAAAATCATACTGGCGGTTTCGGGCAGTATAGCTGCTTATAAATCAGCTTTTCTGACAAGGTTGCTCATAAAAAACGGCGCAGAAGTGAAAGTCATTATGACGCAGGCTGCTGCCGATTTTATCGCTCCGCTCACCCTCTCTACCCTATCTAAAAATCCGGTTATTTCATCGGTCAGTTCCGAAGAAGGCTGGAATAACCATGTGGAACTGGGACTTTGGGCCGATGCAATGATTGTTGCACCTGCAACTGCAAACAGTCTGGCCGGAATGGCAAACGGACTTTGCAATAATATGCTTTTGGCAGTTTATCTGTCGGCACGTTGCCCGGTTTTCTTTGCGCCTGCTATGGATCTGGACATGTGGGTACATCCTGCTACACAACAAAATGTACAGAAACTCATTTCCTACGGAAATATTCTCATTGATGTGGCTGATGGTGAACTGGCCAGCGGACTCAGCGGTAAAGGCCGTATGGCAGAGCCAGAAGCAATTGTGTCCGTTTTGGAAACTTACTTCGAAAAGAGTCAGTACAAACCGCTCTTGGGCAAAAAAGTGCTCATCAGCTCAGGTCCAACAGTAGAACCAATCGATCCAGTACGTTTCATTTCAAACCATTCTAGCGGCAAAATGGGTAAAGCAATTGCAGAAACCATGGCCGAAGCGGGTGCAGATGTAATTTTTGTATCTGGACCTGTCAACGCTTATCCACAGCATGCCAATATTGAGCTAATTAAAGTAAAAACCGCTAAAGAAATGTATGAGGAGACGAAAAAACATTTCGATTCGGCCAATATTACTATCCTCACAGCTGCTGTGGCAGATTATACCCCAGCAAAGGTTGCCCCCGAAAAAATTAAGAAAAAAGGCGATGAAGGTATGATTATTGATTTGGTAAAAACCGTCGATATCGCTGCTGCCCTGGGCAAAATAAAAAAAGAAGGTCAGATGAATATAGGCTTTGCATTAGAAACCGAAAACCTGATCGATAATGCACAGAAAAAGCTCGAATCTAAAAATCTAGATTTTATAGTGTTGAACAGCCCTAAAGATGAAGGATCTGCATTCGGACACGATACCAATAAAATCAGTATCATCGATCGGAAAGGTAATGCTGAACATTTTGGATTAAAAAGCAAAAAAGAGGCTGCAGTCGATATTTTGAACAAAATTTGCAGCCTTTTGCACCTTTAGAATTGTCCATACGTTTTTAAGCTAAATATCTATCAAATGAAAAATAAATTTGTCTTTTTATTCTTAATGCTACTATCCTGTTCAGCTTACGCTCAGGAAATTATCAGCACGGTTACCATTAATACACCAAAATTACAGACAGCCGATCCAAAGCTTTTTGTCAATCTAAAATCGGCCTTGCAGGAATTTATAAACAATAGAAAATGGACCGATGAGAATTATAAAAGTGAAGAAAAAATTGAGTTGAATGTGATTATTACCATCAATAAGGAAATTTCTCAGACCTCATTCGAAGCTCAGCTGACCATTCAAGCAAGCCGACCAGTTTATAACAGCACCTACAATTCGGTGTTGATTCAACATCTCGACAAAGATTTTTATTTCAACTATGGCGAATTTGAGGTATTGGATTTTACGGAGGGTTCATTTTCTTCGAACCTTACCTCTACTATTGCCTATTATGTTTATGTAGTTTTGGGTCTCGATTATGATAGTTTTGCTGAACTGGGCGGAGATAAATATCTGAATAAGGCTTTGGATATTACGAATGCTGTGCCTCGAGGCGCTTCCAAAGGTTGGACCATGCAGGATGGTGACAGAAATCGTTACTGGCTCATTGAAAATCTTTTGAATGTTCGTATGCAGGGATTCCGACGCGGCATGTACCAGTATCATCTTCTTGGACTTGACCGTTTAAGCAGCGAAGAAAACAGAGCGGAAGGTTTGGCTGCTATCGAAAAAGCACTGACCGCAGCCCGCGATGCAAATCAGGCAGTTCCGGCATCGATGTTGATTCAAACCTTTGTAAATACCAAAAGAGATGAAATCCTAAACGTTTACTCAGTTGCCGATCTTCGTACCCGACGCCGTATTTATGATATTATGATTAAAATTGACGGTACACATGCTGCCGATTATCAAAAACTGACGCAGCCTTAAAACAATGGAAAAAGAACTAAAAAAAGCTCACAAATCGGGCTTTGTAAACATTATCGGACATCCCAATGTCGGCAAATCTACCTTGATGAATGCCCTTGTAGGTGAAAGAATGTCTATCATTACGCACAAGCCGCAAACGACTCGTCACCGGATTATAGGTATCGTAAATGATGATGACTATCAGATAGTATTCAGCGACACGCCCGGTCTTATCAAAAAAACAAATTACAAAATGCAGGAGCGTATGAACGCTTTTGTTCAAGGTACAACGGAAGATGCTGATGTAATGATGCTGGTAATTGATGTAAAAGAACCTTTTGACGCAGAATCTCCGATACTACAAATTGTTAAAAAGGTAAAATGTCCATTATTTCTAGTATTGAACAAAACCGATCTACTCAAAGATGAACAACTGATGCAGGTTTTATTACTATGGAAAGATCAGATAGATTGTGCTGAGATTATTCCTATATCTGCGCTGAGTAAGAAAAATACAAGTCTTTTGCTCAATAGAATTCTTGAATATATGCCCGAGGGACCTGTATACTATCCAAAAGATCAGTTTACCGACCGCTCGGAGCGTTTTTTTGTTTCTGAAATTATTCGTGAGAAGATTCTGCTGCTCTACCATCAGGAAATTCCATATTCTGTCGAAGTAATTGTCGATACTTTCAAGGAGGACCCCGACCCTGATAAAAATTTGATAAAAATACATTCTACCATTTTTGTATCTAGGAAAACGCAGAAATCAATTATCATTGGCGATAAAGGTTCGTCCATCAAAAAATTGGGCATGGATGCAAGAAAGGACATTGAGAAATTTCTGGATAAAAGAGTATTCCTGGAGCTATTTGTTAAGGTAAAAGAGGATTGGCGCGATGATGATAGTAGTTTGAAAATGTTTGGGTATAGTGAGTAGTGGATTAGTGGATTAGTGCGAAGTGGATTAGTGCGGAGTGACGAGGTACTAGGTACTAGGAGTGAACAGTGATTTAGTGCGGAGTTGATGAGTGAATAGTGCGTATTAGCTTCGGAGAAGCGTAACCTTCCTAGCACCGAAGGTGCAAATGAGATACAAGCTTCGGAGAAGCGAAACGTTCCTAGCACCGAAGGTGCAAATGAGATACAAGCTTCAGAGAAGCGAAACGTTTTTTGAAAACTATCCTACGAAGTGTGTCAGTAAAAAAATTAATCTTAAAATAGAAATTATGTTAAAATACAGCTTACTTATTATATGCTTGAGCTTAAGTTTGAAAGTTTTCGCACAAAGTGAAGCGCAAACAAGACAGCAGATCAAATTAGTTATAGACAATTTCTTCGATGCGATGCACAAGGGCGATAGCGCTGCCATGTCTAAAACGCTACACCCTGCGGCAGTCATAAAAACGGCAGGCGAAAAAGTGCAAAACACTCCGGTCGGCACCTTTCTAATGGCCATTGCCATGAAACCTCGCCCCAATGTCTGGCTGGAAAAACTATACAGCTATGAAACAAAATGGGATGAAAACCTGGCCTGGGCCTCGACAGAATATTCCTTTTTCCTGGATGGAAAACTAAGCCATTGCGGTTACAACCATTTTGTACTGGCCAAGGAAAAAAATGAATGGAAAATCCAGTTTTTGATAGACAGCCGCCGAACAGACAATTGTTTGACAGATACTGATCGTAAGGAAATAGATAAAATTGCCATCGACACATTACTCAACCGCTGGCACAAAGCAGCTGCCACAGCAGACGAAGCCTTGTTTTTCGATTCCTCTATGACTGCAGATGGCATTTACCTCGGTACCGATATCAGCGAACGCTGGCTGCGCGATGAACTGAAAAGTTGGGCAAAATCGGCCTTCGAAAAAGAAGTTGCATGGGCCTTTACACCCAAAAGAAGGGAGATATATTTCAATGAAAATGATCCCAAAATCGCCTGGTTTGAAGAGGACCT
>CAMDAB010000051.1 GCA_945888475.1 Saprospira grandis DSM 2844 | reverse complement strand
TTGCGCTGCTGCATTATCCAGACATCAGCCTCACTAAAAAGTTTTTGGGCCATCAGCAGCTTAATTTTGAACTGATGCACCACAAATTTCAGGAGCATATAACTCACCGCAAGAATTTTTTTCTGCTGCTTGTCGGCAAAATTATTGGCACTTTCAATAATCAGTTCCATTTCCTGCCATTTGCCTAAATTATTAATATTCTGCAAATAGTTATTGATTGCAGCAGCATACTGATAACTTTCACCGATGGCAAAATCCTCATGTTTTGCAAAAACTTTGAGCCTTGCCTTTCCGGCAACTGCCGCTTTTTCATAATCGGCACACATATAATTGCAGGCATTCAAAATCGAATAGTAGAGGTCGAGTGTATAAGGCGGAACATCGGGTTCCTGCAGCATCAATGGATCATTTAGGATTTCTTTGAAAAATGTTCTGTCCTCCTCTTTTTGCGGTACACCATACTGATATAGATGATTGAAAAGTTTGAAATGCAGGCGGTGATAATCGAACTGGGCACGGAGGTTTTTAAGGGCTAGCTGCTCTTCCAGGTCGATTCGTTTAAAGGTAAATTCCCGTTCAGCAGCTGTTTCGCTCACAGTTGAAATACTGTATTCCCAATCGAAAATCTGTAAGAGTTGCCTGTTTTTAAAATGTTTTTCGGCTAATTTTTTGGCAGCTGAAAGCTGTTTTTCGGCCTGACGGATAAGTCCTTTTTTGAAAAGCAATTCTACCAGCTGCAGATAATTTCTGATTTGGATATCAACCGAATCCTCGGCGTGATAATCGCGCAGCAGATTCAACAACTTTGTATAAAGATAATTCTTGACAGCAGCAAAACGATGTATTGGGATGAGATGACTTAACTGTTGTTTTACAATGTCTTCCTCGTATTCATGCAGTTTTTGCAAAAAATCGAAAAGTCTTAGATAGTCCTTGTTTTCATCGCCCTTTTGGCTTGAAATATTCAGACTGATAAATCTTTTTTCACCCTGATCAAAGGATTTTATCAACTGGAAAAGATGGTCTTCTTTTGCCATGGGAATATTTAAAAAATCGAATTATTTATGCCTAAAATTAAGTAAAAATAATGATTTTGTTAAAATATTGTAAAATTATAAAGCGAATAATTTTAAAATTTTGTAAAAAAATATTTTGAAGGGCTTAATATTTTCGTTGCGTGATAGTCTGTAAAAATGAAATAAATTTAAATTTAAATTACTCCCCCCAAATGAAAAAACTTTACTTAATAACTGGTCTTATCTTAGCAATTTTCAATATTTCCAGTGCCCAGGTCTTCGATTGGGCTAGCTGGACAACCGGCGCAACAAGCGCTACCCTATCCAACGGCAATTGTAACATGAGCGTAAATGTGACCGGTTCTCTTTTCCAGAATACAGCGCCCCGTTTCGATGATGCCGGTGTAACTTATAGCCCTACCAATGGGACTGGTCTTGCATTGGATCATAATTGGGCAAACCTTACGACATCGACGACTGTAACGATGAATTTTAGTGCTTCGGCTAATAATCCAAGTTTTAATATTTTCGACATCAACAGAAACAATCCTTGTGCAGCTTTCTGCTCCGCGTCATGGACAGACAGAGTAGTCATCACAACCAGTCCGGCTGCTGTTATTAACGTCACACAGGCACAACCCGGCGAACAGACAGTCACAGGAAACGGAACAGGTACGGTTACAATAATCGGAAACATGGTCTGTAATGGCGTTAACGGCCTGGTAACCATTAATATAACTGGCACCGTAAACAGTATAACTGTTACTTATAATTCAGCTCCGACCGTTGACCGAACTTCTGCAGCTGCGCCAAATCTTTGTAGTGCAGTAGGTGGTGAAACCAATTGCCGAAACAATCGCGTAGCCTGTACCGACCCTGCCCGACAATTTATCACTATCGGCAATGTGAATGTACCAAATCATACGATTACAGCGGCTTCAAACAGAACTGTTTGTGTAAACAACGCAATGACAGACATGAACATGACCTTGGGAGGAGGAGCAACCAATGCTACTGTTTCTGGTCTGCCAAGCGGGCTAACTGCTACTGTGAGCGGCAGCAATCTTCGAATAAGCGGAACTCCATCTCAAACAGGTAGCTTCAATTTCTCTGTTACAACAAGTGGAAACCCCTGTGCTGCTGCTGCCACAACGAACGGCGTAATCGATGTTGTTGGAACTGGAGGTACAAGATTGGCCCCAACAGGACAGCAATGCGCCGGGACGATCCTCAATTTTCAATCGGTTCCAACAGGTGGCAATGGCGTTTACACAATCAACTGGGGCGCCGACAGAGATAATAATGGTAGTTTCGAATTGAGCGGCAGCGGCACTAATTTTAGTTTTACTTCGGCAAATGCAGGAACTGCAGCAATAACGAATCCAGTGCAACTGATAGTAACAAGCAATGGCGTAAATTGTACGCAAACATTTGCTCCGACCATTAATCCAATTCCAACTGTAAATGACCCAGCCGATCAAACTTTGTGCAGCGGGCAACAAACATCGGCCATCAATTTTTCGGGCAATGGCGTTGTTGGAACTACTTTCAACTGGTCGAACAGCAACACAGCAATAGGGCTTGCCGCAAATGGCAGTGGAAATATTGCAGCTTTTACCGCATCGGCTGGAATAGCTACCCTAACAGTTACAGCAACTGCCAATACTTGCAATGGTAGTCCGCAGGTTTTTAGTTTCAACATCGATGTTTGCTTGCTTCCGATTGAACTGATGTATTTTAATGCCAAAAAAGAATCGGAGGGTTATCACTATCTTTATTGGGCCACTGCGACAGAGCAGAATTGCGCTTATTTCGAACCTGAATATTCCATCGATGCAGTTGAATTCAGTACAATTGGTAAAGTTTATTCTAAAGCAACTAATGGCAATTCAAATGAAGCTTTGTATTACGATTTTTACATTAGCCCCGATATTGCTGCCGTACATTATTACCGCCTCAAACAGAGCGATTTGGACGGTACTTTTTACTACAGCGATCTGATTGCATTGAGCGATAAAGCTTTAGAAAACAGCATTGCACTTTATCCCAATCCTGCAAATGGAGCTATTAATCTGCAAATCCCCAACAGCCTCATTGGTCAAAATTATGAGATTTATAATATTGCTGGTCAATTTATCAGCAGTGGAAAGTTGAATAGTACCTTTCATGCCTTAAATCTGGAAGCAATTCCACAAGGATTTTATGTTCTGTTGATAAATAAGGGTATTTATCAAAGTAAATTCAGTGTGAAATGATACTGTGTAAAAATTAATTTCAGTAGTTGAACAAAAATTTCGACAGCTGTGTTATCTTTGTGATTGGATTAAATCTAAATAACAAAATACACTTAACATGTCAGCGAATAAAAGGCTCATATACCTGGATAATAATGCAACTACAGCGATGGATCCAAGGGTATTGGAAGCTATGTTGCCCTATTTTACTAATAAGTTTGGAAATGCAGCGAGCCGAAACCATCCATTCGGTTGGGTAGCCGAAGAGGCAGTAGACTATGCCCGCGAGCAGGTGGCAAAACTCATAGGTGCCGACGAACGTGAAATTATTTTTACCTCCGGATCCACCGAAGCCATTAATCTGGCCATTAAAGGTGTGGCCGATATGTACCATAGCAAAGGTAATCATATCATCACTGTAACAACAGAACACAAAGCAGTACTCGATACCTGCCATGCTTTGGAGAAAAAAGGCATTGAAGTGACCTATCTGCCTGTGGATGAAAAAGGTAATATTGATCTTAAAGAACTCGAAGCAACCATAAGACCTACAACAGTTCTAGTTGCTATTATGTATGCCAATAATGAAACCGGCACCATTCATCCTATGAAGGAAATTGGTGAAATATGCAACCGCAAAGGTGTACTACTTTTCAGCGATGCCACGCAGGTTGCAGGTAAAATTCCGGTGAATGTGAAAGAAAGCGGAATTCATCTCCTCTGTTTTACTGGACATAAAATGTATGGGCCAAAGGGTGTAGGAGTCCTTTATGTCAGCCGAAAAAATCCCCGTGTGAAGGTTACTGCCCAAATGGATGGTGGCGGACATGAACGTGGAATGCGCTCAGGTACCTTGAATGTTCCGGGTATTGTCGGCATTGGTAAAGCTGCCGAAATCGCCATGAAAGATATGGAAGAAGAAGCAAAAAGGCTCTCAACCCTGCGCGATAAAGTTGAAAATGCTTTCCTTCAATTGGAAGAAGTCGTTGTAAATGGCGACACAGAACAGCGCATGCCGCATGTTACCAATATTTCTTTCAAACACGTTGAAGGCGAAGGTCTTATGATGACTTTCAATCAGGAGATTGCTGTTTCTTCAGGATCGGCATGTACTTCAGCTTCACTCGAGCCTTCTTATGTGCTCAAGGCACTGGGATTGGGCGATGATTTAGCACATTCTTCATTGAGACTCAGCCTTGGTCGATTCACAACCGATGAAGAAGTCGATTATGCGGTCGAAAAAATTAGCAAAGGTGTGGAACACATGAGATCAATTTCACCTATTTGGGAAATGTACAAGGAGGGGATTGACCTTAAATCGGTTAAGTGGTCGGAGCATTAGGAAGGTAGAAGTCAGAAGTGTGAATCCCGATAGCTATCGGGAAGAAATTAGAAGGTAGAAATTAGTCTCGTCTTTCGGACGAGAAGAAATTAGAATTTTTTTCTTTTAGACGCCTAACTTCGAAATGCATTTTATAACAGCACCTGGATTCCTTTAATAAGCTATTCAACATAAATAATTTTCAAATCACCAAATTCTCAAATTTTCAAATTAAACATATATGGCTTACTCAGATAAACTGCTCGATCATTTTAACAATCCACGTAATGTGGGTACGCTCGACAAAGACAAAAAAAATGTAGGTACCGGACTGGTTGGTGCCCCCGAATGCGGTGACGTGATGCGTCTGCAAATTGAAGTGGATGATAATGGTCTAATTACAGATGCCAAATTCAAAACCTTTGGTTGCGGATCTGCCATTGCATCTTCATCACTTGCTACCGAATGGCTCAAAGGAAGATCCTTGCACGAGGCTTCGGGCATCGACAACATGGACATAGTAGAAGAACTTGAGCTTCCTCCTGTAAAAATTCACTGTTCAGTACTTGCTGAAGATGCGATCAAAGCTGCGATTAAAGATTACCAAGAGAAAAACGGTTTTGCCGGATAATTAAACCAAATATTGTTATGATATTTATCTCGGAAGAAGCACTCGAAAAAATCAATGAAATCAAGACAACCGAAAGTCTTGGTTCTGATTTCTTTGTGCGTGTTTCGGTAGTTAGCGGCGGTTGTTCCGGACTCAGTTACAAAATGGATTTTGACAATGAGTCGCAGCCCAACGATCAGATATTCGAGGATAAAGGCACTAAAATCGTGACCGATCTCAAGAGCTTTTTATACCTTTTCGAAACCACACTCAGCTTCTCTGGTGGCCTGAATGGTAAGGGTTTTTATTTTGAAAATCCTAATGCCTCGCGTACCTGCGGCTGCGGTGAGAGTTTTGCTGTATAAGCTTAGAAATTAACATAGAAATGCGCCCTACTCCAGAAGTTTAGGGCGCATTTTGTTTTAGGATTGACAGTGCTTTTTTCTATTATTCCTTCTGAGATTGCTAAACATTGTTTATGTTGTTTTTAAAAGCACAGATTTTACAGCTGAAATACAGATACACACAGATCTTCGATACCGATTATTACCTCGCGGAAGGCGGATTTCAAGTTTGACAATCTGTTTGTTAATTAAAGATTCCAGATTAAAATATTCGCCAATACAAATCGTTATAGCGCATTAAAATCAAAAATTCCAATGTAAAAACTGAATTTTAATAATAATCAAAACTAATTGATTTTATCAAGATTTCACTGTAAATACTTATATTTGCAACAGGCGATTTACTAAATATTATCTTGAAAAGTAAAATGGCAAAAGAAAAGCAATTAGGCATTTGGATAGATAGACTGACCAATAGTATAGTCAATACTATTTCTGGCGATAGCTTACCCACTGATGTAATCGAAGTAACGGCACAAGATCTAAAACTAATCACTAAATCAAGGGGATGGAAATTCAATTGAAAAGGATAGCTGAAGAAAGATGGTACTAAAGTCTAAAAGTTAACAGTAGTAAATAACGCTAATATCATACAAGGACTTATAAGCATGGAAAATAAAGTAGACCACATCTTCGTCAATCTTATTGAAAATGCTCCATTTAACATAGGCAGGAAGAAACTTTATGAAGGTGTTCCAGGAAACCTTTTCGCATTTGCTTGCAAACTGAGTTGGGATACTGGAAATCAAGGTTTCGTCTCATTTGTATCTAAAACTAAACTCATGGAACACTATAACAAAACCTTAGGGGCTGTGAACGTTTTCGACCAAAGAATGGTTATTGAACCCAAAGAAGCATTGAAACTTATGAAGCAATATTTTCCAGAATTAAAATAAATTGAACCATGAAACTAGCCATTGAGCCAAAAGGTATAGATTTAGTTGTCGAACCACACAAATATACAAAATCCGACACAGAATTGATGTCTAAAATAATAAGTCACTATAATTTAACAGGTGAACTATTGAAACTAAACAAACCTAAAGTTAAGTCAAAACCAAAGAAAGAATTAATCACGAAGCTATAACATAGGCTTTGATGAACATGCCGCCCTATCGGGACGTCAGGTCAAAAAGCCAAAACATTTTTTCTCCATTTAGCCGCCTGAGATTTTTACTATGGGTTTTCGGCAGTAGTGTGTACGACCACCTAACGGGGTCGGGGCACAGTCATCAAGCTGTCTGTTACCAATATTTGACCCCGAATGGGGTCAGGAAAAATCATTTAGATTTTTTCATCTCTCCTCTATGATTTTTAAAACATTGTTTATGTTGTTTTTAAACACAGATTAGACAGCTGAAATACAGATACACACAGATCTTCGATACCAATTATTACCTCGCGGAAGGCGGATTTCAACTAAGAGAATCCGTTTGTTTTTTACGTAGTAATTGAACATCAGCTTCGGAGAAGCGCAACATCCCTAGCACCAAAGGTGCGATAAGATATCAAGCTTCGGAGAAGCGCAACATAGGATTGTTCGAAAACAGAAAAAGACTGTTGAATGGTTAAAACCCAATATTTGTCCCTTTCTCACTTCTTCTTTACTTTTTTCATCTCGTCAGTTTCTGACGAGACAAAAAATCTAGTCCTCAGCAAGGCGTTTTAGGGTCGTAAGCCCGAATCGTCTAATTTGCAAAACAGCAAGGAACCCTATCCTCGATAACCATCGGGACGGAAGCAGCATCTGTAATCTGAGTTTACTGCTCCTCACTACTTATCCGGAACTATAACAATACCAATGCCAGCCGATGTTGCTTCCATACGCTGTTACTTAGGACCTTAGGAAGCGGTGCCTGCGGCGCGTTTTTCCAAAAGGCTTTAACCTTTGAGAAAAAATTGAGCATTTTTTTTGGAAATTAACACAGAATCTCTGCGTGAAAAATAGCCATGCTCTTCAATACTGATCATTTCCTCACAGAAGACCGATTTCAAGTTTGACAATACGACCGACTTTTAAGGCAATTTTACAAATTTAACCTTTTTTGCGGCGCTTTCAATGCTCAAAATATAACAACCTGCCGGCAAATCCGAAACTGATACATTTGATTGCCCATTTTCCAGGCGGCCGACTTTAAGCTGACGACCGTTGATATCACTGATATAATATGTCTGATTATCATTAGCATACTGAATGTATAGTTGCTCATTTGCCGGATTAGGATAAACGCGAATCTCATCACTTAATGCTATTGCCGTTGAACTTGGGTCGTCGAGTATATTCACACAATAATCTTCAACTTCGCCGTAATTAAAAGAGAAACATGAATTGCTTATATCGCCATTGCCCCATTTCAAAGCTACACGCATACGGGCATTTCCTGCAGGCACATTGGCCGGAATACCCACTATGCCAGTACTTGTGAAGGTCTGTGTGCTAATGGGTCCTGCGCTATAAACCATTTCCAGGCTGTCGTTAAAATCACCATCCTGATTATAATCTATCCAGACCTTCCAACGCCAATTGGCAGTTGACGCAGGTGCGGTGCTGAGCGCTAAATTGAGCGGATATGCTTGCCCTCTGAACAAATCGGTGCTTCTTGAGGTATAATCGGCGTAGCCGCCATCGTCGCCACTACTGCTCGATAGGTCATTAAAAAGAACTGAACTAATCCATTCATAACTTGCATCTCCACCAGCAGCATTGCAATAGTTGAGGTCGATACAATTACCGCAGCCATTGGTTCTGAAACGTAGCGATTGTGAGTAGCTGTTGTTGACATTTACGTCGCATTGCGAAATGATTCTTAGTTCATATTCAGTGCAGCTATCTAATGCGCTAAGACTGATGCTGTTTGACGCTGCTGTTACCGTTATCCAGCTTCCGCTGTTCAGTTCACGATATTCAACTGAATAATTGTTGACATTTGCATCGGCATTCCAGGAGAAAATTGCTGAATTTGGCAAAATTGAGTCTAAGGTAATCAAAGTAGGAGCAAGACAACAATTTTGAGTGCCGAAAACAGCACTGCCGGTATAGTTGCTCTGTGTGGTATCGCAATCTGCCGCAGCCTGCCATTCGTATTGTGTACAAGGACTAAGTGCCGAAATCTGCACAAAGGTATCTGTCAATATCAAATCGGTCCAAACATTGCTGCCCAATTCCCGGTATCTAACAAGATAACCCAAAGAGGCATCGGGTACCGAATTCCAGCTTAAAACTGCAGCACTATCGGTCACATTCGAAGCGATGAGTCCATAAGGCTGATAACAACCTGATAGCCCACAGCCCGACTGCATGGCCAGCAACATGCTTTTGTGCGCATTGAGACGACCGCCGCTCACTGTGATGTTTTGAAGATTAGGCAAGGTATCAACCCCGCGCAAAAGAAAATCTTTCATGAGCAAGGCAGTGCCTCTTGGGTCGGTTTTGGCTCTGAAAGCCAGCAAAGGACAGGGCGCCGAGTAAAGCAAGGCAATAGTTCCAGTTACATGCGGCGTTGCACCCGAGGTGCCTCCGAATCCTCCGTACCCGTTAGGCGAAGCGACAGTATAGGTACTCTCCCCATGCGCCCCGAGATCAATTGATACCAAACCATAACCAGCCGATGTGATTTTTTGGTCGGAACGATTCATATTGGTTACCGAAACAAGGTAATCGCTTGGGCATTGGGTTGGCAGGTCGCCCTGAACATCTACATTGGTATTCGAATTGGTGGTAGCACCGGCATTTAAAATTCCCTGGGCACCCAAACTGTCGTACAAGGCACACCATATAGGCGCGGTAGAGGCAAGCGCCCCATCAACACCCCATGAGGCATTGGTCGTAACCACAAAGGCACCACGCTGTCCATTGGTCTGATTGTACAAACGGCGCATACGCAGCGGATAATTATAGGCTGCAACCGCTTCAGCCTCATCGCCGCCACCTACCACAATCATCAGTTTTACATCCCAGTTTACGCCGCTCACCCCAATGCCGTTGTTGCCTTTGGCGCCAACTATTCCCGCAACAGGCGTGCCATGTCCTCCACCAAAATTACCGCCACTGATATCGTCATCATTATCATAGGCATCCCAACCTCTGAAATCATCTACATAGCCGTTCAGGTCATCATCAATGCCATTGTTGGGAATTTCGCCCCAATTGTACCAGCGGTTTGCCTGCATGTCGGCATGCGTAAGGCTGAGACCATCGTCAATAATACAGGCCACAATAGTATCGCCCAAAGCGGTAAGTCCGCCGGTGCTGTAATCCCAGGCAAGTTCTATGTCGATATCTGCATCGGCTACACCGCCGCCGGCTCCGGTATTAATATATTGCCACTGCTGGGCGAAGTTAGGGTCATTTGGAACCGTAGCGCGCTGCTGCAGCTTTCGGTTGAGTTGGGCTGTCATACAGCGCGGATGCTGTTGCAGTTTTTCGAGCATAGCTTCGTGGCTATGTGTAAAATGGTCGAATTCCATGAGCCAAACACCCAATTCTTCCGACAAGATTCGTGAAGGTCTCAATCCGCTGGGCGTTCCATTCAGCATTCGGTTATCATCCAAAATTTTCAATAAATCGGCATCGTTTGCTGTACGCAGCAGGAGAGTGCCTTTTACAATTTCGGGATTTTGTGATTTTAATGCCAGAGAGCATATCAATAGGATGCTAAGATAAAGGTATTTCATTTTTGCAATTTTTGTAAAAACAAGTTTATCATTTATTAAGTTTGCAAATTAAACAAAAAATGAGCAGGCAGCATCAAATTCGATATGAATACTTATTTGATAAGTTATAAAGAAAATAAAACTAGTAGAAAATGTCTTTAAACGGTATAAAAAGTCGTAAATATTTTTGGAATTTAGCAGCTTTTCTTACCTTGACTGCACTTATGCTAACAAATTATCTTTATCTAAGTTTTTCAATTTAAAAATAATACAAAATGGATCATGTGACTACACAAAAAGGACACCCTAAGGGTCTTTATCTGTTGTTTGTAACCGAAATGTGGGAACGTTTTTCTTACTATGGTATGCGGGCAATTTTTACCCTCTTTATGGTAAATGCTTTAATGTTTGACAAGTCTCTTACTTCCACAATTTATGGTAATTATACTGGTTTAGTTTACCTTACTCCTTTGGTTGGAGGATATATTGCAGACCGTTATTGGGGAAATAGAAGGTCAATTTTTGTTGGAGGTATTATGATGGCAATTGGGCAGTTTTTTATGTTCCTTGCCGGAAGTTTTTATACAGAAGTAGGTCTTGCTACTACTTTTATGTTTACTGGTTTGGGTTTTCTTATACTTGGAAATGGTTTTTTTAAACCTAATATTTCTACGATGGTAGGACAGCTCTATGCGGAAGGAGATAAAAGAGTAGATGCTGCTTTTACAATTTTCTATATGGGTATAAATCTGGGAGCATTTATTGCACCTTTGGTCTGTGGAACCTTTGGTGAGGTTTATGACAAAGAGGGACTTATTGTTCCTGCAGCATTTAAATGGGGTTTCCTTGCAGCTTGTATTGGGATGATTATTAGTGTAATTTCATTCGAATTGCTAAAAAATAAATACCTGGTTTCTCCAACGGGCGAATTGGTCGGCACTAAACCTAAAAAAATTGAAACTTCTGCCAACAGCTCAGAAAAAATGAGCATGGGAACCATACTTTCTTGGGGCGGAATTGCAGTTTTGATGTTTGTCCTATTCAAAGGAGTATTGGGATTTGACCTCATTGGTGCTTTTATTTACACAGCTTGTCTTATTGCTCCTGCGTCGATTATCACCGACAAGAGTTTAACAAAAATTGAAAAAGAAAAAATTTGGGTTATTTTCATAATTGCCTTTTTTGTCATCTTTTTCTGGTCGGCCTTTGAACAGGCTGGTGCATCTCTTACCTATTTTGCACAAGAGCAGACAGATAGAAGAATTTTTGGAAGCGAACTACCTGCCTCCTATTTTCAAAGTATCAATGCTATCGCGATTGTAATTTTTGCACCTGTGTTTGCCATCGTGTGGACTCGACTTGGCAAAGCAAACAGAGAACCTTCTTCTCCTGTAAAACAGGCGCTAGGTTTGCTTCTTTTAGCATTGGGTTATCTGATCATTGCCTTGGGTGTTAAAGATTTGGATCCAAGCGTCAAGGTTAGTATGTTCTGGTTAGTGACGCTTTATACCGTTCATACCTTTGGAGAGCTTTGTCTTTCTCCAATTGGTTTGTCGATGGTAGTTAAGCTTGCCCCGGTACGTTTTGCTTCTTTGCTCATGGGTGTTTGGTTCTTATCAACAGCAACAGCAAACAAATTTGCAGGTGATCTTAGTTCTTTATACCCCGAGGAAGTAAAGATGGAATCAAGCGTCAAAGCCGTAAAATTTGGTTTTGCCAAAGATTCAGTATCAACTCAGATTGCTCAATTGGATAGTGCAACCGTAGCCAAACTTTCTGAATCTAATCAAAATGCAGTTGTAAAAGTACAGCTCGCATCTGATACTTTTAAGAAAGAGAAAGAACCTAGCTTTGGCGAAAAGTTTGTATCCAACCTTTTTGGCTCCTCTAAAAAAGAAAAAGCCGATTCTCTTATGTCAATCAGTTTTGTAAAAACTGCCGAAAAACCTGTTTCTGAATTTAAATTGAAGCAAATTCTTGGATCAAAACCAAAATTTGCCCACGCTAAATTATTGAGCGAAGACGGCAATACCTTATATGTTCTAAAAAGTGTTTACGACAAAAAAGAAAAGAAAAGTGTCAATACTTTTGAAGTATGGACCCTCGAACCTAAAAAACCTATGTTCCTGGGTATTCAAATCAAAAACCTTTACAACTTTTTCATGATCTTTGTAGCTATGTCAGGAATTGCTGCTCTGATTCTCTTTTTGTTGTCGAAGGTGCTTTTGAAAATGATGCACGAAAAATAAAAAATCAATCGATAAATTTATTTTGGCGGACAGCTATTCGGTCCGCCATTTTTATGTAAAAAAAATGAATTATGATGGCATTAGATGGTGAAATGAACAAGGAACAAATTCCCGGTGGAGATATGTTCAAAGAAAAGGTTTTAGGACATCCGGCAGGTTTGTTCGTGCTCTTTTTTACCGAAATGTGGGAACGTTTTTCCTACTATGGCATGCGGGCGCTGCTCATTATGTTTTTTACCGCCTCTTTAGCAGATGGTGGCTGGCAATGGGAAAAGGGTCATGCTATGGCAATTTTCGGTACATACACTTCATTGGTTTATATCTCAACCCTACTGGGTGGTTATTTCGCCGATAAGGTTGTAGGCTATCGTTATGCAGTGCTTATCGGAGCCTTGCTCATGACCTTTGGACATGCTGCTATGGCGGTGGAATCTCCTTTTTTCATTTATACAGGTTTGGTACTGCTGGTCTTTGGCAGTGGTTTTTTCAAACCGAATATGACCTCTATTGTTGCCCAAATGTATAAAAGCCCTGCATTGGAATCGAAAAAGGACGGGGCCTATACCATTTTTTATATGGGCGTAAACTCAGGTGCTTTTTTTGGAATTCTGCTTTGCGGATATCTTGGTGAGAAAATTGGCTGGAACTGGGGCTTCGGTCTTGCCGGTATTTTTATGCTTTTCGGCTTACTTCAGTTTTGGCTTGCACAGAATATCTTTGGCGATATTGGACTCACGCCTGCTAAAGCCAAGGCTGCCGCTGCTGCCAATTCTTTAGATACTCCCACCGAGAAACTGAATCACTTTACAGGTTTGGATCTCACCTTAGTATTTCTTTCGGCTGCACTTGGTCTTGCCTGGATATTGAATGATCCGGTTTCGAAAATCAGCAAAGGGGTTTACAATCTCTTTCCCTTTAGTGTAGGTCCGCTCCAAGGTTCCGATTTTATAGTACTTACAGCATTGGCTTTATTTATAGCCCTACTTATTATAAGAATTCCACGATATGAAAAGGTAGTACGCGACCGAATGCTGGCCATTGTTTTCTTTGCTTTTGTGGTTATGTTTTTCTGGGCAATTTTCGAACAGGCGCCCGGCTCGCTTACCATATTTGCCAAAAATTATACACAAAGAATGCTCGAAGGCAACTGGGCGATGGTATTCAAAATTGTGAATGCCCTCATGACTGTTGTTCCGCTTGGCATCATCACCTGGGTACTCTACCTGCTTTTTGGTCAAACTTTCAAAAAATATTCATGGTCTAACATCATACTGGCTTTTAGTTTCCTGATGATCTGGATTATTGCAGGCTGGATGATTTTTCGAGAATTCGGCACCAGTGTTTCTGAAGTGCCAGCCTCCTGGTTCGGCACACTCAACTCGCTCTTTATAATTGCTTTTGCGCCACTTTTCTCAAAACTTTGGGACAGCAAATACAACCCCAATGCCAATATGAAATATGCCCTGGGTATGATTTTATTGGGAATAGGGATGGCTTGTGTGGCAATTGGTGCCTCTTCCATTCCTGTTGGGGCAGAGACAGCCTCTGTCAGTATTATCTGGTTAATTTTGGTCTACTTTTTCCACACCATGGCCGAGCTTTGCATTTCACCGGTTTCATTGTCATATGTGAGCAAGCTGGTTCCAGGCAGAATGATTGCCATGATGTTCGGCATCTGGTACCTTGCTGTAGCCATCGGTATGAAACTGGCCGGTATGTTCGGAGAATATTCCGATAAAGTCGCCGAAAAGCATGGACTGAGTTACTTTTTCTGGATTTTGACGGCTGTTGCAGTAATCCTGGGCGTTTTTTCAGCACTCATTTATCCGCTGATCAAAAAATTGATGCATGGGGTTAAGTAGGATGAAAGAATTTTTAATTTGAAAATTAGTTAATTTGATAATTTGAGAATTTGTCTCGTCATGCAGACGAGACCAAACGGCTTCAGCCTTTGTAAAAAACCCCAGCATAGGTGCACGGTATTTTAATGCCGCTGCACCATGTTAAATTTTACCACAGAGTTCACAACCCTCGAAAGCTTTCGGGGTTACACAGAGCAACACAAAGACTTATTAGCCTAGTAGGTCAATCCGTTAAATCCGATAGCTATCGGATCTGTATTAACGTAGTGTAATCTGTTTAATCCGATAGCTATCGGATCTGTATTGACACTCCTATCTGTGTCCATCAGTTAAATCTGTGTAGGACAAAGTCCAGATCAGTGTTTTTGATTAGATGAAAGAGGAAAGATTTTTCCAAACGGCTTCAGCCTTTGTGAAAAAAAAATACCAACGGAGCGCGGTATTTTAGTAGAGGAAAGATTAGAAGAATTGAAGAGGAACCGATCTCGTCCCAAGACGAGAGCGCTCCACGCAGTGAAAGAAGCGAAGAGGAACCGATCTCGTCCCAAGACGAGAGCGCTCCACGCAGTGAAAGATGAAAGAACTGAAAATTTAGAACAGAGGAGCTAGGTACGAGGTACCAGCTCCTCTGTTCTTTTATTTTTCACCAATGCGTGAAAAAGCCTGCGCTAAAGTTATTTTAAACAATATATAAAATAAATTTTGAAAAACAAGAAACTTCAATATCTTTGTAAGATGCTATTATTCTTATAACCTGAAATTATAAGATAGATAATTTAAACTTGATTAATACGCCCTACATGATTTATAAAAGCCCAGCATTTTTTTGCAAGATATTGTTAATATTTTGCCTTTTCGTAAGCTCGATACTCTATTCGCAATCTTACCTTGCGGTAACTACCAGTCAGTTAAATTTGAGAACAGGTCCGGGCACGGAACATGCTGTTATAAAATTACTCAATCCCAACACAAGTATTTTCATAATTTCTGCTGTGCCAGAGGGCGATTTCTATAATGTAGTAGATATTGAATCAAATAAAGAGGGCTATGTTCATAAATCCTATGTGAAGTTTATAGAGCAGGTTAAGCCAAATGAAGAGGGCATTTTCACGCCAACGGGTAAAACCAACAGCTATGGTTCCGAGCTCACAGTAAAAAATGACACCAAACTAACCCTCACCCTTAAGTTTAATGAAACAACTTACAGTTTCAGTCCAAATGAAACCAAAATATTAAATGTGTCTGCAGGTACTTACAGCTACCGTGCTTCGGCCCCTGGTGTTATTCCTGATTTTGGTACAGAAAGCATGCAAAGCGGCACGAGTTATTCCTGGACATTTTATATAGTGACGAGTTATAGGTAAACAATTTTCTGCCAAAATTATCCCAATTCTTGCTTAAACATTTGCTTTACAACACTTCGTCTATGAAAATTTCAAATTTATCACAAATTGCAATTTTAACGTTACTACTAAGTAGTTGCTCGGAAGTAGGTTTACTAAGTGAAAAGAATTCATGGATTTTGGACGAAATAAACAGCGTTTCTGATTTTTTTAAAGTTTATTTAGTGATTCAATTATCAATGTTGATTTTGGGATTATTGCTTTCCACAATATTGGATGATTTAGGAAAGTTAATCAGTCTTGTGGCTCATTTTATTTGGATAGTATATGCAAGGGATTATGGTTTTTTTACGGTAATGCTTCTTTTTGGGTTACTTTCTATAATCTCTATTTTGTTTCAAGTTGTATATTCTTGGTACAAAGGTTACAGGGAAAATAGATTTTAGCCTAAAACGAAAAACATGAAATAGTTATCTATAAAGATTCTTATCTATAATATATTAAGACCAAACAGTCCAAACTATTATGAATCATATATTAAACAATCCATATCGCGTAATAGGCATTCTTGCAGGTACAAGTTTAAAAGAGCAAACAAAGCAAATAAATAAGCTGAAAATGTATCTTGATGCTGAACAAGAGCCTGAAGATGATTTTAGCTTTCCGGCTCTTGGCAATTTTTATAGAAATATTGAAAGTGTAGATGCAGCAGCATCAAAGCTAAATCTTGACAATGACAAGATAAATGCGGCCTTATTTTGGTTTTGGAACGGAAACCCAATAACAGATGAAGTAGCATTTGAAGCATTGAAAAGTGGTGATATAGAGGCAGCTTATGAAATTTGGGATGAACTAATTACAAAAACTGACGAAGAAGGAAATAGATTTTGGAAACCAGTAACTGAAAGAAACTACTCGGCTTTTCATAATTGTTCAGTTATGAATATTATACGAAGAAGTGGTAATTTACATAATGCTGTTGTAGCAACTCTGTATTTTCTTGAAAGTGATTTGGTTCACAAATTCGTTTTGTCTGTTGCTGATGAAACTCACAAAACCAACAAAAAAGAATTACAACTAATATTTCTCAATCAACTTCATTCAGACCTTGCAGCATACAAAAAATCATCGTTGCCTAAGTTTCTTGAAATCCTAAACAAACAAGAATTTGTTGCAAAACAAGATTTTATGAAAGGATTTATTCAAAAGCCCATTGAGCAAATCGAACAGAAAATTGAAACCGCAAAAAACAAACGAAAAGCAAGTAAAGCCAACGGAGCATTAGCAGGACAAGAACTAATTACAGATACTGTAAGCGATTTGACACAACTCAAAAGTATTGTTGGTGCAACTGATTTAAAATACACTTCTGTTTCTGATAAAGTTGCAAACGAAATTCTACAATGTAGCATAGACTATTTCAATGACAGTCAAGAAAAGGACAACAGTTCTGATTATGTAGAAGTTGCAATGAAATTGGCCAGACAAGCTGAAAAACTTGCAGCAGGAAAACTAACAAAAGATAGAATAAATGATAGTATTGAAACGCTTGAAAAAATGAAAGATAAAGAACTTTCACAAGGGTTACATTTTTTACAGTCTGTGAAGAAAGCTTACGAAACTAACGAGAGAGAAATTAGAGCAGAAGTTAAGCGAATGATGGATACTGATATTCAAATAATATTGGGTCACAGGGTTATAAATTGGAGTGCAGTAGAAGATAATATCAAAAACTCAATCAATTGGGAAGAAGTAAATAAACTTTTAATTTCAATTCTGTCTGATAACAATTTGAAGAAAATTAAAGAAAGTGATAAGAATGAACCGAAAAAGGAATTTTTGGAATTAGCTAACTGGCTAAAAGAAAAATCTAAAAGAGCTTCTCTAATAACCACCATAATTGACAAATATAAGAAGATACCTCCACAATTACCTTTCAAAATTATTGCCTCTGCTGTTACCAATACGGGCAATAAACCATTATACACAAAATTCATTAGATACATTGGTTTAAATTTAACTATAGATGTTACAGCGAGTAAAACAATTGATTTTTATGTTAAATATTTTAAGCCTAACGGCAATATAGACCGTAGTTTAAAAAGTTCCCCTACCGGATATACCTTATTAGACACAAAAAATCTAACCATACAAACGAGGTCGATAAGTTTAAAAGGTTGGGGCAATTCTGATGAATGCACTTACGATACAGGCAAACACCGTATAGAAGTTTATATAGACGAATATTTGATACACAGTATTGAATTTAATATAGATATAGCTCCATCCGAAAAGTTGGAAAATGAATTAAAAAAAGCAGTAAGCAAGCTAACAGAAATTAAGCATGCCGAATTCTTTAAATCTGAGTTAGATAGAGCAAGAATTGATTTGACCGAAATACAAAAATTTCAATGGTTCAGAAGCAGTTCAACAAAGCAAACACAAATATTAGAACAAGAACAAAAAATATCATACATTCAACAAAAAGCAGAAACTGAAAAGAAACAACAACTTGAAAAACAGAATAAAGTAATTGAGAAACTCAAATCCGATTTACAAAAAGCTGAATATTAATTATGAAAAGATTTATAACATCAATTTTTATCTTGGCAAGCGTTAACACTTTTGCCCAAATAGAAACTTTGACCAAAGAGGATTTGGCTAAGGAGCTACAACCTTTAAAGACAAATATTCAGACCTTGCAGAAAGAGAAAGGCAGTTTAAAATCTGAAATAAGCAATCTGAATACTAAACTTTCAAATGCTTACAAAAGCATTGACAGTTTAAGAACAAAAACACAGGATAATAGCAACGCTGTTACCCAAACAGCAAAACAACTTGGAATTCAAATCAAGGAAACAGGCGACAAAAACGAAGGTAAAATCACCGAAGTTTCTGAATCACTAAGCAAAAATTCTCTTTATGGAATAATAGGAGTGCTTTCTGCAATCCTACTTTCAGGACTTTTGTATTGGTTATTGAGCAGAAGACAACAAACCGACAAAATAGAGATTGCTGGAAAACTTGAAAACAAAACTTCTACTTTAAAGTCAGATGTAATTTTAGAAATTGAAAAAACAAAAAAAGAACTTCAACAAGAAAACATAAAATTAGACTTGAAATTGATTGAAGTTTTAGAAAATCAACTAAAAGGTAATAATGTAGGTAAGGTCGTTGAAAATACTGACGATAATTCAACAATAGATCATTCAATACCATTAAAAGTTGCAGATGAAATTACAAGAATAAACGCTTATGCAAATAAACTTGACCCAAATAGTCAGGATGCTAAAGCATTAAAAAGCTCTGTTAAGCGGTTAATCATCACTTTCAAGGCTTCTCAATATGAAATCATTGATTTATTGGGGCAAAAATATGACGATGGAATGAAAGTGACTGTAATAAATGAAATAGACGATTCGAAATTGGGAAAAGACGAAAGAATAATTGTAAGAATAATAAAGCCTTTGGTTAAATATAAAGGAGAACAAATTCAAGCTGCACAAGTTGATGTTGCCAACGGAATATAAATAATAAAAGCACAAATTATATGAGAAACAAAATTGACTACGGAATAGATTTGGGAACGACCAACTCTGCAATTGCTAGAATGGAAAATGGCAAGCCAAAAGTTATTCAAACAGATTTACAGAAGGATACTTTGCCTTCTTGTGTTGCTATCAATCCAAGAAAAAATATAATAGTTGGTGATGCTGCCTATGCAGCAAACATTAAGGACAAATTAAGAAATGCCAAAACAAATGGAAAGGACGATTCCAACAGTTATTTGGAGTTTAAAAGAACTATGGGCAAAGATATTAAATACCATAGTAGTTTACTTGATAGAGATTTCTCATCAGAGGAACTTTCTGCTGAGGTATTAAAAAAATTGAAATCATTTGTAACTGATGAACAGATAAAATCAATTGTAATAACTGTGCCGGCAATGTTTACAATGGCACAAAATGATGCAACTATAAACGCTGCAAAATTAGCAGGTTTTGAGGTGGTGGAATTACTTCAAGAGCCGATCGCGGCATCAATAGCTTATGGTTTAGATTCAAAAGAAAAAGATGGCAAATGGCTCGTTTTTGATTTTGGCGGTGGAACTTTTGATGCTGCATTAGTTAAGGTTGACGAGGGAATTATGAAGGTTTTAGACACAGAAGGCAATAATGAGTTAGGCGGAAAAGATTTAGATTTAGCAATAGTAGATAACATAATAATACCTTATTTAAAAGAGAATTACTCAATTGAAAGTATTCTAGCAAATAAGGATAAAAGGGAAATTTTACGAAATGCTATGAAGTCCTTTGCTGAGAAGGCAAAAATTGATTTATCATTCAATCCTACAACAGATATAACTTGTTTTCCTGATGAAATAGGAGCTTTAGATGAAGATGGAAATGAACTTGCCTTAAGTATAGACATTACACAAGATGATTTAATTCCTGTATTTGAACCAATTTTTCAGAAAGCAATAGACCTTTCAAAAAAACTGTTGCAGAAGAAAAATTTAAAAGGCAGTGATTTGGATTGTTTGATTCTTGTTGGTGGACCAACATACTCCCCTATCTTACACAGATTGTTAAAAGACCAGATTACCAACAAAGTAATTGCTAAGAATCAAATGACTTCTGTAGCAGTCGGAGCAGCCTTATACGCATCAACAATAGACGTTGGTGTTGCACCACCGCCACCACCTACGGGAACCATTGCTTTAGATTTAAAATATGTATCTGCGACTGTGGAAGCTGATACACTAATTAATATAAAAATTGATTCAAACTTAACCACAACTAAAATTCCTGATAAAGTTTATGCTACACTAGAACGGGGAGATAAATCATATTCAAGTAATAGAACACTAATTAGTGATAAAAAGGCAACGTTGATAAAAGTTCTTTTAGAATCCAATAGTTCAAATTATTTTAATATTGTTCTTACAGATGAAAAAGGTGATAGACTGCCCAGTCAGCCGAATAATTTAACTATCACAGATATGCACGTGCCATCCGCACCTTTACCATATCATATTGGCATTCAGGTCTGGGATAACAAAAAAAAAGTTACCGTTTTTAAAGGATTAAAAGGGTTAGAAAAAAATCAAATCTTAAAAGGTGCTGTTGGTGTTTCTCCAGCAGGTTTGAGAACACCAAAACAATTGACAGCAGGGAAAGTGTCAGATGTTTTAAGAATTCCAATTTTTCAGGGTGAAGATGGACTAGAAGGAAAAAATTCATTTCAAGCGAGTTATGTTGCTGATGTAATTATTACAGGAGAGACATTACCTAAGGTTGTTCCTGCAAATTCAGACATTGAAATTACTTTAACATTTGACCAAAATGGAGCAAAGCCTGTTTGTTCTGTATTTTTTCCAGTTATTGACCACACGGAAGAAGTTGATGTTGAAATTAATTTACAACCTAAGGTAGAAAGTGATTGGCTTTTAAAGGAAATCCAGACAGATATTAAAAGAGCTAACAAGCTTTCAGATGAAAAGCATAATCAAGAATTAATTGGATGCTGCTCCGAACTTGAACAATTGAAATTAGATTTAAAAAATGAAGGTGGAAGTGAAGATGATAAAATGAGAATTTTAAATATTTTAAGAAAAATCAGAAGTGTTTTAGATAATTATGAGACAGATTTAGAATGGCCTAAAGCAGAAGCTGATTTGAAAGATACTTTTTATAAGGCGGAAGAATTATTAGATAAAATTGATGAAGCTAGCTTATGGGGCGATATTAACGAAACAAAAGTTAGGCATCAAATGGAAGAGTTCAAAAGTCATATTGAATCTATAATAAAAGATAAAGATGTAAAACTGGCAATTGAAACTACAGAGAATATAATGAGTTTAATGAGAGCCTTAGTTGAGACTTTTATAGATGAAGGAGAAAGAGAAAAGGACTATATTGACTATATTGATGAAAACTTCTCAAAATTACCTTGGAAAGATGTAACCAAAGCTAGACAATTAGTAAATCAGGCAATTTCTAACATTAGTAACAGAGGCAAACAATCTCAATTGGTGCAACTTTGTATAGAAATTGATAATTTAAGAGACCGCAGTAATCCAGATCAGCCTGATGATATACCAATATTTAAATAAATGGAATCAAATTACAAAGGCATACTACCTAAAAACATCTCAATTAGTGAAAAGTTTTATATTATGCTTTTTATTAAGCAAGGAACTAATGCCGAAAACTACCGTGTAAAAGGCAAAGACGGCAAATTGTATTTCTTAAAATTATTCAACTATTCAAAACTTCATAGGACAGCTTTTGATGCTGATAATAACCTGCTCGAAATTGAATTCCTGAAAAGAATTCAGCATGAAAATATCGTGGCTTACAAAGACAGCGGGGAGTTACTTTTTGAGAATAAGAGATATGGTTATTTAGTTCTGGATTTTATCGCAGGGGAAACCCTGGAAGAGAAAATAAGTAGGGAGCGGATATCCACTTATTATGATGTACAGCAAATCATCGCTGAGGTACTCCAGGGTTTGGCATACCTTCACCGTTTGCCCGAACCGCTTGCTCATAATGAGATTACCCCACAAAATATCATGTTGGATTTATCAGGCGATATACCTAGGGCTAAAATCATTGATTTTGGTTATGCCCGTTCTCTGCATCAATCGTCAAAATCATATAACAGAGAAGGGTTGAATTTGAATTATGTGGCTTCCGAATGTTTTAATAATATTTATTCTGTACAATCTGATATCTACGCTGTTGGCGCACTGATGTATCAAATGATTTTTGGGAAGGCACCATGGCAAAAGGATATTTCAAGATATCAGGAAGACAGAAACAAAGCTGAAGAGATTATTTTGGAGGCTAGGTCTAAACCCCTTAGTTTTCCAGAACTGGACAGTGATTTTATCGGTTTAGAAGATTCTGTAAAATTAATTTTAAAAAAGGCACTTAGTCAGGATCTTGATTACAGATTTGCAAGTGCAACTGAGTTTTTAAATGCATTAAATGGTGAAGTTGAAGTAGAGGATATTGATAGGGTTCGCAAGGTAAAATCGACAGAAAATAACGAGAATAGATTTCAACAGCAAAAGGCAAAGGGTAAAGGATTTGAGGCTATCGCCGGTATGTCGGAACTTAAGGAACAGTTGCAATTAGATGTAATTAACGCACTACATAATCCTGAAGAATACTCCAAATATGGCTTGACAATTCCGAACGGAATGTTACTTTATGGTCCCCCAGGTTGCGGAAAAACATACTTTGCAAAGCATTTTGCCGAGGAGGTTGGATTCAATTTTATGTTGATGCCCTCATCTTCACTTAAGAGTGTTTATGTAAATGGTACACAAGAAAATATTGCCAAAATGTTTGAGGAAGCCGAAAAAAATGCACCAACAATTATTTTTATTGATGAAATAAATGAGCTGCTTCCAAATCGAGACAGTAATGCCCATGAAATGTCAAAAAGTGCAGTAAATGAAATGTTGGCACAAATGGACAGAACTGGAGAAAAAGGCATTTTTGTCATTGGTGCAACAAATTATCCCGATCAAATTGACCCTGCGATGTTAAGAGCTGGTCGCCTTGACAAAAAGTTTTACCTATCACCCCCCGATTTTGAAGCCAGGAAAGCATTGTTTGAAATGTATTTAAAAAACAGGCCCCTAGATTTTGGAATAGACTATGAAAGACTTTCAACCTTGACAGAAAATTATGTTTCTTCTGATACTAAGTTTTTGGTTGATGAGGCAGCTCGTGCAGCATTAAGACTGAAATCTAGAATCACGATGAATATATTGGAAGATGTCATAAAAAATACAAGACCTTCTGTTCCATTGGAGGAATTGAAAAAGTATGCTCTTGCAAAGGCAAAAATAGATGGTGAAAAGAATGATCAGGTGAATAAGAAAAATCAAATTGGTTTTAATAAATAAAAATATTTTTATGGATACTATAACTTTCGACAAGCTTTTGCTTCAGACAGCATTTTGTTGCATGGCATCTGATGGGCATATTGACAGCAAAGAAATTACAATGATTAATTCACTATGTGAAAAATCACCTTTCTTTGAAAGTTTTAACTTTCAGAACGAGATTAATGAACTTGTTGTAAAGATAAATGCCAATAGTAAGGAGTTTATAAAAAACTACTTTGACATTTTAAAGGCAACAGAATTCTCTGAAAAAGAAGAATTGGCAATTATTGATTTTGCTATACAAACTATATATGCAGATGAGCAGGTTGAATACGCTGAAATAAAATTTTTCAAAAATATTCGTCATAGGTTAAATATATCTGATGAAGCGATTCTTAGTGTTTATGAAACTGTATATCCAGACATAGAAATGTTTTTAGAACAAGATATTATTACCGAAACTTTCTTGGAGAAAATTACCAGCCAATATCTGGAATCCGCAGAGTTGCCAATGTTTGATACGATTGATTTGACAAGTTTTAAGAATGATAATCCTTCGTAAGACTTAATACCTCTCCTCCTAACAATCTCGCACACCTTCAGCGCTACTCAGACTTTAGAATTTCTAGCTCTAGTTACAGTTGGAATTTCTTTTCCAGCGTTATCTTATACTTGCGATACATTTACATATTCTTTTCTCACAAGCTCTTTCCGCTTCATCTCTTTTCTCCTTCATCAGTTTTTACTATATTTACCGCCGAACCGTTAAAAAATAGTTTTGATATGAAAATAATCATCCCTATGGCGGGACGCGGTAC
>CAMDAB010000050.1 GCA_945888475.1 Saprospira grandis DSM 2844 | reverse complement strand
ATTAGAATTATCCACAATTTTTAATATCACATTCAAATACGGGTGAAGAAATTCAATTTCCGCAGCATGTAAATACAATCTTTTATCCTTTTTACCATATAAATCATCGCCTACAATCGGACAACTCAAACCCATATAATTTGCGGCATGTACTCGTAACTGATGCGTTCTACCTGTATGCGGATAAAAATGAATAAGGGTTCGACTATTTTTTCGTTCGATAACCTCAAAATGTGTGATGGATTTTTTACCATTTTCAAAGGAAACCATTTGACGGGGGCGATTAATATAATCCTCCGCTAAGGGCAATTCGATGATTCCTTTGTCCTCTATTACTAAACCTTCGAGTAGGGCTAGGTATCTTTTCTTCACCTTTCTCTGGATAAATTGTGCCTGAAGCGCTTTATAAATCGTTACATTTTTAGCAATTAGCATCAGACCTGATGTGTCCATGTCTAATCTGTGCACGACGAGCGGACCTGTCAACAAAGGATATTTTAACAAAATGCGTGTATAGACAGAATCCTGAATTTCCTTACCAGGAACAGAAAGTAAACCCGCAGGTTTTGATATGACCATAAGGTATTCATCCTCAAATAAGATTTTGGGGTCTTCGATCATTGAACTTTCTGCCAATAAAACATTATCCTCCACCTCAATTCCAGCTAACATGTGTGTCAAAATAGGTTGGCATTTGCCACGGCAGGCAGGATAAAATTGTTTGTGTTGTCTCATTTCATCCTTTGATGTAGCTCCCCACCAAAATTCGGCCATAGTTATGGGCTTATAACCCATTTTGAAAGCATGTTGCAAAAGGCGTGGAGCAGCACATTCGCCTGCACCAGAGGGAGGAAATTTTATCGCTGTGCCTGCAAAGATTTCTGAAAGACCCTTTGTCTGACCATTACTATTCAAAAATTGAAACCCGTTATAAATAGACTCTTGAAGTCCGTTTGAAAGTAATTTACGTGCATCTGTTTTATCTTGAATAATTTTTTCAAAAATTAAGACTTGTTCCTCAAGTAGAGTAATTTTTTCTTTCCAAGATTTTTTTAATCTCTTAAAAGCATAGCTTAAATCAATACTTTCTTTGTTGAGTTCGCTTAATAATTGGACATTGTCTGTTATAAAAGTTCGTCTCAAATCTCTTTCTGCTTTTTTCGCCTCGATGTACTTTTTAAAATCGTTTAGTTCTTTTTCTGAAGTTTCTAAAGCCAGTCTAAGTTCTTCTTTAAGTTGTATGAAATTCTCTGAATTATGAAGACGATGAATTTCAGCTGTTAAAACTTCGAATGATTTAAGACCATTCAGATAAAAACCATCTTCCTGCCAAAAATCGAAGACTGGCGGCACAAAGGGAAAACCCTTGTCGGGAATTGAAATATTGCCGGAATAGGCCGCAAGAAAACCTAATTCGGCATTTGAATTTTCAACGATCAGTACGCCAAACATCTTTCCTCTGGGATTTATTTCATTGGGGTTAAGACCAAATTCCCAACCAAAGTTTTCTGATTTGTATGCTAAAAAATCCATTAGCTGCTCTGAAGCAAGTACAGATAAGGGATGAGGTTGGTAATAGAAAGGATAACAGAATTTTTCAGGTGCAACGAACCCATCAGTTTTCATGTTAAATTTTACAAAATAAGCATCAGTTGAACTTTGCATTAAAATTTTATTTTTGAAAATGCTGAATCTTAAATGCAGAGCAGCATTATTTTTTATTAAAAAAGGGGCCAAACTTAAAAAAGTTTAACCCCATTTATAAATCTTAATTTTCAGCGTCTACTTTTTAGAAGTATCTTTCACTGCAGTATCTTTTGGAGCTTCAACCTGTTTGGGATTCTGAGGCTGATTGCCTGCTTTAATACCGTAAGGTGCAAAAACATCAGCAATTTGTTTGTTAAATGCTGCATCACCAATAGATTCAGCGAGTTCGAGTGCTTGTTGAGCCGTTGAAGCGGCCATAATGATTTCGTTCTCAAAAAGCGAAGCCATTCGTTGGTTTGCACAGGTAGTGAAAAGTGCAGCTCTATCTTTCTCAGCAGCTTGCATCTCGGCTTGAGCCTTGAGCGCTATTTCGTTCATTTCTTTGCTGATTTGGTTAACGCCACCTGCTCTTTGTACAATTGAAGTGATAAACCTTCTTTTGGCATCTATAACTTGAGTATATTCTGCAAGTTTTGAAACAGAGATAAATTTGTTAAAATATTTCAGTTTTTCGGCAGATGCTTTTGCAAGATTGAGCACATGTGGTTTTGCTTTTTCAGGCACACCCAAATCAATGAAGAGGCTAAGACCTTCGCGGGAATAGTTTTCATCTATAGGAAAGTTCATGTGAGGAAAAGCCTCGTACATTCTCTCTAATACTTTGATAGCTCGTTCCTTATCTCCATTTTGTCTCAGTGAATTCACCAATCTCCAAAAGGCAAACTGCTGTGTTTGGATACTAGGCGAATAGCTTTCATCAACAAACATTTTATACTTGTCGAAACCACCCCAACGGAATTTTTCCATTAGATTACGGTACATTAGGTCAACATCTACCCTACCCATTGAAAGTGCACCAGCATTGCCACCATTGTTTTGAGTAAGAATTGGAACGATTCGAAGCGCCATACCTTCCAACTGAAGATAGTTTTTGAAGATGCCAATTTTCTCCGGGCGAACGGTCACGGCAAAGTAAATAGGGCGTTTCCATCCAGTTGCGGCATTGCTGGCAATAATATCAAAAAGTGCTATATCATCTTTATAAATAGCGGCTGCTTCCAATTTTAAATTCATTCTGTCAACGATCTGATCGTCGCTTACAGAAGAGGAGACCACCTTGTTTCTCCGGATTTCATCTTTACTGATTGGAATGAAAAAGTCTGTAGCCGGAACAGAACTTGGAAATACCTGTGAACGAGTTTGAACAGGATTGGATGCTCCCATATGTTTTATCATGTCAATCATTGACATATTAGCTCTTGGCTGAACAGGTAAAATGTTTCTGGCTGATCCACGATACGCGTCTTTAGAAATTGTCATAGGTATAGCATCTGAATCGTTCATCTTACGACGTAATTGTTCAATGTACCAATCGACTGCCAACAGACTGAAATTGACTACTCTAACATCGGTTCTGATGCCTTCTACTTCCTGAGCGTACCATAATGGATAGGTGTCGTTGTCACCATAGGTAAAAATGATGGCATTAGGAGCACATGACTGAAGGAAATTATTAGCATAATCTCTTGCACCTGTATGATTTGCACGTGAATTGTCATCCCAGTTCTGGAATCCCATAATTAAAGGAGCTACCATCACAAGCGAAGTGGCAAGACCTGCTCTGAGGGTAGATGCCTTAATAAAGGATTTTATGCCAGTGTAGATACTTGCTACGCCCATTCCAATCCAGATACAATAGGTAAAAATTGAACCTACAAGTACATAGTCGCGCTCGCGCGGTTCGCCGGGCGGTTGATTGGAGAAAATAATAATTGCCACCCCTGTTACTAAAAACAAGATCCCTACTGCCAGGGCATCCTGTGGACGACGGGCAACATGAAACAAAAGTCCGAGAAGACCAAAAATCAAGGGTAGGAAATAATAAGTGTTGCGGCCCTGATCTTTCATGCTCGAAGGCAGGTCGGCTTGAGGAGTGAGTCGTTTACTGTCGATAAAATTAATACCGCTTATCCAGTTTCCTTTGGTTACATCAGATGCATAATAGCCTTGTTGTGCATTTTGGCGACCGGTAAAATTCCACATAAAGTAGCGGAAATACATCCATCCAATCTGGTACCTGAAGAAAAAGTCCATATTGTGATTCCAATTGGGTTTGTCTTCGGGAAGGTCTAACCAGTTACGGTATTGCTTTTCACGGTTTTCGTCCATATGTCCCAAACGGGGAAAGAGCATCATATCATCATCATTAAACACATACTCTCCTTTTTCGGAAACAACCTGATATGAAATTTTACCATTAGTGTTTTTAACAGGACGGTAAGATTGTCCTTTACTTTCATATCCAACCTGTTCAGCAGCAAAGTGTGGTCCATAAGAAAGTGGACGATCGCCGTACTGTTCACGATTAATATAAGACAATAAGCTATAAGGATCACTAGGGTTGTTCATATTAATAGGCGTATTAGCCTGGGCTCTGATCACGATGGATGCATAGGTAGAAAAACCCATCAGTGCCATTGCAAACATCATAAAACCAAGTTGAAGTCCATACATTTTTCTTGCCTGACTGTAATAAAGCCCACCAACTACTAATGCAACAAGGATAATCAAAAAGAACATCATACCCGATCCTACGCCCATCCCAAAATCATTGACAAAGGAAAAGTCGAAATAGGCTGCTATCTGTGGTAATTTAGGGATAAAAATAGATTGCACAAAAAGAAGAATGACAAAACCAACTATGCCAGAGATACCTGTATAAAGCCATGCCTTTCTTTCGTCAAGCTGGGTTTGTGTGTATGCAAATAGGTAGAGGGCCGGTATAAGAAAACCCAATAAGAGATGAATTTGAACGCTTAAACCACCAATAAGTGGCAGTTGAGAAAAATCAACAAATTGCAAACCAACCAATAAGGCCATTCCCAAAACGGCAAAAACAGAATTTTGACTCATCGTCATTCCTCTTACATTACCCTTTTTGTAGTAGAATAAAATTGCCATGAAGGGAATTGCCAATAAGCTCAAAAGGTGTACGCCAATTGAAAGGCCAATCATGTAGGCGATAAAAACCAACCAACGATCAGCTTTTTTACCATCGGCAACATACCAACGCAATGCCGACCAAATTACAAGACCGGTAAACCCTGATGACATGGCATATACCTCACCTTCAACAGCCGAAAACCATACAGAACTTGCAAAAGTGGTTGCAAGAGCTGCAACAACACCCGATCCCAGAATAGCGATTTTATCTCCCAAATCTTCTACTTTCTGCTCATGTCCCAAAAGAGAAAGTTTTGTTAGTATGGTTGTTGACCAAAAAATAAACATAACCAATGCGGCAGTACAAAGACCCGACATGACATTTATTGCATAAGCTATATTGGCTTTGTCTGAAGAAAAGGTCTCGGCTACATTGGCAAACATTCTGCCTATCATTATGAACAATGGCGCTCCGGGAGGGTGAACCACTTCCAGTTTGTAAGCTGCCGATATAAACTCTCCACAATCCCAAAGACTGCTTGTGGGTTCTGCTGTTAGAATATACACCGTTGCTGCCACAAAAAACATGAGCCATCCAACGATATTATTCATCGATTTGTAAGAATTCATTTTTTAAAGGTTATTGTCTGTTAAAACAGGCATTTGGTTAGAATAATTATAGATCAAGGTACTTTAATCTGCAAATTTAGTAAAACTATGTTTTAAGCCAAACAGCTGAGCAGTATTTTAAATTTATTATTAAGGCTTGTGGCATAATTTATCGTTTGAATATACTTCTTTCGACTGGAAAAGATATTATACACTAAAAATCCAAAGGATTTTGACCGACTCCGTTAGGTGGTCGAACATTATTTCCATGCACTTGGTGACCCTCTGCGTAACCCCGAAAGCTTTCGAGGGTTGTTTGCGCTGTGGTAAAAAAAACACATTGTGCAGCGGCATTAAAATACCGCGCTCCTTCGGTATTGTTTTTTCACAAAGGCCCTCCCGATAGCTTCCTCGAAAGCTTTCGAGGGCCGTTTGGAAAAACTTTCATTCTTTCATTCTTTCATCCTTTCATCTAATTAGAACACCGATCAGGACTTTGTCCTACACAGATCAAACAGATGCACACAGATTTTTTAGTGGTCAATACTGATTTCCTCGGTTAACTCCGTTAATACAGATTTTCACGGATTGACCAACTTGGTTAAGGACTTACAAACCGCGGGCAGCTATAATTTTCTCACACTGCTAAAAGCAGAAAAATCCAAAGGATTTTGACCGACCCCATCGGGGTCAAATATTGGTAACAGACACAATAGTGACTGTGACCCGACCCCGTTAGGTGGTCGTACACATCATGCCGATCCGTTCATTAGTTGCGGCATTAAAATACCGCCCTCCGTTGGTAGTTTTTTTTCTCAAAGGCTAAAGCCGTTTGGAAAAAATCGTTAATACAGATGTAAACGGATTGACGAACTTGGCTAATAAGTCTTTTTGGCCCTTTGTGTTTCCTTCGTGCACTTTGTGGTTAAAATAGCCCTGATAAAAAAGTAGATTTTCCTCTTTTTAAAAAAAATCAAAAAAAGTTACAAAAATCAATCAAAACTGACGCAGGTCACCCTTCTCTTGGTTTTCCGTCATTGAATTGGGGTTCACAGCGGCCTACCTTTGTAACATCAAATAATCAAAACGAATTTAAAAATCATAAAAATATCAAAGCCATGAAAAAGTTATTCATCCTCACAATCGCAATCACAGCTTCTTTACTTTTTGTTCAGTGCAAAAAAACTGAAGTGCTTACAGAAGAAATCGTATCGACTGAAAAGTCTTTGACCGGCAACGTACTTGAAGGTACAAACTGGGAAGTACTCTCCGTAGTTTCAGTTCCAAAAAATGTGAACATCAGTTTTACTGTGAAGCATCCAAAAATGAATTTCTTCAATGACTATATCGAAATGAAACTTGGAAGAGATATTTGCAGCAAGCACTATTTGTTTGCAACTGACAACATCACTGTTGATTTTGCTGCTTGCGCAATCAGCAATCCAAATCATCAAGCTTTGTCTGACTTATTGGAAGGTGATTTCCAATACATCATTTCAGACAGCGGAAACGAAATGATCTTGAAAAACAATGCTGAAACTGAAATCACCCTGCGCAGAGTAGCTCAATTGGGTACTACAACTCCGGTTGCTGCTAATCTTCCTTCAAACCTTAACGTACAGTAAATTTAATTATCAATAACATTCCAACAATAACAAATCACTCAAAATTTAAAATCTAAACATCATGAAAAAGTTATTCATCTTGGCTGTAGCCATCACATCTTCACTTCTTTTTGTTCAGTGCAAAAAAACTGAAACTTTAATTCCACAAGAAGAAGTTGTTACAACAGTAAAGTCTTTGTCTTCAGATTTATTGACCGGAACCAGCTGGGAAGTCGTATCGGTTGTATCAGTTCCTAACGCTATCAACTTAAGCTGGAGCGTAAAATATCCAAAGTTCACTTTCAATAACGGTATTGTTGAAATGAAATTGGGAAGAGACCTTTGTACCAAAGAATATCTGTGCAGAGAAACTAAGTTTATTGTTGCCGCAACGGGAGCTTGCCCAATATCGAATCCAAACCACACAACACTTTACAATTTATTCGAGGGCGAATTTCAACTGATTTTCTCTCCGACCGATCCGAATGAACTTGTTATCAAAAGTTATTACGAAACAGTAGTTACACTCAGAAAAATAAATACACTTTCAACTTCAGGTAATACAAGTGAATTAAGTGTAAACTAAAATATTAAAGTATAATTTTCATAAACAAAACTAAATTCAAACATCTGAGCCACCCCAAAAGGGGTGGCTTTTTTGTGATTCGATTTTTTGAAGATTTGGAGAGTTAGGAAAATACTTCCGCTTAAAAATCAAGCATCAGAGATTTACAACAATGTATTATGAGAAAAACTTAGAGACTATCTAAACCAAAAAATTAAATAATTCCTGATTTTCATTGAGATATTCGCCAAAAAACTGCCTTTCTTTCATGCGCTGCAGCATTGGTTGAAAATCTTCTTTTCTCTTAAGTTCAATGCCCACTATGGCCGGACCCTTCTCACGGCTGGTTTTCTTTGAATATTCAAAATGAACAATGTCGTCATCGGGCCCTAAAACTTCGGCGACAAATTCTTTTAATGCACCGGCCCTTTGCGGAAAACGCACCATGAAATAATGTTTGAGTCCTTCGTAGAGCAGCGAGCGTTCGCGGATTTCTTCCGTCCTTGAAATATCGTTGTTGCTGCCCGAAACTATACAGACTACATTTTTGCCTTTTAACTCGGGGCCTAGCTGTTCCAGCGCAGCAATGCTCAAAGCACCCGCCGGCTCAACCACGATGGCATCGAGGTTGTAAAGTTCCAGGATGGTAGAACAGACCTTGCCTTCGGGAACAGTAACCACTCTGTCGATACAGCTGCGGCAAATGTTGAAATTGAGGTTGCCGATTTTTTTGACAGCAGCTCCATCTACAAATTTATCGATCTGTTCGAGTGCTGCATTGCTTCCCTGCTGCAGTGCGAAGCTGTAAGATGCCGCACCTTCGGGTTCGACGGCAATGATTTTTGTATGAGGGCTCAATTGTTTAAAAACTGCTGAAACACCCGCTGCAAGACCACCCCCGCCAATTGGCAGGATGAGAATGTCCACAGGTTTTTTGGAATTTTCAATGATTTCCAGACCTACTGTAGCCTGACCCTCAATCACTTTTTCATCATCGAAGGGATGTATGAATACAAGTCCTTTGGCATTTCCATATTTGACAGCGGCAGCATAGGCGTCATCGAAGGTATCGCCTTCCAAAACAACATCAACCCATTCCTTGCCAAAAAAAGCTACCTGATTTACTTTTTGCTTTGGCGTTGGTAGCGGCATGTAAATTTTCCCCCTGATGCCAAGTTTACGGCAGGCATAGGCAAGACCCTGAGCGTGATTGCCTGCACTTGCACAGATAACGCCGCTACTTTTTTCGCTTTCGCTCAGGCTGCTGATTTTATTAAAAGCCCCTCTGATCTTGTAGGAACGCACGGTCTGCAGGTCTTCTCTTTTGAAATGAATGGTCGCTGCATATTTTTCCGATCCCAGAATATTATAGGTCAGAGGGGTTACATTGGCTACTTCTTTCAGTTTCAGTGCAGCCGCTTTTACTTTTTCAATTTCAGGGAAATAGCTCATTTTTATGGTCTTAATTGTCTGACAGCTTTGCCGGTAAGCCACATTTCTGATTCACGGATTTCTTTCAGTTCGGCTTCGAGTTTTACGCGATAATCGGGTTGTGAATTGGAATCGATGGAGCGTTGTGCCTCATTGCCCGAGATAACAGCATCGTACAATTCCTCGAATACCGGTGCAACAGCATCTCTGAATTTGTTTTTCCAGTCGAGGGCACCGCGCTGTGCAGTGGTCGATGTGTTGGCAAACATCCAGTCCATGCCCTTTTCGGCGATAAGGGGCATCAATGATTGCGTGAGTTCCTCCACTGTTTCGTTAAATGCCTCCGATGGACTATGTCCTCTTTTGCGCAGCAGATTGTACTGAGCTTCCATAATGCCGGCAATTGCGCCCATAAGGGTTCCGCGTTCTCCTGTAAGGTCGGAATACACCTCATTTCTGAAATTTGTTTCGAACAAATAGCCCGATCCGATGGCAATGCCCAGGGCCATAGCTTTTTCGGCTGCTTTCCCTGTGTAATCCTGATGAACTGCATAGGAAGAATTAATGCCCTTACCCTCGACAAAGAGTCTTCTCAAGGAAGTGCCTGAACCTTTTGGTGCAACAAGAATTACATCCACATCGGCAGGCGGAATGATACCGCTTCGCTCATTAAACGTAATGCCGAAGCCATGCGAAAAATAAAGGGTTTTGCCTTGAGTCAGATGTTTTTTAACCGTTGGCCAAGCCTGAATTTGACCAGCATCGGAAAGTAAATACTGAATAATACTAGCCTTTTCGAGCGCTTCTTCCAACTCAAAAAGATTTATTCCTGGAACCCAGCCATCTCTGACTGCCTTGTCCCATGAAAGTCCGCCTCTGCGCTGTCCGATGATGACGTTAATGCCATTGTCGCGCATGTTCAGCGATTGTCCAGGGCCTTGTACGCCATAACCGATTACGGCAATTGTTTCGTTTTTCAAAAGTTCCTGTGCTTTTGCAAGCGGAAATTCGTCGCGGGTAACTACATTTTCAAGTACGCCGCCAAAATTGATTTGTGCCATTTTTTTTTAGATTTTCAGATTTAGTATCAAGTATCAAGTATCATCCCGATAGCTATCGGGACAAGTATCAAGTATCAAGATTTTTAAAAATTAGAGGGTAGAAGTAAGAAATTTTTATGAGGTAGCAAGTATCAGGTATCAGGTACTGTTCACTTCGCACTTTTCACTTTAATGCTAGTACCTAGCACCTCGCCACTCCGCACTAATTCACTTTTCACTTCGCACTTTTTAGTTCTAGCTCCTCTGTACTGGTTCCTAGTACCTGACTTCAAATTAGATAAGATTCCAATGTCGCCATCGGCTTTGTTATCGCCACCCTTCCCGATCTTACAAACTCCAGCAGGCCAAGTGGTTGCAATAGTTCCAATAGTTCCTGTGTTTCCTTGCGATGCCCGGTTTTTTCCAACACAAGAAACTCCTTTTCTATGGAAATAATTCTGATATTGTGATTACGAATGAGCCCTTCGAAAAAGCCAAGTTCCTGCGTGATCGATGCCGGCAGTTTGTACAAGGCAATTTCCTGATAAACCGTTTCCTCCTCTTCGTGAAAAAATGCCTTGAGCACATCCACCTGTTTTTCAATCTGTTTGACTAGTTTTTCTACAGCATGTTCGGTTTCGGTCACTACAATAGTGTAGCGATGAATGCCGTCGATTTCCGATTCGGAAGCGGCTATGCTATCGATATTAATATGTTGTCTGGTGAACATGGCGGTGATGCGATTGAGCAATCCGACTTTGTTTTCCGTAAAAACGGATAGTGTATATGTTTTTTTTGACATGATTTTACTGTTTTCAGTTCTCTAATTATTCCGGACCCAATTTTACCTCCGAAACCGAAGCACCAGTTGGTACCATCGGAAAGACATTGTCCTCTTTTCCGACCATTACCTCCAAAAGGTAACTTGCAGGGTGTTGCAGCATTTCGGTAACGGCGCTTTCAAGATCTGCTCTTTCTCGCACAGTTTTTCCACTAATGCCGTATCCCTTCGCGATTAGAACAAAATTTGGATTTGACATCTCGGTGAAGGAATATCTTTTTTCGAAAAACAGTTCCTGCCACTGTCTTACCATGCCCAGAAATTCATTGTTGAGGATGAGGATTTTGACATTGGCACCCGTTTGAAACAAGGTTCCCAATTCCTGAATGGTCATCTGAAAACCGCCATCGCCAATAACGGCTACAACTGTTTTATCCGGTGCGCCGAGTTTAGCCCCCAATGCAGCAGGCAGACAAAAACCCATAGTTCCCAATCCACCCGAGGTGATTTTACTTCGGGTATTTTTAAATTTGGCATAGCGGCAGGTTACCATCTGATGCTGCCCTACGTCGGTTACAACAATAGCCTCGCCAGCTGTTTGTTCATTCACTACCCTGATGGCCTCAGCCATACTGATTGGCCCCTCGCCGGGATACAAATCTTTCTGCTGTACCTTTTCAATTTCCTTAGCCTCGAGGCTTCTGAATTTTGCGAGCCATTCGCTGTGGTTATTTTTGTCAACGGCATCAATCAGCATAGTCAGGCTTGCCTTGGCATCGCCCAATACAGCGACATCTGCTTTTACATTTTTATTAATTTCGGCAGGGTCGATATCGAAATGAATAATTTTTGCCTGCTTAGCGTATGAGTTCAAATTACCAGTCACACGGTCATCGAATCGCATGCCCACCGCTATGAGCAGGTCGCATTCGTTGGTGAGCACATTTGGTGCATAATTGCCGTGCATGCCGAGCATACCCACATTGAGCGGATGAGCCGTTTCGAGGGCAGATAGTCCCAAAATGGTCCAGGCCGCAGGGATGCCTGTCTTCTCAATCAGGGTTTTCAACTCCTGCTCGGCACCCGAAAGGATGATGCCTTGACCAAATATCAAAAAAGGCTTTTTAGCAGCATTGATAAGTGTTGCAGCTTCATTTATAGCATCGGAACTAACAGTTGGAACAGGTTTATAACTCCTGATTTTGGTGCATTTTTCATAGGTAAAATCAGCCAGTGCAAATTGGGCATCTTTTGTAATGTCAATAAGCACCGGACCAGGTCTGCCACTCGAAGCGATATAAAAAGCCTTGGCCAGCACTTCGGGAATTTCCTCGGCATTGGTCACCTGAAAATTCCATTTTGTCACAGGCATAGAAATACTGATGATATCAATTTCCTGAAAAGCATCGGTACCCAATAACTGCGAAGCAACCTGTCCGGTAATGCAGACTAGCGGCGTTGAATCGATCATAGCATCGGCAATTCCGGTGATAAGATTGGTAGCTCCAGGACCCGAAGTAGCAAAAACCACCCCTGTTTTTCCCGATGCGCGGGCATATCCCTGTGCAGCATGTATGGCGCCCTGTTCATGGCGCGAGAGTACATGGTTTATTTCGGGATAATCGTACAAGGCATCGTAAATAGGCATGATGGCTCCGCCCGGATATCCAAAAATATACTCGGTATTTTCTTCCTTCAGGCATTTGATTACCGCCTCGGCGCCACGTATTTTAGTGATAAGTTCAGTCATGATTATTTGAATTAAAACAGATTTGAATCGGTGACACAGCCCTCGGATGCTGAGGAAACCAAACGGGCATATTTGTATAAGGCACCCGAACTGACCTTTAATTTGGGGCAAACCCAAGCTGCCTTTCTTTGTTTCAGTGCATCCTCGCTGACATGAAGGGTCAGTACATTATTAATTGCATCGATGCTAATCTCATCCCCATCTTCGACCAATGCCAATGGACCACCAGCTTGCGCCTCGGGAGATACATGCCCTACTACAAAGCCATGACTGCCGCCCGAAAATCGTCCGTCGGTAATCAATGCCACATCATTTCCCAGTCCTTTGCCCATTATGGCCGAGGTCGGTTTCAGCATTTCGGGCATACCGGGACCGCCCTTGGGACCTTCGTATCGGATCACCACCACATTGCCTTTTTTGACTTTGCCATTTCCGATTCCTTCAATCGCTTCGAACTCGTCGTTGAAAACCACCGCTGAGCCTTTGAAAAACTCACCTTCCTTTCCAGTAATTTTTGCAACTGAGCCATCTGGAGCCAGATTGCCATAAAGTATGCGCAGATGCCCGTCTTTTTTGAGCGGATTTTCCAAAGTTCTGATGACTTCCTGGCCCTCGCTGAGGGCTTTTACATCGGCCAGATTTTCGGACAAAGTTTTGCCTGTAACCGTGAGGCAATCGCCATGCAGCAGGCCTTTTTCGAGCAGATATTTCATCACTGCTGGTACGGCTCCCACAGCATGCAGGTCCTCCATGAGGAAACGACCGCTTGGTTTGAGGTCGCCCAAAAGCGGCACCTTGCTGCTAATGCGCTGAAAATCATTGAGCCCCAGTTCCACATCAACCGATTTGGCCATGGCGATGAGGTGCATCACCGCATTGGTAGAACCGCCGAGTGCAACAACCACCGTGATGGCATTTTCAAAAGCTTTGGCCGTCATGATATCGCGTGGCTTGATGTCTCTTTCGAGCAAATGGCGCATAGCGGCACCAAGCTCTGCGCATTCAGCTGTTTTTTCGGGGCTGACTGCCGGATTGGATGAGCTGTAGGGCAAACACATACCCAATGCCTCAATGGCAGATGCCATAGTATTGGCGGTGTACATTCCTCCGCAGGCGCCTGGTCCGGGACAGGAATTTTTAATTATGCCCTTATAATCTTCATCTGAGATTTTGCCGGCAAGTTTTTCACCCAAAGCTTCGAAAGCAGAAACGATATTAAGGGTTTTATTTTTATAACAACCCGAGGCTATACTTCCTCCGTAGAGCATGATGGCAGGTCGGTTGAGGCGTCCCATCGCAATAAGTGCACCGGGCATATTTTTATCACAACCCACTACAGCTACTAATCCGTCGTAGTAATGCGCCCCCATCACCGCCTCGATAGAATCGGCAATAATCTCGCGGGAGAGTAGGGAATAACGCATACCCTCGGTACCATTGGCAATGCCGTCGCTCACACCCATGCTATGAAAAATGAGTCCTACAAGGTCATTGTCGCGGATGCTATACTTAGCCTCGAGCGCAAGTCCGTTGAGGTGCATATTACAGGTGTTGCCCTCGTAACCTGTACTGACGATGCCCACCATGGCTTTGTTGAGGTCTTCCTCGCTGAGGCCTGTGCCATAAAGCATTGCCTGCGAGGCTGGTTGTGTGGGATCTTGTGTAAGAACCCGGCTGTATTTGTTCAGCATAATTTTATATAATTAGATCATTGGGTGATTGTGAACAGATTTTTCAACTACCAGCTGCTGATAGGCATCTGAAAGCTGATAACCGATGCTGTCTTCCCATTTCAGGTTAAAGGCTTTACCGTTTACAGATTGTATGCCTGCAACCTCGGCAGCAGTACCTGTGAAAAAGGCCGAATCGGCAGCGAGCAGATCTTCTGTTTTGAACTGTCCCTCTACTACTTTGTAGCCCATAGCGTTGGCCAATTCTATAATCGTCGCTCTGGTGATGCCCGGAAGGATATTGCCCAATGCAGGTGTGTAAAGTGTTTCGTCTTTTTCGAAAAAAAGATTGGCGCCAGGCCCTTCGGCCAGATAACCGTTCATATCGAGCAGTAGGGCTTCGTCAAAGCCTTTGTGCTTGGCCTCGGTTGTGGCGAGAATTGAATTGGTATAATGTCCGCTCACCTTGGCTTCGACATGACATGACTTTGGATTGGGGCGCTCAAAAGAAGAAATCATCACATTGAGCAGTTTAGAACCCAGATAGCGGTCCCATTTCCAGGCGGCAATCAGTACATTGGCATTTTCAACCGGCATGAGCGACATATTTGGTTCGGGGAAAATCAATGGCCTGATATAGGCATCTTTGAGTCCGTTTTTCTCCAGGAGTTGGTAGCTGAGCTGTATGAGCGTATCTACGCTGTAATTGAATGGAATGTACATTTTTTTAGCAGAATATTCCAGTCTTTCATAGTGCTCGTGGGCCTTAAAAATGGAACATCCGTAATCTGTTGCATAGGCGCGGATGCCTTCAAAAACAGCATTACCGTAATGTAAGGTCTGTGCATAAACGCTGGTCTGTGCATCTTTGGCATTGATCCATTCGCCATTGTAAAATACTACTGTGTCATCTGTGAAATAAGACATAACAATTTGATTTTTATAGTAAAAGAAAAACGCCTTCTCCGAATATCGGGGAAGGCGTCTGTTTCCTGCTTTTTGGCAAAATACTAGCTGCTCATCCCCTGGGGACAAGTAATAATAATGCTGATAATTGGCATCATTGCTAGTGAGTGTTGAAGCATTTTATGTTGAATTATGAGTTGATTCTGTTCTAATGTTGCACAAAGGTAGGGGACAGATTGTCATTTAAAAACTTATTCTGGTGTTTTTTGAAAGGTGGAGTTATTTATAAAAAGCTATGATTTAATTTTTAAAACATTGATAAATAATGATTTTGAATGAAATATTAAATTTTGATAAAGGCTAAGCAATCAGTTATTTTGACTTGAAAGTGCATCGTCTTTTAGGTCTTCTTTGGTCAAATTTTTTAATAATTTTGACCTTTCCTTTTTTATTGGTACTTTTGGATTTACTTTATTGCAAGGGAAAGTACCTGAAATCGAAGATCTTGTAGTTATTTTCGAATTTAAAATGGACAGCAGTGCCGAGGCCGCCCTTGCTCAAATTATTGAGAAAAAACATGCCGAGCGATATGGCAAAAAAGATAAAGAATTGGTCTTAATTGGTGTTAATTTCGACAGCGCCGAAAGAAATATCACAGATTATAAGGTTGAAAATCCTTCCGGTTTTTAATTTTTGACTTCTAACTTGTAGCAGTTAATTATTTTTAAAAGGGGCAATCAATTTGAATTTTGGAATTTCAACATTAAAAAGACTGTCATTGTCAAGCCTTTGCATCTGAAAATGCCCCTGCATAGTGCCCATATCTGTTACAAGGGGACAGCCCGAGACATACTGATAGCTTTGTCCGGATTTTAAAACAGGCTGATCTCCCACCACGCCTTCTCCATCGACCTCACGCTCGACCCCGTTCGAATCCCATATATGCCAGTACCGGCGTAGCAATTGCACCGTGTGAGCCCCCAGATTTTCGATATTAATACGATAGGCAAAGACATACTCATTTTTCAAAGGTTTTGAGTAGGTCGGCTGATAAATGGTTTCGACTGTTACTTTTATATCATTCGTGATGGAAGTTTCCATAACTGAGTTTTTTCAGTCCCTCAAATCCTGAGCTGAGGAAAGTATCTACAATAGTTTCTGCTTCATTCAACGCAGTTTCGAGATCATTGTTTACCAAGGTGAGATCAAATTTTCTTTCATAAGTAAGTTCCTCTGTGGCACGGGCAATGCGCTTTCTCAAGCTCTCTTCATCTTCGGTTTTACGTGCTCTGAGTCTTTCGAATAAAATTTGGGGACTTGGCGGGGCGACAAAAACGGTGAGCGCCCTGTCTCCGTAGTATTTTTTGATGTTGACGGCACCCCTAACATCGATATCGAAAATTACATTTTTCCCAAGTGCAGTAAGCCTTTCTACCTCCGATTTGAGCGTTCCATAGAATTGATTTTCATAAACTTCTTCAAATTCTACAAATTCGCCAGCTGCTACTTTTCTTTTAAATTCTCCAGTAGATAAGAAATAATAATCTAGTCCGTTCACTTCGCCGTAACGCTGCGTTCTCGTGCAGGCGGAGATGGAAAAAGCCAGATTCTCTCTCACTTTGAGTAAATGCTTTACAATCGTTGTTTTACCTGCACCTGAGGGAGCCGTAATAATTATGAGTTTAGGACTGTCCATTTTTTGTTTAAAATGCTTTAAATTCGAAACGCAAAGATAGCTTTTTTTAAGGCCCTGCAGTTCAAAAATTTGGAGCGCTTACAGAATATTTGCGAGTTGCTCCTTTACTTTATCGGCTTCGTCTTTCATCATTACCACAATTCGCTGAATTTCGGCAAAATTGGCCTTTGACCCGAGCGTGTTTATTTCGCGCCCAATTTCCTGTATAATAAAGTTCAGTTTTTTGCCCTTGTCGAGACTGTCCTTTTTATCTACACAAACTTGCTGAAAAAAATTGCAATGCTGCAGCAGACGGGTTTTTTCTTCGGTGATATCCAGTTTGTCGAGGTAGTAAAGAATTTCCTGCTCGAAACGATTTTCATCCATTTTTCCGGCAGGTATAAACTGTTCGAAATTGCCACTGATGCGCTGCCTTACTTTTTCAATACGTTCTTTTTCGAAAGGTTCGACCTGAATGAGCAGTGACAAAATAGTTTCGATACGCATTTTCATGTCATTTGTCAGTACAAGACCTTCCTGTTCGCGGAAAGCATTTGTTTTTTTTACTGCCTCCATAATGAGCAGTTCCAGTTGCGCCCATTCATCCTCGTTTACATCGCCGTCGTTTTGTACAACAACACCTGGCAGGCGGGTGATTGTGTAGAGCAAATCGCCTTTGTCCAAACCCAGATTGCCCGAAATTTCATTGAGCTGATTAAAATAGGCCTCAAAAGTACTGGAGTCGATTCTGAAATCGGAATTTGCGCTGCCGCTTAGATGCATGTTGAAATCAACCTTTCCTCTGATGAGTTCGTTGCCCAGTAGTCGGCGAAGTTCTATTTCTTTCGATTGGTAAAGCATTGGCAGCCTCACCCTCAGGTCGAAAGTCTTGCTGTTGATACTTTTAATTTCGACAGTAACGGTAAAGTTGTCAAAGCTTTTTTGTATTCGGCCATAGCCGGTCATCGAATGAAGCATATTTTGAAGGTATTAACTTTTTAATGTCATGGCATAGCGTATTTTTAGCGGCTTAGCCTTTGAGATGGTAAAAATAAGCGCTATGCATCAATAAATGTCAACTATGGGCTTAAAACTTTTTTTTTACGTAAAAATCAGCTACTTTTGGATCATTGAACAGTATCATTCATTTATTAAAATTATTTTATGAAAAACAGTTTGAATGTCTTTTTATTATTTGCAATGCTCTCTTTATCAGGTTTTGTCAGCGCTCAATCTTCCAAGAAAGTAAATATGAAAAAACCAGAAAGCGTTTCTCTGGCTTTTATGAAGCGTTTCATTCAGTTTGAATTTGAATCGGCAAAATCGCTCATTACCGAAGAAAGCAAACAGCTTATATCACTGCTCGAAATGGCAATGAACGGTATGGGTGAAGATGAAATGAAAAAAGCCAAGGAAGAAGCAAAAATCAAAGCAAAAAATCTTGCAAAAGCTACCTGTGTTATCAATAAAGATGAAGCAACCTGCACTTTCTGTTGTGATGAAAACAAACAACCAATTGGCGATTCGGAACTTAAAATGAAAAAAGTGAACGGCAAATGGTATGTGCATATGAGCAAAGAAGATATGATGAACGATCAGGAAAATTTAGAGGAAGCACCTGTAGATGGTGAGTAAAATATTCTGAAGAATTCAACCTATCCCGAGTGCTTTACAGCTGCCCTTATTTGCAACTGCTTTTTTGATTTTTCAAATCAAAAGAGCAGTTCTTAGTTAGGTTATCAGATTTATCATGAAATGTCTGATAGTTTTTACGAACAGAATAGTAAAATGACTACATTAAGTTTTTATAAATACGGCACTTCCGTTCCAATATTTTTTTTAGGAATGCAGATGACAACTTATTAGATTGCTATCAGTAATTCTCAAAGCAAAAAATATAATTTTTTTGTAACTTTGCAGCGCTAAAGTGAATGACAAATCCTGACGCTTGAAAGCGTCTCAAATTTTTTACATGAAAAAAGCACTGATTACCGGCATTAACGGTCAGGACGGATCTTATCTTGCCGAATTTCTACTCGAAAAAGGCTATCAGGTTTGGGGGATATTGAAAAGAAATTCAGTTTCTGAAAATCAGACCTACCGCTTGAATGACATTTACGGGCATCCGGAATTAAAATTGGAATATGCCGATCTGCTCGATATGGGTTCACTCATCAGGGTATTGCAAATGTCTCAGCCAGATGAAATCTATAACCTTGCGGCGCAATCGCATGTGCGTATTAGTTTCGACCAACCTATTTACACGGCCGAAATTACCGGATTGGGAACACTCAGGCTACTAGAGGCAGTGCGCCTTACCTGCCCGCATTCGAGGGTTTATCAGGCAAGTTCATCCGAGATGTTTGGAAATAGTATTGATGCCGATGGTTTTCAGCGTGAAACGACTCCATTGAGTCCTGTTTCTCCATATGGATGCGCCAAAGTATTTTCATATCATATTTGTCGCAATTACCGCAATGCCTACGGTATGTTCATATCGAACGGTATACTTTTCAATCACGAGTCACCTCGCCGTGGTTCCAACTTTGTAACGAACAAGGTTGCAAAAGAAGCAGTGCGCATCAAACTTGGATTATCCAAAAAACTGACCTTGGGTAACCTGAAAGCCACCCGCGACTGGGGACATGCCCGCGACTATGTACGTGCCATGTGGATGATGTTGCAGCACAATATTGCCGACGATTTTGTCTGTGCTACAGGCGTTTCCCATTCAGTTGAGTATTTGGTGGAATATGTATTCGGACGCCTTGATTTGGATATTCACGAATTTGTTGCCAGCGATGAACGTTACATGCGCCCCGAGGAATTGCACGATCTGAAAGGTGATAATTCAAAAGCAAAGGAAATCCTCGGCTGGGAACCTACTATCAGTTTCGAAGCGATGATGGATGAAATGGTGGAATATTGGCTCGATTATTATCGAAATCCAAAGCTAATTTAAAGTCAGAAGTCAGAAGTCTGAAGTAAGAAATCAGAAATCTGAAATCTGAAGTAAGAAATCAGAAATCAGAAATCTGAAGTTAGTCTCCTCTGTCGGACAAGATGAAATTGAAAATCTACAGTTCTCTTTTAATAATCTTAAAATTCTCAGGTCAAGTGTCTAATCTAGAGTCTTCTGTCACAAGTCTTCATGTATAGCGTCTTGATGCGCTTCACGGAACTTCGTTTAAAGAGCTCTCTCGTCTGAGGGACGAGATCGGTTCTTGATGCGCTTCGCGGAACTCCGTTTCTTGATACTTGCTACTTGCTACCAAAAAAATATGGCTAAACGACTCGTCACCGGCGGAACCGGAATGGTTGGAACCGCAATCAATGCCGATTTGAAAATCGGAAGAAAAGATTGTAACCTCTGTGATTGGAACGAGGTGAATGCCTTTTTCGAAAAGCATAAACCCGAAGAAGTTATTCATACAGCTGCAAAAGTTGGTGGCGTTTGGGCCAATATGCATCAGAAAGGTGATTTTTTTCGGGAAAATATCCTGATGAACACCTTTATTATCGATGCAGCAAGGTTGCATGGTGTAAAAAAATTAGTCGCATTTTTGTCCACCTGCGTTTTTCCCGATAAGGTGGAATACCCTTTGAATCCAGAAAAAATTCATCTGGGGCCGCCACATCATTCAAACGATGCCTATGCATACGCCAAGCGCATGGTCGATGTGCAGCTGCGTGCTTACCGCGAACAGTATGGATTGGAATATGTATCGGTTGTTCCCACCAATATCTATGGCCCTCATGATCTTTTCGATTTAGAAAACGGCCATGTGGTGCCTACGCTCATTCACCGCTGTTTCCTTGCCCGCGAGCGTGGACAAGATCTGCAGGTATGGGGCACAGGCAAGCCTCTTAGAGAATTTATCTTCTCGAAAGATGTGGCCAAATTGAGTGAATGGGCTTTGGAAAACTACAATGGTATTGAGCCGCTTATTTTCTCCACCTCTGAGGAACACAGTATTAAGGAGTTGGTGGAAATGATTGTAGAATTGCTACATTTCAAAGGAAAACTGCTTTGGTTAAGCGACAAACCTGATGGGCAGTTCCGCAAACCAAGCGATAATTCCCGCATCAAAGAACTCCATCCTGAATTTCGCTTTACTCCGCTCTACGAGGGCCTTAAAAAGACCGTTGCCTGGTTTGAAGCGAATTATCCGAATGTGCGCCAGACCTAATAGGTTTATTAAACCTATTAGGTCTGGCTGAACATAGCCCTCAAATAATCATTTAAAAACATTCCATTAGGATCCAGTTTTTTGCGGATTTCGTGGAATTGCTCCCACATTGGATAAGCGCCCGATAGTGTATCTGCTTTGCGGGTGTGCATTTTACCCCAGTGCGGACGGCCACCATATTCCATCAGAATATTTTCGATGTCTTTGAAATAGGGATTGTGCGGCGTGCGGTTATCGACATGAAAGGCCAAATAAGCTGAATCGCGTCCATAACTCGGGCTTAGCCAGATATCATCTCCTTTTACAAAGCGGCATTCTATCGGGAAGTAGACACGATAGTGTTCATCGTGAATTTTTTTGACAATGCGTTGCATTGCTTCTTTGAAATGTTCAATAGGAATATTGTATTCCATTTCTTTGAAACGTACCTCTCGCGGGGTCGCATAAATGAGGTGACTATGATTGATTTTGCTTTCGCTCGTTGCACCTGCGCCAATGATTTTTGCCAATGGCCAGTAACTGGTATTGAAAGTAGAACCGATACCGCACAACAATCCAAAAAATCCGTTCTCCATGATATGCTGATTGATATATTTCAGCCAGGCAGGGTCCTTTACAGGCTTATCGGTCTCATTCGAAAATTTATTCTGTACCGTTTGGGTATAAGGGAACCAGTAAAATTCAAAATTCCGGTTGCTTGCAATGTATTCTTCGAGATTATCTAGCGTTTTCGAAAGCTTCGATTTCTTTGCAACATATTCTAACTTATATGCCGGCACAACATCCATCGTCATTTGTGTTATAATTCCAAGTGAACCCAGCGATACTCGTCCAGCATTAAAAATTTCAGGATTCTTATCTTTGGAACATTCCAATAGTTGTCCATCCGCAGTTGCCAAGGTAAAAGCACTCATTTGGGAGCTGATATTGCCAAAACGAAGCCCCGTACCATGCGTTCCGGTAGCAGTTGACCCTGCAATACTCTGCACATCGATATCTCCTAGATTTATCAGATTGTAACCCTTGTCGAAGAGTTGCTGATTAAGATTTTTTATGGAGCTGCCAGCCCATGCTTTGGCTGTAGATTTTTCACTGTTTATTTCCAGCAGTCCCTGCAGCTTATCGAGTTGCAGCATTGTTTCACTTGTGCTGTCAAGCTCGGTAAAAGAGTGTCCGTTTCCTGCTACACGAACCCTTTTGCTTGTCGCGGCAGCATTTTTTATAATCTCAATGACAGCTCCCTCTGTTTCAGGATGTTCTATACTGGAGGGATTGCATTGTACGTTTTTTGCCCAATTTTGCCAGAATGGTAGTTTTTTGTACATACAGCTTTTTATCTAACAGGTTTTTTAAATCTTTTTTGCTATACTTTAAAACTCAATGAGACCTTCAAAGTTTTGCATTGTGAAGTTAAAGTAAAAACTTTTACTTGGATAATTTTTTCAGCATTTTGATGAATTTATAGTTCGAATGCCCCTATGCTATGTCATTTAATAATCCTGCAACATATCTACTTTCTTCCGAAATCTGCCGGAATTTCACCCCAATCTTCAGTTTCCCATTTTATGATAGGATTGGTAAAACTGTTCAGTTTGAGCCAATTTTCGGCTCTGAGAATTAGATCATATAGATTTGCAGTTTTGGCATTCTGCTCCAGTTTAGTATTGGCTTTTTTCTTTTTTACCCATCCCATTGCTGTGACCGAATCGCTGTAAATGGGCCTGTTGTGTAAACCCTTCTGTTTATAAAGTGCTAGTGCATGTACAATTGCCAAAAATTCACCTATATTATTTGTGCCAATTAGAAAAGGTCCCTGATGAAAAATTCGCTCTTTGGTTTTGGTGTCAACCCCCTGATATTCCATCAGTCCGGGATTTCCGCTGCAGGCAGCATCTACCGAGATGCTGTCCCAAATGATGGCATTGTTATTTTTTTTGCTTTTTGTTGTTATTGGTTTTACAGCTGCTTTTTTTTGTATATAATCTTCAGCCTTTCCGGCAAAGGCCATTTCTGCCTCAGCTTTAGATTCGAAAGATTTGTACAATGCCGTTTTTACACCATTGATCTGTTCCTGACATTCGGGCCAACTAGTATAAATACCCGGTTTTTTTCCTTGCCAGACTACATAAAACTTTGTTGATTTTGCCATCTTTATTTCTTTTCTTTTCCAACTTCAAAACTATAGGCAGCAACTGCTTTAATTTCTGCTTCTGTTAAGATGCCTTTGTATGGCTGCATGGTGCCTTTACCGTTGGTGATATGCTTAATACGCTCTTCCAGGTTCAATTTCGAATCGGGAATGGATTTAGCTCCGTTAAGTCCCATTCTGCCGTCAACCCCATGGCAGCTGACACAATATTCTTTGAAAACAAAAAAACCCGATACCTTTTTTGGACCTTTTTCAGTCTTGTTGCCACAGGCTATTGTAAGAGCGAAAAATAAAAGCATTACAAATATTGATAAGTATTTCATATTAAGATTATTTTGAAAAAAGTTAGTCCTTCTTTTTACCTTTTGGATGAGCCATTTCATACACCTTTTTCAGATTCTCGATGGAGGTATGCGTATAAATCTGTGTGGATGCCAGACTGCTGTGACCCAATAAATCTTTTATTGCATTTAGTTCAGCCCCGTTGTTGGAAAGATGTGTTGCAAAACTGTGGCGCAGCACATGCGGGCTGCGTTTTTTTGCAGTTGTAACAACCGACAGGTACTGTTTAACCTTGTTGTAAACAAATTTTGGATAAAGCACCTCGCCGCGATCAGTCAGAATTACTTCTTTGAGCGTCAACTCAGGAAAAAGATCAATGACCATTTCCTTATACCTGTCGAGCGTTTTTTCGATATGGGGTAGTAATGGTACAATACGCATTTTGCCGCCCTTTCCAAAGATGCGGACATTGTGATTCCCTCTGTCAATATCGCTCCATGTCAGGTTTATCAGTTCGCTGCGGCGCATACCGGTAGTGTAGAGCAGGTCAATCATGAGGTAATCTCTCAATCCCTCGTATCCCTCCGGAAAACTCAAACGCTCGAATAGCTGGACCATACGCTGTTCCTCGACAAACACCGGCAGTCTTTCACCTTTTTTTGGCAGGGTTACTCCGGTCATCGGGTTTAGAGTCATATGTCCCTGTTGCCGCATAAATTTATAATAAGATTTCAAAGAAGAGGCCTTGCGATGAATACTGGCCGAGCTCTTTTTTTCCTGCAACAACGATACCAGCCATGAACGGATATGAATCAATTTTACCTCCTGCAGTTGAACCAACTCGTATTGATACTGCATATAATTGGCAAATTGCTCCAAATCGGTACGGTAAGACAGGCAGGTATGCGGTGAATACCGCTTCTCGTACTGTAAATGCTTGATAAAGAGTTCAATCATATTGCCCTAGGTTCAAAAACTATTCAATTTCTTCAAGGAATTCCATAAATTCACTAAAGTTTTCCAAAATTACAACATTATCGGGCAATAAATGTGTTTTAAGTACTGCTTTGCTGTTAACGATGATTTGAAGATCGGGATACTCCTGTCCTAATTTATTCAAAAAGTCCTGCGGATTATTCTTTGAATTTCCCTCCGAAAGCATCACATAAAAACAATTGGGATGGAATGCGCTGCAGGCAGCCGAAAGATTTTTAAGGTTGATACCCTTGCCTAGATACATGGTTCTACAGCCTTTTGATCTGAACAAATAGTT
>CAMDAB010000049.1 GCA_945888475.1 Saprospira grandis DSM 2844 | reverse complement strand
CCCAAATCCGTCATTAGAAATTCTATTACAACCCAAAATTGCTTTGGAACTAAGCACTTACTCGTTTTTTCGAGCTTGAAATAGGTGTGACTATTCCTTCACCCGAAAAAACTGTGTGAGCCCTTATCTCCTTCGCACTTTTGGCCTTCATTACGAACTCTAATGACGGAATTGGGTTTAAAATATATCGATTATTTTCAACTCTACCCTTTGGTTTTTGGCTCTACCCGATTCTGTAGCATTATCTTCAATCGGTTCTCTTTTGCCGTAACCTTTAAAGCTGATCATTTTATCGCTCACGCCCTTTGAGATCAGAAACAAATAGACCGACCTTGCCCTGTCGTTCGACAAGCGATCGCAATACTCATGTGTCGGTAATCCATTGGTATGGCCGCCTATTTCGACCTTTATATTTTTGTTTTGAACAAGAAAATTCGCAAGTTCTGTGAGCGTCTTATTTGAGGCAACTGTAAAAGAGCTGGAATCGGCTAAAAAGTAAAGATTTTCAACCTTAAACTTTTGTCCTTTTTTCAATTCACTTACCTTTATTTCATTCGAAAAACTGTTTTGTACAGACTGCTCTTGTGTTATTGTTTTCAATGAAACTATTTTAAATTCGAAACTATTGTATTTTCCGGCTTCCGTTTTTTGAAAACGGTTTGCATTAATACCTTTCGATATGAGATAGTTCTTTACCGCCTCTGCCTGGGCAAGATTTTGGGCCGTGCTGTTTAGTGGACTTTTTAATTGAATTGTCAGTGCAGGGTATTCTTCCATCAGGTGCAAGAGGCGTTCAATTTCATAAAGCGAATATTCGCTAGGCAGATTTTTCTCATTAAATGCCAGATTTGGCATTGGCACTGATAAGCCTTCCTGTACCGGATACATTGTCATGCTGATGGTATAAGTAACAATACTATCTTTTTTAGATTTTAAATTGATGCGGCTCGTTACAGCGTAAAAGCCTTTTTTAATACCATAAAAATCATAGGTAAGATCCATTGGAAGATTGCCTTTAAAAGTCCCGTCATTGGGGTTCGATTTCAAAAGCAAGACTCCGTTATGTTTGGAAGTTGTAAAAAATGTAATTTCGGCTGCCAGTGGTTTGCCATTAGTTCCATCGGTTATTTTACCACTAAAAAAACAGAGCGAATCCTGCTTCTTCTCCTCTGTATAAAATTCGAAAATGTCCAGTTTGTTTCCTGATATTTTCTTTGAGGTAAAATAAGCAACATCACCATTTGAATTCAGTTGAAAACCCATTTCGCTTTCCGAACTATTTATTTCAGGGCCTAGGTTTTTTGGTTCTGACCAATTAAGCCAACTATCATCCTTGCGTTCCGAAACAAAAATATCGTAATGCCCATAACCAGGATGCCCGTTTGATGAGAAATAGAGTTTTTTCCCATCGGCAGATATTACAGGGTAAGATTCGCTGTGAAGTGTGTTCAAAACAGCACCCATGTCAACAGGTTTTGTGTAAGTTTTTTCATCTATCTGAAAGCTCACAAATAAGTCGCTATCGCCAATTGAGTTCTCATTTTTAATAGCGGATATCAGCACCTTTCTATTTTGTGAAAAATTATATTCAACATATTTCCCATCATTTTTAAAACCCTCTATTTTAAGTTCTTCAGGAATCGACCATCCTTTGTCTGTTAAATGTGTAATCGAAAGCCCCTGACCGTCTGACTCCCCTTTAGCATCGTACTTATTGGCAAGAATCAGTGTATGTTCATCGGGCGAAACATAAATAATAAAATTGTGCCCGGAATTATTCAATGGCCTTCCCATATTAACAGGCTCCAAAAACAAACCGTTTAGATCTTTTTTGGCGTACCAACAGTCAGCTTTATCAACATTGCCAATGTTTTTAGGATGATTCTCTCTAGAAAAATACAAGGTCTTGCCATCGGCAGAAATCATAGGTGTATTTTCATTTGCTGTGGTATTGATTTTTTCAATTGGCCTACTTTTTCTTCCCTTCACAGGATTATCTACCAAAATCATTTTCGCTTCCTGACGAATTTGCACATAATCAACCTCAATAGTTGAATTTTTATCGACCAAAAAACCAATATTTCCTCCTTTAATATCAGGTTTTATTGAGCTGTACACTAAACTGTCGTTTACAAAATAATCTATTTTTTGTCCCGACGATTTTATCCTCAGTGTATTTGAGGCACCTGAACCTTTAATAGATTTTGACTTGGTAAGGGCAAGCTCGCTTTTGTATTTATTATCAACTTTTGATTGAATAAAAAAACTTCCGTCGCCACTGATTCCAAATGTGTTTAGATTTTTGAGGTCTGCTAGTCCCCAGGCAATACCAAATTGACTTTCCGAAGTGCCGGCTCTTAATTTTATTTTTGCTTCAATCTCAAAATCAAGTTTATGAGAAAAATAGTTGATATCCTTCCAGCAATACCATCGCTGCGTAGTATCCCTATCCTCTAAAATGTAAAGACCATTTTCGATCCTGAAATGGGTAGATGAGTCATTGTTAAGATACCAACTGCCATCATCTTTATCAAAATCATCTCTCAGAAGTATGGGCTGAGCAAAAATCAAACGACTAAAAATGAGCAGGGTTACAATTAGGTAAATTCTCATAATTTTTGAAATGTGAAATTATTTATAGAATATATGTAGGGTATTTTTCGAAAAAAACTGCCGAATCAAACTCGAAAGTACGATTCGGCAGAGATAATTTAAAGAATTTTGATCTGATTATTTTTTAACCAAAACAATTTCGTCTTTTTTGTCCATCAAAACAACCTTTTTATCTTCAAGAGATTTGATTTCCAAAGTATCGGCATCATCTTTTTCTTCTTTGGTAGTCAGGTAAGATTTACCCTCTTTTTCAAGTACCGACCATTCGATTTTTGCCTTTTTGTTTGGAGAAATACCAGTTCCATCAGCATTCAGCGTCAATACCTCCAATTTCATTTTTTCTGTTACTTCCTTTCCGTTAACAGACTCGATAGACCAATTGCCAACAAATTTCTCCTTAGCAGAAGGCTCTTTCTTTACTTCAGTGGTTTTGGTGCTGTCTTCTGTGTTTTTTTCAGATTTCTCATTTTTTTTGTTTCCGCAAGAAAATGCGATGCTCGCAACGAATGCAAACAAAATTAATTTTTTCATAGTTGTTTGTTTTTAACTTTTGTTAATAAATTTAAGACAACATTAACAATTCAAATGCTATGCCAATTTGTTATTTTCAGAAATAAATTACTAATCGCGAGGAAATCGTTGTAATGGAAAACTGGGTTTCAAGCCTGGCGAATAATCACTTTGCCCTAAGCTATTCCGATAGCTTCCTCGAAAGCTTTCGGGAGGAAATAGGGCTCATTCGCTGTTTTTTTCCTGAGGCTAAAGCCTTTTGAAAAAATCCTATGGCCCCGAAAGCTTTCGGGGTAAGCTCAGATTTTTCAATACCAACGGATACCTGGGTTTTAACTTGGAAAAAACTGTTGGTTGCCCTAAGCTAAAGCATAGGACTCTTTCGCTGTGGTGCTTTCAGAAGGTTAAAACCTTCTTTCGCAGAAAAATCTGTTGCTTTTAAGCTCAGATTTTTCAATACCAACGGAAAACTGGGTTTTAACCCGGGACTAACCTTAGCTCTTTCATCTTCGTCCCTTTCCTCTCTAAATCTTTCACTGCGTGGAGCTCTCTCTCTCGTCTTTGAACGATATCGGTTCAATCTTTCCTCTCCGAATCTTTCCTCTCTAAATCTTTCCTCTCCGAATCTTTCCTCTTATTACTATCGTTTCCTTTCTGTCACAAACAAGATGAGGTCTTCCATTGCAGTTCTGGCTGCCGATTCAGGAAAAGTACGAAGCAACTGGATGGCATCGTCACGATATTCGTTCATTTTCTGTCGGGTGTATGCTATTCCGGGCGAGTTGATAACAAACTCAGTCACTTCCTGAATTTTCTTTGGATTGGTATTTTCGTTTTTGATAATTTTGATGATATGGCTGCGAGTACTTTTATCACAGCTGTTCAGTGCATGTATGAGTGGCAGCGTCATCTTTTTTTCCTGAATATCGTTGCCCTGGGGTTTACCTGCATCGCCATCGCCAAAATCAAATAAATCGTCTCTGATTTGAAAAGCAATGCCAATTTTTTCTCCCATCAATTTCATTTTTTCAATATCAGCATCAGATGCGCCTGCAGAGGCTGCTCCAGCCGCACAGGCAGAGGCAATGAGCGAAGCCGTTTTCTTTCTGATTATTTCAAAATAAATCTCTTCTTTGATATCGAGACGGCGGGCCTTTTCTATTTGCAGCAGTTCTCCCTCACTCATTTCCCTGATGGCATCGGAACAGATATGTAACATTTGATAAGCACCGTTTTTAAGCGAAAGCAGAAGCCCCTTCGATAAGAGATAATCGCCGATGAGTACAGCAACTTTATTTCCCCAAAGTGCATTCAGAGAGAAAAAACCTCGGCGCTGCATGGAGTCGTCCACAACATCATCGTGAATCAAGGTGGCGGTATGCAGCATTTCTATCAAAGATGCAGCATGATAAGTGGCATCGTTGGTTTTACCACAAATTTCGGCTGAAAGGAAAATGAACAGCGGTCTTACCTGTTTGCCCTTTCTTTTGATTACAAAACGCATAATGGTGTCAAGCAGCGATACCTGACTCTTCAGTTCTGCTTCAAAACGTTCTTCAAAAATCTCAAGCTGCTGTTCTATGGGCGCTTTGATTTCGTCGAGTGTTTTTAGTGTAATCATGAAATTTTCTTAGGATTTTCCTATTTTTGTTCAAACGCAAAGTTATGAAAATAATTAACAATAAGGTTCTAAATGGAACATCCGGACTTGATTTTAGTTTCGATCTTTATCTACCCAATATCACTTTTTTTGAGCCACCACATCCGCTGCTCATTTTTGCACATGGTTTTAAAGGCTTTAAAGACTGGGGACATTGGAACAGAATAGGCGAAAACTTTGCTGCCAATGGTTTCGCCTTTCTGAAATTTAATTTTTCCCACAATGGGACCAGCCCAGAAAATCTGACTGAGTTTTGCGATTTAGAGGCCTTCGGCAACAATAATTTCAGCAAAGAGCTTGGCGATTTGAACAGCATCATAAATTGGGCATGTGAAAATGCAGCCGATTATCAATTGGACAAAGACAATATTTCGCTTATCGGACACAGCCGCGGCGGCCCTATTGTGATACTGCAAGGTGCAAATGATGCGCGCATTTCAAAAATTGTTTGCTGGGCCGCAGTTCATGAATTGGACTATGCCTGGCAGGATGCGCTGCAATTGGAACAATGGAAAAATGATGGCGTTATTTACAGTAAAAACGCCCGAACCGGACAGGAAATGCCGCTTTATTACCAATTGTATGAAGATTTCACGGCCAACCGAGAAAGGTTTTCGGTACAAAAGGCAGTATCCAAACTAAATAAAACGATTTTGATTGTTCATGGCACCAATGATCCTGCAGTCAGTCTTGCCTCGGCAGATTATTTACATCAGCATGCATCGAATTCAATTTTGAAAATCATAGACGGAGCCGATCATGTGTTTGGAGGCAAGCATCCATTTCCTGGTACAGAGGAACTGCCTGCTCATACTGTAGCACTGATAGAAGAAACAATTAATTTTCTGATCGATTCCTGACCTCATCTATAAGTACCTTATCCAACATGGAAAGTTTTTGCCATATTTTGGAAGAAAGTCCGTTGGCAAGAGCTTCCACATCATTTACAGCATCGAGCACCAAATTATCGTTTTCCTTTTGAGCATGTAGCGCAGCCAGTTTGCTCAACAGCGACAACATCTCGGAACAATAATCTAGGTAACGCGACAATTCGTATGCAGACATAGTTCTTTGCGGAGAGGAAGCGGTATCTGCAATCTTTGAGGCCAAGCCTCTGGCCATCAACTGTGCTGGGTCTTTGGTGAGCTGATGCATATCGACCACGTGTGCCATACTGCGCAGGCGATGCAGCGAGGTTAATAAGGCCTTGCGCTTTGCCCTCGACTCTAATGATGCTATGAACCAAAGCGCAATGGCTAAAAAAATAAGGTCATTCACGCCCGCCTCAGTTGCCTGTATGTAGTCGGCCCAACCATCGATACCGGATGATTGCTGAAATACAAAAAAAATGATGGTCACTAAGGTCACCACAATGAGCAGTATTGTGCACCATATGAGTCCCCTCAAAAACCAAATTGGGCGTCCAATGCGCCGCAATAGGCTCTCTACCTCATGCGCAACTTTAATGGCCTCGGCACTTACATTGTAGAGACCCGAACCTGGAAAGCGTTCTGAAATCCTTCGGCTTAATTTACCCAATGTTGAAATCAAATGCGATGATTCCAGTTCGGTGTATTTCCCGTCTATATCTTTATTGGATTTGTACCAGTTTTCCCAAAACAAAGTATTCAGTTTTTGTGGTTTAGCACACAATATTACAATTTTTATAAAATGAAACTTGTTTTATTTTTCAAAAAAATCAGATATTCTGAAACTTTATGAAATCAACTGCCGTACAAGAAATAAAAAACAATTTGAAAATGAGTTAATCCGATAGCTATCGGATTGAAAATTTGAAAATAGATTTCAAAATTCAGTTTATCAAAAATAAAAAAGTCTGGCATTGTTATGACTAGCACCCAAAAAAAATAATATAGAAGAAAATTTACTGTCAAAATTTAGCTTTCAAATTTTAGTATAAAAGCCTGGACTAGCGTCTGAAGTTTATAAAAAAGCTGATGTCTGAGGTCTGACAATCTGATGTCTTAAAAGAAAAAATAACCACTAAAAAAAGAAATTATGTTTACGATTAAAAACCTGAAAGCGGTTCTGCTACTGCTATGCTTAGCCACAACTATGGCTCATGCTCAATTCAGCAAAAATGCAATTTATGGAAACTTTGGCGGCGCTTACGGCATAGGTAGTGGCTTGCATTACGAGCGCATCATCATTGGTGGCCCCTTTGTCCATATCAACCTCAACGCCGGCCTTGGCTACAGTATAAAAGGCATTGAAAACTATGAAAATAAGATAATCGCTCCAGTTGGACTTGGATTAAGCCTGGGTTTGCGCCAACATTTTATCGAAGGCAGTGCGGGGTTAATAAACCATATTGATGCAGGAGTTGCCGACAGTGTTGATTTTTACGCGCTTCCAAATCTCATAGGCGCCAACCTGCAAGTTGGCTACAAATTTATTTCTGAGAAGAGGCCCGGTTTATTTTTCAAGGTTTATGCCAATGCAAATTACCTTGCTGGTTTACCCGCCGACCAACAAAACAGCAGTCCTGCACTTGAAAGAATTTTTACTGCTAAAATGCAACCTGGTTTTGGCTTTGCAATGGGTTTGAGTTTTTAAAGATTTTATCCTTTTTTAATCTTGTATAGGAAAGCCTTGTTGGTTATTTATAGCGTTTAACTACTAACGCTCATTATCAACTTTTAAGATTTCTTTCAGCTTGTAACAATCAAAAAAAAACGCCCAACACAATTTCCTGCATTTGCTTAACCCCCCAGCTAAGTGGTTTTATTATTTATTATTATATTTGCCATAGTAATTGATTATATTTCTTGGTTTTTTAACTTTACTGTTGAACAAGATATAACACTCAGAAAAGATTCATGACCGAGCAAAGCAATAGGCAAAAACAGGCAAAATTTCTAAGAACAATCAGAAAAATTCATCGAAGCTGTGGCGCTTTACTTTTTGCATTTTTCTTTATTATTTCCATCAGCGCTTTGTTACTGGGCTGGAAAAAACACAGCAATGGAATGATTATGTCAAAAACTTATCAGGGAAGTAGTGCTGATCTAAGTAAATGGCTTTCAATTGACAGTTTGCATACCATAGCTTCCAATTACTTAAGGGATTCTTTAGCAGGAAATCTATCTAATGAGATTGACCGAATTGACATTCGAAAAGAAAAAGGAACGCTGAAATTTATTTTCAAAAATCATTTTACTGCCTTACAGCTCGATGGCGCCAATGGTAAAATACTACATGTAGAGCATAGGAGGGCTGATTTAATTGAAAAAATTCACGACGGTTCGATACTCGATTTTTACCTCGGTACAAAAAACGATTTTTTTAAATTACTTTATACCAGTATTATGGGGCTTGCCCTGTTAACATTTACCCTAACAGGATTTTGGCTTTGGTACGGTCCAAAGCGAATGAAGAAAACAAGTAAGAAACAGTAGCCTTATCAGTTATTTTGCGCTTTCAGCAACTCAGCTGCCTGATTTACATGCCGCTCCTCATGTGTCACAATAATATCGAAAGCATCGGCCAGGCTGTACACAATATTTTTATTGGCAGGAGAAGCGATGATGGCATTTTTCAGCAGCAGGTCCTCAGAATCGGAAATCAGTTTTTTGAGTGCTTCCTGATGTTTCACAAATGTTTCAATCAAATTTTCGCTTGATTTGAACTGCGCTGGTTGCCATACCGCAAAGGTCTTCATCTTTTTCTTTCTATCAGCTTGCACCCCTGCAATAATCATTTTGCCAAAAAACTTTCTGATAAAGGCAAATTTCGATAAAAATCCCAGTTTTTGTTTCCCTGCCCTGATGCATTCAATGGCAGGAAAATAGCTGTTGTTAATGACAATAAGATGTTGAAGATTTTCAGCAATGCTCCAAACCTTCTCGTTTGGCTTTCTTTTCAATTCGGCATCACTCATTTTTCCAAAAAGCGAATTTACCCGCTCAGTCTGTTGGTCAATACGCTGCAACCAGTTATAGATTTTATCTTTCATTTTTTTAGATTTATGATACTGACAAAGTTCATCCTTTAAAATCGAAAAAATGTTGCTTTATATCAAGATTTCTAAGTTTTTTATCCTTAGTTTTATGACAGAAATTAAATGAACTATCTGTCCTTAACCCCTTCTAATGCACTCCTGCAATGAAAAATTTATCCATATTCAAGTCGGCGCTAATAGTAATGCTTTTTGCAAGCACAATTTTAATGCTGAATTCCTGTATCAAAGGCAAGGGGGGCATAGTTGAACAGCAAATTACGGTAACTGATGATTTTACAGGCGTGAAGGCCATGGGCGAATTTAATGTGGTGGTCGTGTTGGGATCGGCCAAAACGGTCATTGCTAAAGGCAATCAAAACATTATTGACAGACTCATTACCAACGTAAATAATGACGGCATTCTGGAACTGGAACTCGAATCCGGTAACTACCGCGAGTTTGACCTTACTGTTTATATCTCCATTCCTTTTGCGACTTATTTCGGAACCAGTTCAGATGGAGACCTCACTGTAGTTCAATCAGAAGGCCTTCAACTCGATAGCCTCAATATTGTGATGAGCGGCAGCGGAAACATTAAAGGCTTGGGCGAATTTTTGATAAACGGTCTTACTAAGGTTAAAAATACAGGCTCAGGCGATCTGACGATGAATTTCAACTCAGGTCAACTCAATGCCGAACACAGCGGAGATGGTGATCTGAATCTTGATTATGAGGCCGGAGAATCTACTACGAAACTAAGCGGTGCGGGCAATTATAACCTGACCGGCTTCTCTCCTACCCAAAACATCACACATTCCGGCACAGGCGATTACAGGGCCTTTTACGTTTACAGTTCCATTACCAATGCCAACCTAAGCGGCAGCGGAAATATAGAATGCAGGGTAAGCTCACAGCTGAACGCAACCTTGAGCGGCAGTGGAGATATTCTCTACAAAGGCAGCCCTATTGTAACTTCCAATATAACAGGAAGTGGCTTGGTACGCGATGCCAATTGATTTGTTAAATCTTTTTAGAGTTATACAACCTGCTAAAATTTGAGGCTGAAATATTCAGATAAGAAGCCAGATATTTGTGCGGAATGAGCTGCAAGAGATGTGGACTTCTTTTTGCAAAAGCACTGAAACGCTCCTTAATACTAAAGGCCTGCAGTTCAATGCAGCGTTGAATGGTACCGCATAAAACAGCCTCTGTCATTTTTCTGTATAGCCTTTCAAAATCGGGAAAGTCCCTGATATGCGCTTCAAAATCATCGTAACTGATTGACAAAAACTCACTGTCACTGATGGCCTGCAGGCAAAATCTGGAAGCCGTTCGCTCTATGAAAGATTCGGGCACTCCACTCGGCGATGGTGGATAAGAAAATGCAATAATATGCTGCCGGTCATTGTGATAACAATAAGACATCTGCACACCCTTTAGCACAAGCAGCATATCGCGCTGTACATCACCTTCGCTTAGAATTATTTCATTTTTTGCAGCTGTCTTTCCTTTGCATTTAGACAAAAAAGCCCGAAAAGATGCTTCGTCCAAAGTTGAAAAACTTCTAAAAAAAACGAGATAAGATTCAGGGCTAAGCATAGCATTATTCTTTTCTGTTGAAAATAATTTCGAAACAGTCGTTGCACTCCTCTGTCAAAACAAGTCGGTTTTCTCCTTCAAAATCAATGGAATAGGTATTAGTAACAGTAGTATGATCCTGATTGCCAAGATAGAGCAGAAATACTTCACCAGTTCTGAACAATGAATTGCCTTTTTCCACCCAATAGAAATTGCTGTGAAGGGTAGCCGTATCGCGGTAATGGGTAAAAATTCCATTTTTCTGAAAAAGATAAGATTCTTCAAAACCAGCTGTTTGTGGCGTCAATGTCTGCCCCAAGAGTCCACCGCTCGAACTTTCCCAGGCCCATTCGCCTACGAGGCGCTCTTCTGTTTTTTTTAGCTCATCTTTTCTGCAGGAGAATAAGCCAACGAGTGCTAAAAGAAACAATAGCCTTTTATTCATTTTTATGACTGTTAAGTTCATTAATACAATGTTTAATCTCATTACTAATCTGAGTTTTCAATGCGCTTAAGCGTTCAATTTCATAGGTTTCTATTGCGGCTATTTGTTTTGAATTAGGATTTTTTGTGCCAATGAATAACCTCTTCTTTTCCGATATACCAAAATGAGCAAAATATTGCTTTTTATAATTTAATTTTATGTAGGGCAAACCCACATATACCTCTTTATTCACTGTATGCTTTTTAATTTCAAAAGTAAAATGTATTTCCTCAGAAATTGACTTTACTATCTTTTCGATAAAATCATGAAACTGGGTGAGACAGTCAATCAGGTTACTATCTATCTCATAAACTGTTGTATTCTCAGTTTTAGGATTTCTGTAAAGTAATTTAGTGTGATTACCAAGCATTTCAGCTAATGCCTTGAAATCAACAGGCTTTATTTCTACAGTCCTTTTAAGGAAAAGAATTTCAGAGAAATTGTTAAAATTGAAATCATTCAGGGCAATATGAGCCTTGTCTCCATAAAGTTCCTTTCTGAAAACATTGGTCAAATCGGTATAAAGCTTTGTATATCTTTTTAGATTAGGCGTATTGTTTTCATCCACATAGAAAAATGAATTGTCGATAGACATGATGGTTTCTTCTAATTTTTGGGAGCTTTCAGGTGAAATATGTATGCGCAGCAAAGAAAAACTATGAATGATCTCCACAATCTCGCCTGATGATAACTTTCCATCCTCCAGACAACGAAAGATGGTTTCAAGAAATTTGTTAAAAATTTTCAATTTCTCTTCGTAGACTACCGAAGATTTAGTGAGGTTTTCCTGGCTTTCGGTTTGATTAGAGAGCAATAACAGGGTTATAATTGTTGTCAAAATTGCTCCAATCACACCACTATTAATGTCCTGCACAATCTTGGGTATTGCAGTATCATTTACATTATTAATGATAATTATGGTCAATGAAATGCTTAATGCAAATAAGAGATAAAACCAGTATTTTTTATATTTTTTCATTGAATGATTGGTTTATAAGCGTCGTAAAAATACAAAATTAGCTTCATGGAAGTTAACATTTATAAGATTTGCAGCACAAACTGATTTATTTCAATAAAAATTGAATAAAATTTGCATTCAAACAAACGTTTGGTATATTTGTATAAAATTAGTCTATTCTATATGGCATTGCAGAAAATAACAAAGGAGGAAATCATCAGAATCGGTATCGACCTGTTCCGAAAACAGGGATACAACCGTACTTCCATGAACGATCTTGCACTGGCCTGCGGTTTGCAGAAAGGCAGTTTTTATCATTATTTCAGCAGCAAAGAAGCGCTGATGTCGGCCATTTTGGACACCTTATATCAATACTACCGCAATAAGATATTTTCACTGGCCTATGATCAGACAAAAACGCCTGCCGAGCGTATGGAAATATTTTTTAAAAAACAAGAACCTGTCTTTACGCAGGAACTCACAGGATGTCTTTTCGGAAATATCACCTTGGAAACGATCAGCATGGAAGAAGAATTCAAATCGGTGATTCAGGCTTTTTTCTCCGATTGGATTGATGCTTTTAAACAGATTTTCCTGGATGACGGCAACTCGGATGACCAAGCCCTCATACTTGCCCGGCAAAGTGTGATGGAAATAGAAGGTGCCCTGATGCTTATGCGGGTTTTTGCCGATGCCGCTCTCTTACGCAATGCATGTGACCTTGTATTAAAAAAGTTAAAACAGGCCTCTTGAACTATTCATTAAGTTAACTAATCATATTCATTCATTATTAAAATTATTCAAAACAAAGCATGAGCAGACGAATCAATAAAGTAGCAGTACTTGGCTCGGGTGTAATGGGAATGGGCATTGCAGCCTTATTCGCCAATATCGGCCTTGAGGTTGTGGTACTCGACATCGTTCCGTTCGACCTGAGTGAGGAGGATAAAAAAAATCCTGCCAAAAGGAACAGAATGGCCGCATCGGCACTCGAAACCGCGGTGAAAGCCAAAGGCTTGGAACCTTTTTACGATGCCGAATATGCATCGAGAGTTACAATCGGTAATTTCGATGATGATTTTGGAAAAATTGCCGATTGCGACTGGATCATCGAGGTAGTTGTAGAACGTCTCGATATCAAACAGCAGGTTTTTGCAAAGGTAGATGCCATTCGTAAAAAGGGTTCATTGGTGACTTCCAATACCTCGGGCATTCCAATTCACATGATGCTGGAAGGTCGCAGCGAAGATTTCCAGAAGCATTTCTGCGGAACGCACTTCTTCAACCCACCACGTTACCTTCGTTTGCTGGAGGTTATTCCAACGCCAAAAACAGATCAGGCAGTCATTGATTTCTTTATGGAATTTGGCTCAGTCCATTTGGGCAAACAAACCGTATTGTGCAAAGACACTCCGGCATTTATCGCCAATCGTGTGGGTGTTTATGCCATGGCTAAAATATTCCAATTGACCGAAGAACTTAGCCTCTCGATCGAAGATGTAGATATGCTGACAGGCCCAGCACTTGGTCGTCCGAATACGGGAACCTTTGCATTGGCTGACCTTGTAGGTTTGGACACTGCAGAAAAAGTTATCAAAGGCATCAAGGACAACTGTCCCAATGATGAGCAGGCAGGCACCTTCTATACACCTAAATACCTGCAGTTCCTGCTCGATAATAAATTTTACGGCAACAAATCGAAAAAAGGGTTTTTTGAGCGTACCGATAAAAAAGATGCCAAAGGTAAAACCATCAAATTGGCTTTGAATCTGAGCACTTTAGAGTATGCTCCTGCAGAAAAATCGAGAAGTTCGGTCATTGAAGCCAACAAACAGGCCGATAGTCTTTCTGCTAAGGTTCGTACCTTCTTCAATGAAAAATTCAATGAGGACAAAGGTGCTCAATTGGTAAAACGTTCACTGCTTGGACTTTTTGCCTATGTTTCGAACCGTGTTCCCGAAATTTCGGACAATGTTTATAGTATCGACGACGCACTACGCACAGGTTTTGCCTGGGATATAGGTCCTTTCCAGTATTGGGATATCGTTGGTGTAAAAAATGCTATTGAATTGGCTGAAGCCGATGGTCAGATAATCGCCCAATGGGTAAAAGATATGATCGCTGCGGGTAATGAGTCTTTCTATAAAGTGATTGCAGGTGTTAACCATTACTATGACCTTGGCGCTAAATCTTATCAGCCGGTTCCCGGTGCCGAAAAGTCGATTTTACTGGATAATATCCGCGACAAATCGATTGTTTGGAAAAATTCCGACTCTCAGCTGCATGACATCGGAGACGGAGTGCTCTGTTTCGAGTTCCGCTCAATGCACAATACCATCGGCGAAGGTGTTGTACGTGGCTTGATTGAAGCTGTTCAATTTGCTGAAGATGGCAATTGGAGAGGTTTGGTTATTGGTAACAATGCACAGCATTTCTCTGTGGGTGCCAATCTGATGTTGATTGCTGGTATGGCTTATGAGCAGGAATGGGATGAACTGAATATGGCGATTCATGCTTTCCAGCAAATGAATATGCGCCTGCGCTACTCCAATATTCCGGTGGTGGTTGCTACACAGGGCTATGTGTTTGGTGGTGGCTGCGAAATGGCCATGCACTCAGATGCAGTAGTCGCTTCGGCAGAATCCTACATTGGTTTGGTAGAAGTTGGCGTGGGTCTTATTCCTGGCGGTGCTGGCACCAAGGAATTTGCAGTACGTGCCTCCGATGCTTTCCACAAAGAAGAAACACATGTGCCGATTCTAATCGACAAATTCAAAACCATTGCAATGGCATCAGTAGCCACTTCTGCCAGCAAGGCTTTCAAAGAGGGCTATCTGCGCAAGGGCGTGGACCGTATCTGTATCAATAGCACACGTACTTTGATGGAAGCAAAACGTGAAGTACTTTCTTTGGCTGAGGCCGGATATATTCAGCCTGCTCCGCGCAACGATGTCTATGTCATGGGCCGCATTGGTTTGGGTGCGCTTTACGTTGCTGCTGAGACTTTGCGTCTGGGTAAATATGCCAGCGATCACGACATCAAAATTGCCAAGAAAATTGCCTATGTACTCTGCGGTGGCGATCTCTCTGCTCCTCAAATGGTTTCGGAACAATATCTTTTGGATGTTGAACGCGAAGCTTTCCTGAGTCTTTGTGGTGAGCAAAAAACGCTGGAGAGAATTCAGGCGATGTTGTCGACAGGGAAGCCGTTGCGTAATTAGATTGTCAGACGTCAGATATCAGATTATCAGCTTTTTACACTTTAAGATTGTAGACGTCAGATATCAGATTATCAGCTTTTTACACTTTAAGATTGTCAGACGTCAGATATCAGATTATCAGCTTTTTACACTTTAAGATTGTAGACGTAAGATATCAGATTATCAGCTTTTTACACTTTAAGATTGTCAGACGTCAGATATCAGATTATAAGAATTTTAACTATTTTATTTAAAAGTCAAAAACATTTCAAATGCATAGATTTAAAGATTTGCAAATTTGGCAGAAGGGTCGAAATGTTACGAAACGAATTTACGAGGTAACGAAGACCTTTCCTAAAGATGAGCAATTTGGAATTACGGCACAGATGAGAAGAGCATCAATTTCAATTATATCGAACATTGCAGAAGGGTGCGGAAGAAAATCCGATGCCTATCTGAAAACTTTTCTTACCTATACCTTGGGCTCTGCTGCTGAACTTGAGTGCCAATGTATCATTGCAAATGACCTTGAATACTTATCAAATGCTGATTTCGAAGAAATCAATAAAGAATTGATCGAAATACAAAAAATGACCATGACTTTTATTGAAAAATTAAAGTAGCTGAGAATCTGACTTCTGAAAATCTGAAAATCTTTTTTTTAATTAAATATTCTCAATTAAACACTTAAAAATGGAAGCATACATCATAGCCGGCTACCGCAGCGCCGTAGGAAGATCCAAAAAAGGCGGATTCCGATTCATGCGCAGCGATGATTTAGCCGTAGAAGTTATCAAACACCTGATGGCTCAGGTACCAGAAGTTGACCCCGCATTGGTCGACGATGTATTTGTTGGCTGCGCCAATCCCGAAGGGGAACAAGGCTTGCAGATCGGCCGACAGATTTCGATGCGCGCCCTGGGCAAATCAGTTGCCGGGATGACCATCAACCGCTATTGCGCATCGGGCCTTGAGTCAATAGCACTGGCAGTTGCCAAAATCCGCGCAGGCATGGGACATGTATTTGTTGCCGGCGGCACCGAGAGCATGAGCCTTATACCAATGACCGGTTACAAACTGGCGCCAAACTACGGCGTAGCAGCCGAACATCCCGATTACCTTGTAGGAATGGGACTAACAGCCGAGGCTGTTGCACAGAAATACAACATCTCCCGTGAAGATCAGGATGCCTTTGCCTACCGCTCACACATGAATGCAGCAAAAGCATTGGACAACAAACTTTTCGAAGGAGAAATTGTGCCGGTGAATGTAAAAGAAGTCTATGTTCAGGATGGCAAGCGCAAAGAACGCAGCTGGACTGTGAGCGAAGACGAAGGTGTACGCCGCGATACAACGATCGAAGGACTTGCAGCGCTAAAACCGGCTTTTGCTATGGGTGGCAGCGTTACCGCAGGTAATTCATCTCAAACATCCGATGGTGCAGCATTTGTCCTCGTAGTAAGCGAAGAAATGGTGAAACAGCTCAATCTCAAGCCCATTGCCCGTATGGCTGCCTGCGCAGTTGGCGGCGTGGAGCCACTCTATATGGGTATTGGTCCTTGCGTGGCCATTCCAAAGGCATTGAAACAGGCCGGCATCAGTCAGAACGACCTGCAATTAATTGAATTGAACGAAGCCTTTGCTGCTCAGTCATTGGCTGTAGTGCGCGAGTTGGGCCTCAATCCCGATATCATCAATGTAAATGGTGGTGCCATCGCTTTGGGTCACCCGCTCGGATGCAGCGGTGCCAAATTATCGGTTCAACTATTCAATGAAATGCGCCGCCGCGACCTTAAATACGGAATGATTTCTGCCTGTGTGGGCGGTGGTCAGGGTATTGCCGGTATTTATGAAATGTTGTAGCAATTAGCAATTCTGCTGTTTAATAAAATAAGCTCCTGACGAAAGTTGGGAGCTTTTTTTTTGGTATACATAACCGTTGTTAAGGAAATGCTTCCAATCCTGTTCTGACATTTTTTTTTGTCTGCACAGGATTTCTTGATTTCAAGATTGACAGGATTCTTTTGTGCTTATGCTATAAAAATCATGTCTATCCTGTAATCTTTCTAATCATTCGGGTTAAAAAATCTTGTCCATCTCTTAATCTTTTCCAATCATGTACTGACATTTTTTTTGTCTGCACAGGATTACTTGATTTCTTGATTGACAGGATTATTTTGTGTTTATGCTTTAAAAATCTTGTTCTTCCTGTAATCTTTCTAATCATTCGGGTTAAAAAATCTTGTCCATCCCATAATCTTTTTATAATCCTGTTCTGACATTTTTTTTTGTCTGCACAGGTTTACTGGATTTCTTGATTGACAGGTTTCTTTTGTGTTCCTATAATCTTTTAAAATCCTGTTCTGACATTTTTTTAACAAGATTCTTATTGTAAACCCTTTTAAAATCTAAACTTCTGCCACCAAAATTTATTAATAGCCCGTCTGCAATATGGTAGGCTTCGCAGTAGTTAATTGCCTGTGCCTTATGCACATCCTCCAATTTTTCAACGGCTTTCAGTTCAACCATTACGCTACCTTCCACAAAAAAATCAACCCTTCTTGTCCCAATGTCTTCGCCCCTATAATAAATCTTCATTTCCTTTTCTCTTTCAAATTCCAATCCTGCATAGCGCATTTCAATAGCCAATGCACGCTGATATATAAGTTCCTGAAAACCATTACCCATTTCACCATGCACCTGCATGGCGCAACCGATTATCTTGTGCGTAAGTTCGTTAATGTCTTCAAATTTCATATTTTCCATATTTTTTTATTTATAATTGTCCAGAACAAGATTACTGGATTTCTTGATTGACAGGATTCTTTTGTGTTTATGCTATAAAAATCATGTTCTTCCTGTAATCTTTCTAATCATTCGGGTTAAAAAATCTTGTCCATCCCATAATCTTTTCCAATCCTGTTCTGACATTTTTTTTGTCTGCACAGGATTACTGGATTTCTTGATTGACAGGATACTGCAAATTGTATAAATCTTGTCCATCCCATAATCTTTTAAAATCCTGTTCTGACATTTTCAAGATAGACAGGATTTTCGAATCTTGTCCATCCTATAATCTTTTAAAATCCTGTTCTGACACTATTTATCCTTATTACAAATAATCAAACTGCCAATAACGCCGGGAATCCAACCCAGGCAGGTGAGTATAAGTACGATCAAAAAGGAACCACAGCCCTTATCGGCTACAGCAAGCGGAGGGAAAATAATACAGAGAATGACTCTTAATAGGCTCATTTGTTTGGTAAATTTACTGATTAAAAAACGGAAAAGCGGCTTGTATCTGAATCGTTGACCACCACTTTTCCTATCTGATTGACGTCATCAGAATGCAGATTTAACAATAATATTTAAAATTTAGTTCCTTAATACAAAAAAGGCTGCCCGCAAATACTTCGAGCAGCCCATTAAGTTTGTTTAAGCGCTTAATTTTTAACCAGTTTTTGCGAGAATTTTCTGCCGCTTTCGGTATCGAATACTGTAACAATGTACATACCTTTTGGCAGTTTTTCGGTATCGAGTATATATTGTTCGCCACTGTAATTTTCTTCCTGCAAGAGTTTTCCGGAGATATCAAAAAGTGAAACTCTAAAGTCAGATGCATAGTTCAAATACACAACGGTCTGGTTTTGTGCCGGATTTGGATACAGCATCATATTGTAAGATGGTCTGACAGCTCCGGCCGCCTCTTCGGTAGCAACCAAGTTTCTGTCAAAAACAGGCAATTTGATGTGCGAAGGGTGCTCGGGTGAGAAAGCAACTCTGTTTACTGCGATGCGCGGAGACATTTCAACCCCATTAAAAGTATAGGTCTGACCATCGCCCGGACGGCGGCGGAAGAATTCACCATCATTGATAGGCAAATTGGGATTCACCTGATAACGGGTGTAATTACTGCTGCTGATGAGTATTTTAATTTTGTGCTGACGTCCAAAGGTATAAGCAATTGGCAGCATTTCAAAAGCATATTCATAAATCTCACCAATATTGATATTAGTAAAAGGCGCATTGTCATTTTCCTGACCATCAAAAATAGATCTGGCATAAGCTCGACCTCTGGCATTAACACAGCCCTCGGCAACAAAAAGCTCGCGACCATCGGGATACACATCTACAATACGTACAAAGAAATCAGTATCGGTAGGTCCGTTTAAAGCGCCAGCCGGATTCGATTTTGCATAAAGCACTGCTTTTGGAAAGCCCATAATACTTACCGTATCGTTCAAAGTTGAGGTTTCGAACTGGATGACACCGGGACGATCCATGGTATATTGTGACCATTCAGTAAGGTCGAACTGACCCTGACTGGTACGCTGCCCATCGGGCGTTTTGACGATCATATTGCCTCCTCCGATGGTTCTGATAGGATCCTCTGGATCGTGCACATACATTTTGAATCCTTCATTGGATTGTGGTGCATTTCTGTCAATCGTACCATTTTGGTGCAGGTAATAATTGTCCCAGCGAATACCGCTTGTGAGTGGAAATTCATTGGCGGCAAACCAATAGTTACCAATACCATTATTTACATTGGTACCGTCATCGACCGGACCAACCACATAATAACGGATATCGGGCACCTGACGAAAATCTTTATATGGAATGGCATTGATTTCACCATCATCCAAGCCGGGAATGAGTGGATTGCCAAGTGCTGGAATATCTAAACTGATCAGATTCTGATTCTGAGTTAAAATATCTCTCACTGCAATTTTTACACCTCTGAGCGGTTCAGTACCATTCATAAAAGCAATCAGCTGATTCAGTGGCACCTTATAATCTTCGGCAGGGAATCGAATTTGAAACACTGTAGCGACGGTGTTCCAACGAGTCGACTCAGGAATGAAAGCCTTTGGCTCTCCCAAAAACTGAGTAGAATCGTAGTTCATATTGTAACGGTACCAGGAGATAATTTCCGACTGAAGCGCCTTTGATATTGGCAAATCGGTGTTAGAGAAATCATCGAGACTGAAACCGACAATATCGCCCACATTTTCGGGATAGGTCATATCGCCTGTTGTACGGCTACCCATTGTCTGATGTGCCCAAGGACCAATAACCAATTTCTGTAAATACTTTGCTTTTTTATTAGGATCGAGATGCGTTTTTAACAGTTTCCATGTCTCAATCTGTCCGTCGATAAAAATATCCCACCAGCCGGTAAAATGGTACATTGGCACCTCCATATTGGTGTAGCGGTTTACAGTTCCGTTAGGATCGCCTAGCCCCTGAGCATTTACAGGTGCATGCGATGCGTCCATATCTACACGTCCTATACTATTGGGATAATAGCCGGCAGGACTGCCATTGTAGCGAACAGAGGAAAAATGGCTGATGGCACGATTAGCGGCTTCGAACTTATTAGACAAACCATAATCGGTGGCAGAATGCATATCATTATCAATATCATTATCAATGGCATTCAAATCATCGTCCGTACCTGTAAAAATCTGACCTTTGAGCCAACCGTTGACCAATTGGTCGCGGAAAACACCATTTTGAAATCCTGTACTTTTAAAAAATTCCTGCGTTGCCACAATTGGAATTAAACACTTCAAACCGGGCTGTGAAGGATCAACCTTGCGTGCCGCAGCTGCCTGATATTGATTGTAACCCAAAGCCGATGCTCCAAACATACCGATACGACCATTGGTGAGCTTGGCCTGTGTTTCTTTGATACCATCGCCGTCATTGTCCCACATCCAGTCTTTATCAAGGATATACTGAATAGAATTGTAACCATCCTCGTGTTTATTACCATTTCTGGGATCAGAAAGCTGCGTAACGTCCAGTACATGTCCATAGTTAGAATGATAAGGATTTTTATCCCAACCATCGCTGTAAAGCGGCAAATACACACCCTCCGATGAATATCTTCCGCGCATATCCTGTACTGCATAGGAATATCCCAAAATATTAACGGGGGCAGCTACTCCATCCCAAGTTCCTTTATTATAAGGCGTTCTTGAAAAAACCATTGGTAACTGAAAAGGATTTGGATTGGGTTGACCATTGACCGAATCATACATAATATATTGTATGCCTTTGGGTAAAAGCTGAATGGTCTGATTTCCTACCAGAGGAATATTTACCGTAACCAATAGTGAATCTCTTAATATCGGAAGATAAACATCCGTCATCAGATTGATGCCATCGGGCATAGTCACCGGTATGGTAAATTTGGTGGCCAATTCCTCAATATTATCGAGCTGACCATTGTTGTTTTGAGCATTTGCTGAGCAGCAAAATAGTGCAATCAGCGTTATAAAAAATGTTAATTTCATAAATATCGATATTTTATATTGCGAACTATTAGAATCAAAAATACATATTTGTTAAAAAAAATGAAATACAATTTATATTTTTTTTAAAAATATTTCTATTTTTCGACGAAACTTAAAACCTTGAACCAGTATGAACTACAAAAGCATTTTATCAATTTTTATACTAAGCTTAGTATTTATCGGTTTTTCTAAAGCCCAAAACATTACAGTAAAAGGAAAAATTACGGATGCTACGAATGGCAGTCCTCTTGCTTTTGCCAACATAGGCGTCGTTGAATCGGGAGCTGGCACTACGAGCGACGAAAATGGAAATTACAGCATCGATCTGGATTTTTCTGCAAAGGCAAGTTATACCTTGTCCTTTACCTTTATCGGTTTCGATGAAATCAAAAAAACGGTCATTTCAACTGATTTGCAGATAGATATTGCGCTTGAAGCTTCTTATATCACAGGAGGGGAAGTAGTTATTTCAGGTTCCAGAGTAGCAGAAAATATACTTCAATCACCCGTTAGCATTCAAAAAGTTACTTCACAGCAGATTGTCTCATCTGCCGGTGGTAATTTCTACGACGGATTCAGAAATTTGCGCGGGGTGGATATCAATACCTCCAGTGCAGGTTTTCAGGCTATTAATATGCGTGGATTCAACAATACTTCTCCTGTAAGGGTAGTTCAGTTTGTCGATGGCATGGACAATCAGGCTCCCGGTCTTAACTTCCCTGTAGGAAATCTCGTAGGCGCAGGTCCGCTCGATATCGAAAGTGTTGAAATTATTACGGGTCCGGCTTCTGCCCTTTATGGTGCCAATGCATTCCAGGGTGTTGTAAATATGATAACCAAGAACCCTTATGATTATCAAGGGCTTGATGTCGAAATAAAAGGCGGCAGCAGAGACTGGATTGAGGGCAATTTCCGCTTTGCCAAGGCCTTCGGAAAAGAAAAGAAATTTGCCCTAAAACTTACTGGTTCTTACCTCAGTATGCAGGATTGGATAGCAGATGATGAAGTTGCCAACCGTTATGGTGACATCAGCACTGAAATTAACCTGAGCTCCATCGTTTCACAACAGCAGTACAATCAGAATCTGTCACAGGCCGACCGAGATCAGTGGGTTGCATTGAACAATTATATTGAGTTCAATCCGGTTGTTGGACAATTGGGGCTGAACAGAAAACAGGTCACTGCACCGGGTTATTTGGAAAACCAACTTGCCGATAACAATGTAAGAAGCCTCAAGGCAGGCCTTGGACTGCATTATCGTTTCAATCCACAGACCGAACTTTCATACACTGGAAAATTTGGCCTTGGCTCTGCAGTTTATCAGGGCGCTAACCGTTATGCCATCCGAGACATTCTTTTCCAGCAACACAAATTGGAAATGAAGGGTAAAAATTATCTTGTCAAGGCATATGGAACATTGGAGGATGCAGGAAAATCTTATGATGCAGTTTTTACAGGTATCAATGTTTCTAGAGCTTCAATCAGCGCCAATTGGGTCCCGACTTATCTTTCAACCTTCTTCGAAACCCTTGGCAATCTGAACAATGATTTTGACAATGATGCTCAAAACTGGATGGTGGATAGTGCCACCAATGCGGCACTTGCTGCTGCCAATGCTAGTTGGTACCAGGCAGGTTCTCCTGAGTTTGATTCGGTCAGAAATACCATTATTACCAGTGCCGACTTGCAAAATGGCTCCTTATTCGTAGACCGCTCTTCCTTCTATCATGTCGACGGTCAGTATAATTTTGATATGGTAAAATGGCTCGACCTGCAGGCTGGAGCAAATTTCCGTTACTATGCACCACGATCATTCGGTACTATTTTCTCAGATACTATTCTTAATCCTGGAGACACGCTTGCCAATGGAACGGCCAATCCTAAAGGAGATTTCAATCGATTGAGTGTTTGGGAAATGGGTGCTTATGTTCAGGCTACCAAGCGTTTGATGAATGACCGACTTAAAATACAGGCCTCTGTGAGAATCGATAAAAATCAGAATTTTCAACCTCAATTCTCGCCAAGGCTATCAATTTCTTACAATTATCTTTCTCATAATTTCAGAATCGGAGCACAGTCAGCTTTCCGCACCCCTACCCTACAGAATCAGTTTATTCTGCTCGATTTGGGACCAATTACCCTATTAGGAAATTTGAATGGTTTCGATAATCTTTACACGCTCAATTCTGTCACAGCCTTCCGCGATAGTCTTGTAGCTGTGAACCAAGATTTGAATGCAGTGGACCCTAATATCCTTAAAACAATCAGCTATGGCCCACTCAAACCCGAACAGGTTTTCACTGCTGAAGTTGGATACCGCGGTATTTTCTTCAAAAAGCTTTATGTCGATGCCGATGTTTACTGGAACCGTTATACAAATTTCATTGGAGATGTAAGGGTTGCACGTCCTATGAGCGGCGCTGTTGCAGGCGAAGAAAGCGGATTCGATGCCATAGTTACCCGCAATTATGAAAATTATCAAATTCCGGTTAATAGTTCAAAAGCTGTTCAGTCATTTGGTGCCGGTGTTGGTCTGACCTACTTTATCAGCAAAAAGCTTCAGGCAGGAACAAACTATACCTTTGCCAGACTACTAACAACCGATTTGGAAGATGAAATCATTCCCGGTTTCAATACTCCTGAACATAAAGTAAATCTTACCTTATCGGGCAACAGAATCTGGAAAGGACTTGGATTCAGTACCAGCTTCCAATGGGTAGACCAATTCGAGTGGCAAAGTCCCTTCGGAACAGGTATTGTTCCATCTTATAATATTTGGGACCTGCAGTTGAACTATGCAATCGATTACAAAAAGCACACGATGACTGTACGCATGGGCTCTTCAAACCTGCTTAATAACCAAAGACGCGAGATCTATGGCGGTCCAACTATTGGCAGAATGATTTATGCTTCTTTATTATTTAGTCTTAATAGTTTGAAGTAGTTACAGATCTTCAGATTTTCAGAAGTCGGATTATCAGCTATAAAAGCTGACTTCTGATGTCTAATAATCTGACAATCTAACAAAAAAAGGCCACCTCTCCAGGCAGCCCATTCCTAACAAATTAACTCAAAAAAACTATCTCAATTATATTATAGATTTTCAGATTTTCAGAAGGCAGATTTTCAGCTCTTAGCCAATTATAAATAGCTGATGTCTGATAATCTGATATCTGATAATCTGCTATCTTATCTGAATATTTGATTTTGCAGCGATGCTATTGATGTTACCATTATTGTCTTCAGCAGTGATGCTGTAGAAATAAACACCAGCGCTGAGTGGATTGCCTGCTTCGTCGGCAGCGTTCCATGTTTCGCTGTTGAATTTGCCTTGACCGTTGTTATCGCTAGAGACGATTGTTTTTACCATTTGTCCTTTGATGTCAAATATATTGATTTGGATGCTTTCGGTCTGGCTGTA
>CAMDAB010000048.1 GCA_945888475.1 Saprospira grandis DSM 2844 | reverse complement strand
TTCATTTCCAAATGCTCCAATATCTTCGACAGATCTGGCGCAAATTGCGAGATTGGCACCTTTAGATGCAAAAAGTTCTGCCAATGCCCTGCCAATGCCTTTTGAAGCGCCGCTTATAATTACATTCATATTGATTCAATTTGAGAATTAAAATTACTTACTTTTAAGTACAAAGTCCAAAACCTCTTCCATTCGGTGCACAAAGTGAAAACTGAGCCCTTCGAGATATTCCTTATTTATTTCATCAATATCTTGTTTATTATCATAACAAAGAATAATATCCTTCACTCCTGCCCTTTTTGCTGCTAGGATTTTTTCTTTGATTCCACCGACACGCAACACTCTGCCGCGCAAGGTAATTTCACCGGTCATAGCTGTGTAAGGACGAAGTGGCTTATCTGTAAACGCTGATGCAAGGGCACTTAGCATAGTTATACCAGCCGAAGGTCCGTCTTTTGGTATTGCACCTGCAGGTACATGGATATGCACATCAGTTTCATCGAATTTTTCAACCGGAAAGCCAAGCAGATTAGAATTTGCACGCAAATAACTCAAAGCAGCAGAAGCAGATTCCTTCATCACATCGCCTAAACTTCCGGTGAGTATAAGTTTACCTTTGCCTTTGCTGAGGCTTGCCTCTATGAAAAGAATATCGCCACCAACCTGCGTCCAGGCTAAACCAACAGCAACTCCGGCGCCTTGTTTCTCTTCGTACATATCCATGACTACTTTTTTGGCACCAAGAATAGGTTCCAGGTCTTGGGCTTTGATAACGGCACTATAATGCTCATTCATGGCGACTTTTTTTGCCACGAAACGCATTAGCCTTGCCACTTCACGCTCGAGTGAACGTACACCCGACTCGCGTGTATAATCTTTAACCAATCCTAAGAGTGCATCAGCTTCAATTTCAAAATGTTTTTCTTCCAAGCCATGTTCCTTCAACTGTTTGGGAATAAGGTGTCGCTTGACTATTTCCATTTTTTCTTCGACCGAATAACCGCTTACTTCAATAATTTCCATACGGTCGAGCAAGGCAGGCTGAATACTAGATAAGGAATTGGATGTTGCTATAAAAAGTACCTTCGAGAGGTCGTATTCCAATTCGAGATAATTGTCATAAAAACTATTGTTCTGCTCCGGATCAAGGATTTCGAGCAATGCCGAAGATGGGTCGCCTCTGAAACTATTGCCAATTTTATCGATTTCATCCAAAATAAAAACGGGATTTGACGCCCCTGCTTTTTTCAAAGACTGTAAAATTCGTCCGGGCATAGCTCCGATATAAGTTTTACGATGTCCGCGCAATTCGGCCTCATCGTGTAAACCGCCCAAAGACATCCGAATATACTGTCGCCCTAGTGCTCTAGCAATAGATTTGCCCAATGAAGTTTTTCCAACACCGGGAGGGCCAACCAGACATAGAATGGGCGCCTTCATATCCTGACGCAATTTAAGTACAGCCAGATATTCGGTAATTCGATCCTTTACTTTATCTAATCCAAAATGATCCGCGCTTAAAATATCCTCAGCAAAATCAAGGTCGAAATTATCCTCGGTATAGGTGTCCCATGGCAAATCGAGCATGAGTTCGAGATAATTAATGGTGATGGAATGCTCAGGCACCATCGGATTCATACGCTGAAGCTTCTTTATCTCCTTGTCAAATTTATCTTTGGCATATTGCGGCCATTTCTTTTCAGTAGCTCTTTTTTTAAGTTCTTCTATGTCCTCCTGCGAATTGTCGCCCAATTCATCCTGAATTACACGCATTTGCTGATTAAGAATAAAGTCGCGTTGTTGTTTTTCCATATCATTGCGAACCTTATCCTCTATTTCTGATTTCAATTCCAACATTATGAGTTCATTAGACATCAACGACAATATCAGTTCAGCTCTTTCCTTCAAATCAGCCGTTTCAATAATCTGCTGTTTCTCATGAACTTCAATACTTAAGTTTGAAGCTATAAAATGCATTAGAAAATTTGGATTTGAAATTCCATTCAGCATAGTCATAGCCTCTTTTGGCAAATGTGGAGATACTTCAACAATTTTCAAAGCCATATCTTTCATTGCAGATGTCAGTGCGCTTAATACCATCTCATCTTCAAAAGCTATATCATTGAGCGCTTCAATTTCAGCGGTCAAATATGGCTCTTTGGCCGAAAGTCCCAAAATCCGGAAACGTCGTCTGCCTTGTAAAATTGCGGTAGAAGTTCCGTCGGGCATTTTAATGAGCTTGATAATTTTCGCAACAACACCTGTTTCGAAAAGGTCATCAAATTCGGGGTCTTCAACATCTGCACTTTTCTGAGCAGTTACTGCCAGGGTTTTATTACCATTGTATGCATTATTTACAGCAGCAAGCGATTTTTCTCTGCCAATGGTAACAGGCAATACAATACCGGGAAGCAATACCATATTTTTAAGTGGAAGTATAGCAAGTATAGGGTCATAAACTTCCAGCTGCATTTTGTCATCTTCTGCCTTGTCCAAATCTAAAATTGGCATGGCATCCATATCTTCATTTTTACCCAATCTGTCTTTTCTCCTTTGCATCTTAATTTGTATAATTTTGTCATCAAATCAGCCAATATGTCAGTTCAAGAAACAATTTACCAATGTAAAAGTTAGAAAATTTCTTGGATAATTTGCTGAAGTGCCGAATATTTGGTAATTTCACTATTGTTCACATTGCTGAATTTCAATAAATATGCCGAGTGCGTTTTTGTCAGATTTCTGCAGTCTTTAATACTGCTACAAGGGGAGCTTTGAGAAAATAATGACCATCATCAACCATTGTAAGCTCTGCGTTTGGAATATCGGAAATAAATTTCTTAGCATATTTGGCAGGTGTGATATAATCTTGTGTACCGTAAAAAAAATGAAGCTTTGTCTTTTCTTCAATTAGATTTTTTTTAAACGATTTTAAATCAATTGGAAAGTTATAAAGTGAAATCCAACAATCGAAAAGCCTTTTTCTTCTCTCAGGAAATTCGAATTGCTTTTTTAGGAAATTAAGGGTTCCTCTGTTTATAATTCCTAAAAATTTGCCCAGGCGAAAAATTGCAATGATAAAAAAAGGTTTCGAAGTAAGCTTTTTAAGAAATTTTCGGATAAACTTGGGAAATAGCAACTTTGAATCCGACAATGTACCCTGAAAACCCGCAGGAGATAACATGATATAAGACTCAATACTGTCTTTAAAATAAGGAGTTAGCGCCAGTATTATTCTACCGCCCATACTGTGTCCCATCAACGTAAATTCGCCGTCAACACCTTCTTTTTCTAAAATTTCTGAAACAGCATCTCTAATTTCTTCAGGATAAAATTCTGAAGCAGACCAAATGCTCTGACCGTGAAAAGGCAAATCAATAGCTATAACAGTAAACCTATCTTCGAGCGCATCCCTTAAATTTAAAAAAAGTTCTGCACGGTCAGCAAATCCATGAAATGCTATCAATGTACGCGGGCCGCTTCCAAAACGAATATAATGCAGCTTAGTCTGCATGCGATGATGTGATTTCAGTAAGACTCAATAGTAGTTTCGATGCCGAAACCAACTCGCCTTCTTTTACAAAAATATCGGTTACAATTCCTGCCGCTGCAGCCGAAACCGTATTTTCCATTTTCATAGAGACTAAAATTATAAGCGGGCTTCCTTCATCAACCTCTTGTCCAGGACTAACTAAAATTTTTAAAATCTCTCCTGGCATTGGAGCTTCGTATCCCCCCTTAATTTTTTCAAGTTTTTTTGCCGGATAGCGATCTTTAACCTGTATTTCGATGGAAGCAGCTTCGGGATGATGCACAAAATATGTTTTTTCTACAGTTTCGGCAACATAGTAAGTCTGCTGGCAATTATTTAAAATAAATCTTATTTGGTTTTCTGTAACTGCACTTAAATTAAGTTGATATGAGATCTGTTTGAATTTTACAGAAAATTGATCCTCGTTTAACTGACGGTATTGAATTTCAAGGACTTCACCTGCTACAAAAAAAGTCTCTTTCTGGTCTTGAAAATAGTTATTTCTCCAACCAGATGGAATCTGGGGATTGTTTTTTTGCGAAGCTCTATTATTAATTCTGAACAATAAAAGAGCCAATGCAGATTCAAATTTTTGTGCTTCTGATATAGATAGTTCCTGAGCGATAGGAAATTTGTCAGAAATGAAATGCGTATTATAATCTCCATTGATAAAATGTTGATTTTGTATCAACTTAATCAAAAATAGCTGATTTGTCTTTAAGCCCTGGCATCGGATTTTTTTCAAATAATATGACATTTTTCTAATTGCTGAAAAACGGTCCTTGTCATGACAAATGATTTTAGCAATCATTGGATCGAACATGATACCAATTTCAGAACCTTTTTCAACCGCTGCGTCTATTCTGATTCCGCTTTCTTCAGGTGCGTACCAATCGAAGATTTTACCAATAGCCGGAAGAAAATTATTTAGGGGATTTTCAGCATAGAGCCTGCATTCGAGGGCATACCCTTTTTGACTGATATCTTCCTGTTTAAGTGTCAACTTTTCGCCTTCAGCAATTCTAATTTGCCATTCAACCAAATCGATAGCGCAGATTGCTTCTGTTACCGGATGTTCAACCTGAAGTCGGGTATTGACTTCAAGAAAATAAAAGCCATCATTTTCAGCATAGATAAACTCTACTGTTCCGGCATTGTCATAGCCTATTTTCCGACAAAGATTCAGTGCCGAATCTGCTATTTTTTTTCTTAAATCTTCACTCAGCGCAGGCGAAGGTGACTCTTCGGCAATTTTCTGATAACGACGCTGCAGACTGCATTCACGCTCGAACAGATGAATAATATTTCCATGTTTATCGCCCAATACCTGAATTTCGATATGACGAGCCGATGGAAAATAACGTTCGATAAGCAGAGAAGGGTTTCCAAAACTTTTTTCTGCCTCGCGGGCAGCCCCTTCAATAGCATCTTTAAGAAACTGAGCCTCATGTACAATGCGCATCCCTTTACCTCCACCTCCAGCCGATGCTTTCAGCAGTAAAGGAAAACCAATTTCGATACCTTTGTTGTAAAGAAACTCAACACCCTGCTCCGACCCACTGTAGCCCGGTATGACAGGAACATTGGCAGAAATGGCAATTTCCTTGGCATTGGCTTTTAATCCCATTTGCGCTATGGCATTCGGATTAGGACCAACCCAAAAGAGCCCTTCATCTATAACGCATTGAGCAAAATCTGCATTTTCACTTAAAAATCCGTAAGCAGGATGAATTGCATCTGCTTTTATAAGTCGTGCTGCCTCAAGTATTTTAGCTATATTCAGATAGGTATCGGACAGTTGATTCCCCTCCATTAAAACAGCCACATCTGCTTCGCGTACAAAGGGCATTTCTGAATCTGCACTGCTATAAATTACAGCCGATTTTATGCCCAGTTTTCGACAAGTTCTAATAATTCTTCTGGCAATTTCACCACGGTTGGTAATGAGTAGACAGCCGATTCTTCTTTCCATAAATACATTTTTGACAATATTCGGAAAAAAAGTGCAAAAGTGTATAAAAAATAAAATTATTTGTGAAGAATCAGCGCTCTATACATGTACTCAAATAAAACACTAAAGGAGAAATTAATTAAATACAGCACTCCATATCTTAACATCTTGCAGTTTTCCTGATTCTTTATCTGCCCACTCATTCAATTTTTTCACTTTTTTATCTAAACCAAAACTAGCCCAACCGCCCAATAACCATCCTAATGATTTTGCAATATCAGTACCGGCACCTTTCTCCCATTCAACACCTGCTTCAGACATAATTTTATATTTTGTCAGCGCATCAATTACATTGTCTTTGAACATTGTATCTTTTTTTCCTATAAGCCATTGTGCAAATTGAGCACGGATAAAGAGCCAGAGTGCTGCATTCTCGTTAATTCTGGTACTTTTGGCGTTGATATATTTATCCTGAATCTGACCATGAAGATTTTTCCATCTGTCGGCGGCGCCTGCTACGGAGGATTTAGCATTTTCTATGCCTTCCTGTGACAATTTGTAAAGCGTTTTAAAGATAGTATCAATTTCTTTACTCAATTTGGAGACATAGGATTTAACATACTCATATTTTTCAGTTACACCTATAACAAACATTTGATTCAACCCAATAAAACCTTGTGCTTCTGCACTTTGAATGGCAGAAGTGTCTTCGCTTGGAAGTAAGGCATCGACTACTTTTCCAATTGTACCAAGTGCTCCACTGCTGTTTTCTGCAGCTGTTTTGCCAAGAAATCCTGCCAATTTGGTAAAGTCTGTCAAGGTGCCACTCAATAATTTATTCACAACTCCAGCTAAAACCGGATTAACAGGTATAAGGGCAGCAGTGATAGCAGTCACGACAAATCCACGTATTTTGACCAATAGATTATCCAGCATTTTCTGCTTTTTCATGATCTCATCGAAAGTTTCTTTTGCATTCAAAAAAACTTTAGCAGCTCCAGAACCTGCAGCAATTGTCTTTCTGAATGCAGCATCAATTTCAAGACCAAGAGAGAGCATTTCCTGGTTAATCCTGTTTATAATATCAACCAATAAATTATTAATTGAATCAGTTTTACCCCCTGTAAATTCACCAATTAAATCATCAACCTGCTGTTGATTCAATTCTCTTCCCTGCGGGTCTGTTATAACAATCTGGTCTTCGGAATATTCTTGACGATAATCTACAACTTTTTGCTTGGTTAACAGATAAGTTATTAAATCATCTGTTACAGAAAGAATTTCTTTAACCTCTTCAGTCATTTTACCTTCAGCCCTGCCGCCAGTAAGCTTATTGGCAATCCAGGATTCTGCATCTTCTTTTAAATTTTTAATAGCATCCAGTATTTTGTTATCAACGTTGGTTCCTTTTAGAATATCGTCGATATTACCCAATGCAACATATCCGTTCTTTAGCTTATCAAAAACAGACAATAAATCACCCTCTTTAATGTCTCTTACAAAACCCGCAGCCTCTTTGAGAAATTTCGATCCGGTATCTATCCACTGTCTTACATTTTCAATTTTTTCTTTGAGCTCAGCTTCCATTCCCACTGCTTTAGCTAACCATTTTTCAGCTTCAGTCTTGAAAACATTCAACTTTCCAATGAGCGCATCATCGAAATCCATGCCCGGTATCAGATCTTTACCTTTAAGGTTCTTATCCCAAATTTCAGCAAGTTTATCGTACCAGTCGGGCAAATTATTTTTATCAGCATCTCCCAGTGCGAGACCAATAATATCGGATGCCTTATCGAGGATAGTTTCTGATGATTTTATCCATTCGGCTGCAGCATTAATTTTATCAGCGAAATCTCCTTTCTTGAGGCTAGATGCACCTGCCATGAATTTTTTCACTTCATTGATAAAACCTGAGACCTCACCTGCTACTTCGGCACTTACTTCTTTAGCGCCATCTACTACTTTTTTAATTTCGCCTTGGGCCCATTGCTTGGCCAATTCGAGGTATTTGCCTACAACATCTTCGCCCTTAGCCATTTCAGTAGCTATTTCCATCGCTTTTTTAATCCAGCTCTCCACATCGCCTAGCTTATCTCCGCCGGGCAACTTCTTAATAAGTGAATTTGCAATGGAAGCAAAATTCTCGGCCTTCGATTTTAGTTCTTTAAGCTTATCAAGCAGTTTATTATCAATATCGGTTCCGGCAAAGACATCTCCTGTCTTATCAAGTTCGTCCCAAAGTGATTTCAGTTTGTCATAGATGGCATTGAAATCCTTATTTTTCAAATCATCGATAAATTCTTTTCCTTTTTGGGTAAGATCTATGAGTTTTTGAATATTGGCAACCCACATTTTTGCAGTTGCAATTTTATCTTTGATAGCAGGGCTCAATTCTGCAGTAGCCTTTTTAAGCCATTCATCGACCTTGGCTTTAAATGCATTTAATTTTGCAATAACTGCCTCATCTAATTTACCTGGCATTAAATCGGCAACCGATAATTTGTTCCATTCATTCGAGAGTAAATCAAACCAATCGGGCAGGCCATTTTTATCTGCATCTTTAAAAATATTGTCAACCAAGTCACCTGCCTTATCTAAAACAGTGTTGGTCATTTTTAACCAATCTTCAGCCTTTTTTAATTTATCTTCCAAAGACTTATCGGAAAGCTTTTTAACTTCAGCAATAAAATTCTCGAGTTTTTTCTTGAAATCTGAGGCTTCAGCACAAATAGCTCCAGTGATTTTACCAATGATATTGGAACCATTTACAACATCTTTAATATCTTTCTCCATCCATTCTATCATAATATCTTTCCAGATTTTAAGATATTTATCGGCAGCATTTACAAGCAATGCAATTTTTTTGGCTGATTCAATCCATTTTTGAACATTTTTAATTTTAACGGCAAGCTGCTCATTAGCAAGCTCTGCTGCCACACTTAAGAAAATTTCAGCCTGACTGATAAATTCCAATGCTTTTTTAAGTTGACCTTTGTCAGCCTTTAAAACTCCTTTGATAATATCGCTTATACCGCTTTCGAAAAAACTACTTGCTAATGCTTCGTATCTTTCTAACATTGCCTCTAAATCAGGAAGCTGTTCCGGAGCTGTGTTTTTTCTAAGCTCTTTTAGCTGAGTCTTAATTTCTTTGGCCGTCTCTTTTTTAGCGGCTTTAAGTTCCTGTTCTTTTAGCTTTAGTGATGCCCTTGTGTTTTTGGTAGCAGCACTAACAGCAATGGAGCCAATCTCTTCTTTCGAAACCGACTTTTGGGATTCCCTTTCTATTATCTGACGGCACTTATCAAGCACCACAGATATTTCTTTATATTGCTTAAGTGCTTCTGAATCGCTTGAAAGACCGAATTTGTTATAGTTTTCGATCCATAGTACACTCTTTTGCTCGATTTGCTTTACTTTTTCAATACTTGGCTTTCCCATGAAAATTATATTATTTTGGTGTATCTAAATTTGACGTGGCAAAATAAAGCTTTATCTTAAAATAAAAAAGCCATTTTTAAATAAAAACTATATTATTATACATTATTCAAAAGGTACTTGTTTTTTTGATACTAAAACCTTATATTAGCCGATTTTTTTCAAAATCAAAAGGACCATCATTGCTGACAGTCCTTTTGATTGGGTTAATTGAATTGATTTTAAATAATCTTTTTCAATTCCTGGTCCGGGTATGCTTCGTGAAAAAACATCTTTAAGATATCATAGTTTGAAACAATACCGACCAATTCTTGCTGATCGTTGACAATTGGAATGGCGTGGAAATAATTTTCCAAAAATATTTCGGCAGCAGTACCAATCTTTTCATCGGGTCCAATCTTCGCTACATTTTTTGTCATTAAATCTTCGGCCTTGAATCTTGCATAAATTTGCTCGTTTTCAAATGCAGCTGTTTCAGGATTCTCAAGCCTTGCTCCATGTATTGCCTTATAAAAATCTGTTTTACTAATGATTCCTACAAGATCGAGGTGTCGAACTACAAGAATGTGGTGAATATTGTGTTGATTAAAAAGGTCATTCACCAGTTTAAGTGAATCGGAAGGAATAACCGTAATCAACTTTTTTGTCATGATTTCCGATACTGGTCGGTTCATCATGTTTGCAAATAAATTACTCATAATGTTTTGGTTTAAAATATTTATCAAATTAGTACTATGCTAGATAAAAAACTAACTCATACCATTTTTAGCATCATGGTGATTTATACCCAAGATATAAAATAAGGGACTCCATCCCAAAATAGCACTCCAAAAAAATGGCAGGCCAAGCAGCATTATTGGAATAGATCCTAGCGCTCCACCAATGATAACAATAATCATAAGAATTGCATAACGCAAAATAATGTCAAACATATTCATGTTATGCTGTAAAAAAACTTGTTTTTTACTTTCGGTTTTTTGAATTGACTGTGACATAAATATTAGATTTACAAATTATGAAAATTTTTTTTACATGTATTTAGATAAAAATATTCTAAATTCCTTTTTCAGCGCAGCATAAATGGATTTGTAAGTTTCAACCCTTTCTGCAACCTTACTAGTTTCATTTGCTTTTGAATCGAAATACTTATGCTCAATAACAGATTCATTATCTTTTGCAAAAACTGACATATTATGTTGAAAAGCGCTTATGTCATGTGCAAGCTGTTCAGCATGTTCTTTTTGTACGATAAACTGATTTTGAAAGTGTTCAAGCTCAGCAAGCACCTCATGGTCAGTCCATCGTTTTGCAATTTCAGACAGATAGCCTTCGAAAAGAGCAATTTCCTGATTAAAAAAAGCCATTTCATTTGCCCAAAGCTTGAAGCTAAAATGCAAATCGCTCAAAAAAAGATGTTTAGTAGCCATAATACTCAGATTTTAAATTTATGATATTTTATAAAATTCTAAAATTAGAGCCTTCGCTTTTGGTAATACAAAGGTATGGGTCTAAATCATCTAAAAAGATGAGCCAGATTATTATTGCAACTGACTTGAATCATATAGAAAAATGATGCAAGTCATTTATTTTTAAATGTAATTTAGGCTAGACGCTTATGGCTTGAAGATAATTGAATTTGCAAAGATACCTGCGGTGAAAGAGTCAAGTTTTACAGCATCAGAATAGCGTATGGCATAAACCTTCGATGCTTGAATGCCCGAATTTTTACTTGCGTAAAAATAAACAGCTCCTGGCTTTGCGCCAAGTCCATAATAGTTCCCCGAAATAATTGGTACAATCAGTTCTGTACCTGTATTCAAACTATAGACTGCATTATTATACAAAAATAGGATTTCATTGACATTTGCACTGCTTTTAATGAGATTAGTGGCCCCTCTTCCCTTTTGCAGTAATATTCTTTTTTGAATATTGTTGTTATTCAAATCTATTCCAACCAGAGAACCATATGTACTATTTACACTGTCTATGTCTGGAAATGCACTATAAACGGGCTTTCCTTTACAAGCTACCCACAATAAATAATCGGCTCCTACTTTCATGCTGTTTGGCGCATCATCTACTACTATAGTATCAGTCACTGTTAGTGTCTGCAGATCAAATACTGAAATAAAATTATCGAAATCTAAACCACCTACATTGGCTATGTAAACCTTGTCATTAAACTTAAGCATCTGTTCGGGTCCTTTGCCAATTCCTTGACTAATTTTTTGTATTACAGTATTAGTATTGAGGTCAACCAATGCTATACTGCCGCTCATTAAATCCAATCCCCATTGCGAAACTAGCGCAAGATCTGCAGAAACAGGCAAGAAATAGCGTGGTTGTTCAAGGCCATTTATCTGGGCTAGTTCCTTGAAATTTTCTGAATCGACAACTTCAATTTTATTTGAATTATTTACAACTATGTAGGCTCTATTATAATGAAAGCACATTGATTGAACTACATTACCTAAATCGCGGTTATTTGAAATTCGAAATATGTCCTGAACCGTTTTTGAGCTATCTTCATTGTAAAATGTTATCGTACCAGATGTTTGGCCATATATGCCTTCATTAACAACAAAAACACCTCTGCTGTAGTCCCCACTTGGAATTGGACCATTTTCGGGTTTACAGGAATAAAGCGATAAAGTGATTATTAAGCTATAAAAAACAGATTTCATTGAATTGGATTTGACATTCTGACACAAAGAGCCGAAATTTGCAAATACAAAAATAAGCAATTGGTTTGAAATGAGCGCAGCTTTAGAAGTTTTAAAACAATACTGGGGACATTCTGCTTTTCGTGAGATGCAGGCCGATATTGTGGCATCTGCTATGAGCGGCAAAGATACGCTGGCCCTGCTGCCTACCGGAGGTGGCAAGTCGGTATGTTTTCAGGTACCTGCACTTTGCATGGAAGGCATCTGTATTGTCGTTTCGCCATTGATTGCGTTGATGAAAGATCAGGTGCAAAACCTGACCAATAAGGGCATCGAAGCATATGCGGTTTATTCGGGTATGAACCGTCATGACCTTGACAGAATTTTCGATAACTGTGTACATGGCAAAGTTAAATTTCTCTATTTATCGCCCGAAAGACTGGGAACTGAACTTGCCATTGAACGAATCTTAAGAATGAAAGTCAACCTTATTGCCATCGATGAAGCGCATTGTATTTCTCAATGGGGATATGATTTCAGACCAGCTTACCTCAATATTGCCCAATTTAGGGAAAAGTTGCCAAAAATTCCTGTCATAGCACTCACAGCAACAGCTACAGCCGACGTAGTACTAGATATTCAGGACAAACTCTCTTTTCGCCCAAATGCCAATGTTTTCAAAAAAAGCTTTGCGCGCGATAATCTGGCATACATTGTTTTGCAAGAGGAGGACAAAAAAACCAAAATGCTGGACATCTTAAATAAGGTAGCAGGCAGTTCGGTAATATATGTGCTCAACAGAAAAGAAACCCGCGATATAGCAATGTTTTTACAGCAAAACAGCATAAGTGCGGGGCATTATCATGCCGGTTTACCTTCCGAACAAAGAGCTCAAATGCAGGATGCCTGGATAAAAGGACAAATTAGGGTAATAGTGGCAACAAATGCCTTTGGTATGGGTATCGACAAACCCGATGTGAGGTCTGTCATTCACCTTACGCTGCCGGATAGCCTGGAGGCTTACTTTCAGGAGGCGGGGCGCGGAGGGCGCGATGGCAACAAGGCTTATGCCGTACTGCTCTACAACCAAAGCGACAGCGACCGACTGGAACGCAATTATGAAATTACTTATCCGCCATTCAGTGAGGCTAAAAAGGTATATCGGGCGCTTGGTAGTTATTTTCAATTAGCTATTGCCGGTGGTGAGGGGCAGAGTTTTCCTTTCGATCTGCTCGATTTTGCAAAGAAATATAATATCGATCCGCCACTTATTTTACCCTGTTTGAAAATATTAAATCATGCTGGTTATATTGAATTCAGTGAAGCTGTATTTCAGCCCTCAAGTATTCGTTTTCTAGTCGATAACACCCGTCTCTACGATTATTACCTGCGGAATCCAAAAATTGAAAAACTGATTAAATTGATGCTCCGAAGTAGTCAGGGTGCTTTCAATCACGATGTGAACATCAGAGAAGATCAGCTCTCAAAAACTTTAAATCTGCCTCTGAAAGTAATTGGAGAAATGCTGTCAAAACTACATCTGGAAAATATAGTGCATTACCGTCCCCAAAGTGAATTGCCTTTTATAACCTATATACTGGAAAGACAGGACGCCGATCAGCTGATTTTCGACAAACAAAAATATGATTTCCTAAAAAAAAGGGCGAAATACCGAATGGAAAAATCGCTTCATTATGCAGAAACAACCGATTGTCGCAGTCGAATGCTTTTGGATTATTTCGATGAAAAAAATGCAAAAAAATGCGGCAAATGCGATGTATGTACTGGCAGATATGAGGAAGCAAGCCCGGAGGAAAGAACAGAAATCATCAAACAATTGAAAGTTATTTTACAGGAAAACCCACAAAATTCCAGGCAATTGATTGGACAATTTCCTTCCAACAAAACCAATAAGATTATCAAAGTATTGGACTTTCTTATTGACAACGAATATATTGTAAAAAAAGAAAACAATATTTTACACTGGAATTAAAGAAAACGGTAGTACTCCTGCCCCACCCATTCAAAATCTTTGTGGAGGGGTAATTTATTTATAACAGCTTCTATTAGTTCGCTTAGTGGTTGAATGGCCTTTCGGCTTTGCATATCAATCCAGGTTCCGTCTATGATAACTTTAGCCGCAGTTTTTCCGTTTTCTTTCGAAATAGTTTGAACTATTGTATACCTGCTGTAATCCTCAGTAGATTTTAAAAGTTCGACACTGATAATAATTTTCTCGTGCATGTGCAGTTCTCTCACATAGGTACTTTGCTCGCGTAGCAATACAGCACCCAAGCCCATTTGCGCCAATTTTGTAAGCGGATAACCCATTTCATTGAAAAAACTGATGCGCGCATGCGCTGCGTATTGGCTATAACTTGTGTGCCGCATATGCTGATTCGGGTCCATATCTGCCCAAATAACCTCTACTTCTTTTTTGTAAGACATAAATCGTAATTTTATGCAAAGCTATTTTTTTAGTTTGATAATTTAAAATTAAGCTTTTTTTAAGGACTGTATTTGACAAAAATGAAATGTACATGACAAGTTATCTAAGAGAAGTAATCCATTGTGTGAAGGTGATATTTATCAACAAACGCCTTTTTATTTTTTTATGATTGCCCAAAGCTCTAAATTTGTCTCAAATTCAAATTTAAAAAAATTTCAATATGAAAAAATATCTAAAATGGACCGCAATCGCCCTACTGATGATCTTGTTGGTCTTACAGTTTTTCCAGATAAACAAAACCAATCCTGAAATAAAACCAGCTGAGGATTTTCTGGTCATTAACAAAACTGAAGCTTCGACCGCAAAACTCCTCAAAGATGCCTGTTACGATTGCCACAGTCACGAAACCAAATATCCCTGGTACACCAATGTGGTACCCCTTTCCTGGTGGATAAAAAAACATATCGTAAAGGGGCGAGAAGAGCTCAATTTTTCAACCTGGGCAACATACTCTGCGAAAAAAGCCGATCACAAACTCGAAGAATCGATTGAGATGCTCGAAGAGAAAAAAATGCCCTTAAAATCATATGTAATTGCACACAGCGAAGCAAAGCTCAGTGCTGAGCAGATAAAACAATTGAGTGACTATTTCCGCAGTCAGCGAATAACAGGTGCTGAAAATGGGAACAAAGAAAAAAGCGAGGAAGAAGATGAAGATGACAAAGATTGATTCTATGCTTAAGGCATTATAATTAAAAGGGTTGCAGATTTGATATTTCTGCAACCCTTTTAATTTATTCACTTTCTTATTTAAAAAGTTGAATCATTTCACAATCTTTTATAAATGAACAATTTAGATAGTATCAAAAAAATGATGTCGCATTATCCTTACTTCCTTTTAGGTCGGGAAATAAGGCGTAAAAGTAGTCGTCTATTTTGTGAGAAAGTATCATTGTTACAGGTATTATATCTGTTAGTTTAGCTATGAGCTTAATACTATCCGCTCTTGTTAAATCTGCCATAGTTTTATAGTTTTATTTTGTCAGATATACCATGCCAATCATTCCTGAAACAAACATTTACCGTTTTGGTGAAACTAATATATTTTCTATACTTTTATTCCAATAATGATTTTATGAGACAGTCTTTCAAATCACTGTAGTACTGAATGTTGATTTTTGTAATCATATCATCAGACAAATCATTCAATTGTTTTCTGGCATTTAGAGGAATTAAGAGCGTTGTTGCTCCTTTTTCAACAGCTAATTCTGCGAGATTTACAGCATTATAAATTATATCCAAGGAACCTCCTAGATTCAATTGCCCTACGATTATCAGCCCACCTTTTGTATTTTTTTCAAGAATGGAACTACACAACCCAATTAGAACTGCCACCCCCATACCTGTTCCGCTTTTGGAAGCATCGAAAGCTCTTAACTGTACAGAAAATTCATGATAACGGGGATCTCTGTCGCCAACCAATTCTTTTGCCTTGCTATACCAATTCTGTTCTGCAAAGCGAACACTTTCCTGGAAAGCTGCAGGAACAGGCCTGCTTAAGATCTTGACGCCTGAACCTAGTCCCATATTGATTTCAATTTTATACAACCCAGTTGGTTCCTCCTGGCTTACCCCCATGTTCATTGTCCATACCTGACCGGGTGGCATTGGGTCTTCCCCTATTGTATTTTCGTTATGAAGTTCTGGCGTAGTTACAAAAGTTTCTACTCCATTATCGCCAATCCTATAGCTAAAATGTGTATTTCGAAACTCTGCCGAACCTACTCTTTTTTGTTGTTCTTTAACCCTTCTTCTGTATTCAAGGGAAATTTTAACTGCCCATTCAAGCAGTTCGTCCGAAATAACAGCATCGGGATTGGGTTGCATCAGCTTCAATAATCCGTTGAGGGTTTTATTTACTGCTGTAGTGTCACGTCCACTCAATGCACTTCCGTAATCAATCCTGGACAACACAGTTGAAATGCGACTTGTATCCCTCAATCGAGTCCAACACTCAGCTAAAAAGTCGCTGACAAGACCAAAATGCGTGGTAAAATATGTTTTATTCAATTTAGGAAAATCCCAACCAGGCACAAAGGCATGAATCCTATCCATAAAAGCCGTATCATCCCGCATTTCTTTAGGCATTGGGCCAAATAAATGACTAACTCTCTGCTGATGCTCAACATCAACATCAAAATTACCTACCATAGCTATACCACCATCGGCTCTTATTGGTTCTTTTCCCCTACTGAATTCTCCACTTTCCATATAGCCTTTCATGATATTGACACCATCCTTCTGGTCGAAAGAAATACCCGACACCTCATCGAAACAAACAACATCGTACTTACAGACCAATCCTCTGTCTCCATTACCCATGTTCACAAACATTTTGGCAACAGTCGCCTTTCCGCCTGAAACCAGATGTGAATAAGGTGATATTTGCTGATAGAGATGTGACTTTCCGGTACCTCTAGGGCCTAATTCCACCAGATTGTAATTTCGCTCGACAAAGGCTATCATCCTTACAAAAAGTACATTTTTAGCTTTCTCGCTCAAACTGGAGGGCTCGAAACCTACACTTCTTATGAGGAAATCTTTCCATTCTTCCAATGTAAATAAATCGCGTCCTTTGTTCAGCACTTCCAATACATTTCTTTGAGATAGCTGAATTGGTCTAAGGTTTAAAATACCAAATGCTGAATTCCCTCTCTCCTGTCCTATAACCTGATCAAATTCCAGTTCCACTTCAGCATAAAAGCCCCCAGTTAACATCCTGTCGTTTGCGTACACAATTTCATTGGGTATTCTTACTTTTGGCAACCTTAAACTTGGTAGATTCGCAAAATAATTACCACTATTGGTATCAAGTTTTGCTGTAACAATATCAATGAGTTTTATTTTACCCAGTTTTTCTGCATTAGACTTGAAATACTCTTCCTCTCCCGACCTGACGGTACGGTCAGATAATTGTCTTTTAACAATTTCCAACCCATCCTGTATCTCAGATTCAACTGTAGTCGCACAATACCTGCCTAATAAAAATTCTATTACATAGGTAGGTACCGGATAGGTTTTGCGAAACTGTTCTAATAAATCTTTACGAACAATAAATCCTTCAAAGGCTCTGGCCGCAATTTGGTCTACTTTATCCAATTCCATATATTATAGTTTTTAATTATCGCCTACGGTTGTTGATTTTTTATCTAATATTCTTTCGTTTTCATCCATCAAAACAATTGTTACCGCCTTATACTCCGTAGCATCATCAACTGTCAGACTGATTTTACAATCTTTCAAAAGTTTATTTTTCGAATTAACAATCGTTGTTTTTGCATCGTTGTACTTAGCCCTAATATCTACAATGTAACCATCAGGCAAGTCATTGGTTTCGATATAACACCTTAGATTTACCCATCTAACCGCTTTTATTTCAGCTTTTACCGACTGCTTATTTGGGTTTTCAATAATCATTTCAGGCACTAAACATTCCTGAACCGATACTCCCCCATGCGCATATTCTACATTGGCTTTGAAAAAAGAGATACCAGGAGCATAAGCTATATAAATAGATGGATTCCAGCGCCATGGCAGGTGCAAAAAAGAAGTTATGGCCCCTTCCTTTATCAAAGCACAGCGGCCCCAGCGGGTTTCGGTCAATCCTGCGTTGAGTTCAGTCTTTGGTAAAGCTCCTGGTAACATGAGCCAACCGTGATCAGTAACAATTTTTATCCTTTTAATCCCTTTGGCAAATGCATTGTCAAGAGCCTCCTGTACCTGATCGAAGAGTTCTTCAATTCGTCGAAGCATATTGGCTTGTTCTTCATGACCTTTGGTATCAATATCGCCAATTTCCTGCCAGTAATTGCCGCTTGCGCTGATTTGTTCCGAATTTGTAAGATAGGTATAGTTTTGCTGGGTCAAGCTTTCTCGAAAGTTTTGTGTACTTAAATCTTTACCGTTTTCAAGCCTTGGCCGAAAATCATTAAATACACTTTGTTCTGAAACTTTATTGGCTATTGGCGATACACTAGCCTTTGCTGTGGGTGTAAGCGTAGGAATAGCACTCCAACCTGGCTTTAGAACAACTTTATATTTCTGCTTTTCCAATCTTCTGCAAAATTCCTCGGCTAATTCATACCTGAATGCATCCACAAAAAGTATGAAATTTTCATCTTGAATAGCAACAGACCTTTGAACAAAAATATCAGCTCGTTGTGGCATAAGTGCCTGAAATCTATTATTGAGTTGCTCCAGCCAGGGTTTGTAAAACAGGTTAATAATAGATTTTACAATAGTTTTATCCCTTTCAGTCTTTACAGCTGAAAAAGCCTTGCGCATCAATTGATCAACTTTATAACCCCCTGTCAAGTAATATTGCTGAATAGCTTCTACAGTATTGCCTGAATAGTTTTCCACCGCCTTTTCAGCCATTTCAACCAGGTATTCCAAGGATTTTACCAATGCAGACCTACCCATTTCGAACCAAACCCAATTTCTTCTTGACTTATGCTCATTTTCCAATTCTTGCAATAGTATGATAGCTTTTGCTTTATCTTTTTGGGCTATTTTTATCAATGCAGTGGCTAATGCTTCTTCTTTTTCTTCATTTATCTGCGGCCAACTCTCTTCGGGAACAGCAAATAAGCCAGTGCCCAAATCCGTAGGTTTTGCCATTCTCAATAAATTTTCAATTTCAGGATATCTCTGCGAAGCTGCTGCATAAAAATTCCATACTGTTTTCCATGCATTTTTCTGTGTCCCCAATTTTTCTGCTATTGTTTTAATGTTTTTGGGGTCGGGAACAAAGTCATACTGTGTTTTGCAAAGACTTATAAAGGCATCCTTCTTCAGCTCGTCCATTCTATTCATCATTTTGTCACCTTTGCACATCCAGTTCAAAATAGCAGGAACAATATCGGGAAATATAAGCTGGTTGAGATAGTCTGCATCGATAATACTTTTATTGTAAAGCACTTCACTGTCCTGAAAAACACCAGGCAATATTTTTTTGAGCGAATCCTTGGTAGCATTATCTTTTGACACTTTAAGTCCTAATCCTTTTTCGGCATTTTCTACAAAGGCAAGAATTGTCCATTCCTTTCCATTTTCCTGAACAAAGACCGTCCCATTGTATTGATACTCTAAAAGTGGCTGCAAATCGAATCCTGCTTTCTCAACATTTCGCAAATCCGATTTAGAAACGCCTGGCAAATATATGATTGGAATGACAGCGTCACTCCAATCTGCTTCAGGCAGCACTTTTGCAATCATACATTTAATCCAGATGGCTGGCCCTTGTTTTTTAGAGGGTTCGTAATTGCCATAAATGAGCAGTTGCGGCATACTTTTCTGCAATACCCCCATCACTTCGCACCACTGGTTTTCCGGATCCGGCCAAAGGATTACCTCTGGCTTAACCATCAAATTACTATTGTGGTTTTCGGCCTGTTTAAGTGCCTGTATAACTTTATCGTAAATACTGCTCGTCATATCAATTCAATCTCTTCTAATTTTTCAAATATTTTTCTGCCAAACTCTAAATCTAAAATGGGTTCATTTTCATTGGCAACATTACTCAAAACACTCGCCATTAACACTCCGCATTTGTGACGGGGATTATCTTCTAATTGTGTAACTCGACCTCCCGCAACGAAAATTCCAGAATCGATATTAGTTTCACCTGAATCCTTCGGATAAAACAGAATTGCATTGGCATTGTCCCAATATTCGTTATACATGAACATCTGTTTTAAATCTGCATCGCTTGGTATATTATCGTCAGGTAATTTCCATTTAGTGTCTATAATCAAAGTCTTATCTCCTCTCTCCAAAACAATGTCTGGTTTAACACCTTTAAAAACTATGTGATTTTTATCCGTCTTCTTCTGCCAGACTTTTTTATACTCCTGTGGAATAATTTGCATAGGTGGTTGACAGAAACGAAGTAGTTGACGGTATACATATTCCTCCCAAAGATCATTCATGTCAAAAAGAATGGCCAATACATTGTTTTGTCCATTTTGAATGTCAGGACGATAATTCAAAAGAATCATTGCTGCAATGCTTATTGCCTCTTCATATGCGCTAGTTTTTCTATCAAAAACAAGATTACTAAACGTTGACGGAGTAACATGTATATTATCCAAATCTGGGAAGGAGAAGAGGAGACTGTATAATCTATCATTCAGTAAAGGATTACTTGTGATGCTTGGGATGGTATTAAGTGCCTTAAATAATATTTGATTGTAAATATTATTCCTATCATAAACCTGGTGCCGAGTATAAAAACGCTCCTGATGAACTATGTTATGCTGTATATTTTTGCCAAAAATGAGTTTCCCTTTCAACGCATTTTTGTTCCCCTCATTCTGCCTATATTTCTTTATTAAACCAAGTTGTAAAAGATATTCGCACTCACGAACAAACAGTTCAAGATAAGCCTCAAGTATACTGTTGTGTTTAAACTGAAGGGGAGCTTTCTCATTTGCATGGACTGTCATCCAATTGCACTGTTGCAACATGTCCAGCAAAATTTTTTGCCATTTTGCTTTTTCCTCTTTTGTAGAAGCGGTTTTACCAACTTTTGGTAAAATTTCAATGGTTAAATCACCCACTTGAATAACACCAACATACTGCTGGAATTGAACTGACTTGTAGCCAAGTTTGAAATATGCGCCACCATGCTCCTCGTTGTATTTAGCGAGAGAATCCAGATGGTCTTCTGTAAATTGACCACCTATATGTAGCTTTTCATATTCAAATACTCGAATTGGCTCCATTTAATTTTCTTGATTTATATAAATGGATTGAAATGCTTCAGAAGTCCATGACGAAGGCTCCGTAATTTTGTAAACTACCTTATTAGCATACTGATTTCTTAGTCCACTTCCATTTCTAAAAGGAGCAAATAAATTATTGTTAACCGTAACTTCTGTTTGAATGAAACTATCTCCCAATAAAAGTCCGAGCTTTTCATAGTCGTTGTAAAAAAACTCTTGTAGAAGAGGGATGATTTTATCCTTAAAAGCTAGTCTTAAACTATCGATTGTTGTAGTATTCCATAGCCAAGCGTGTCCAATAGTATGGTCTCTGTCTTTGAGTACAGTAAGCCTATCATTCAGTTTTTTAAGCAATAATTTTAAATTTACTCCATCACATTCCTCATTTAGCCCATCATATTCAGGCATCATCGGAATAAAGGAGAATCTCCTGCGCAAAGCGGTATCAAGAGCTTCAACACTGCGGTCTGCTGTATTCATTGTACCAATGATGTAAACATTTGAGGGCACTCCAAATTCCTCTTTTGAATAAGGAAGCGTTAGACGAATCTCCTCCTTTTCGCCAATTCGTTTATCTGGCTCGAGTAATGTAATCAGTTCACCAAAGATTTGGGAAACATTACCACGATTTATCTCGTCAACTATTAGCACGAACTTACAAGGTTTTGAATCCGAATTATTTATTGCTTCGGTAAGTGAGGTTGTGTAAGTTTTTAATTTGTCCAGTACAGATTTATAATAAATCTCAATACCAGACGGATAGGATTTTCTAATACCAAAATATAAATCACTAAGTGTCTTTTTACTAAGGCTATGAGCAGTTCCTCCACTGGCTTTCTTAAACCGAATATTCTTGGATTTAAATTCAGTTAATGTAAAACCTTTATTGTCTCTAGTTAACTCGAAAGACATAGTAGGGTCAACTCGCCATTCTGCTTCAAGTTGTTCCAATGCATCATCAAAAGAACTGCCTTTGGTTATATTTGTTGAAACGCATTTTTCTGCTTTATCACACATCTTCTTGAAAATCCCATCTACAATATCATATTGCATGGGTTCACCTGGTGCAGGCTCCAAAGGCTTTATTCCTTCGATAAAATCTTCATAACTAAGGCTTTGATGAAATGTAGTAAAAGCTATATTTCCCGACTCAAACAAATAGTCGTATCGATCTTTTATGTCCTTCCTACCAGCTTCAGCCTTGCTCAATTCAATTAATTCATCTATATTTCGGTTATCAATTATTGCCACAGCATGAGTAATGCTATGAAAAGTTTTTCCAGTACCCGGAGGGCCATAAAGAATAGAATTAAGATTGGGTGTATGACCGCCCTCTGGCATTGGTTGATTACCCGCAGTTACAGGAGTTCCTCCACCTGGAGGTAGATGCAGTTTTTTCAATTCTTTTACCATATTTTCTATTGGAACATCAATCTTATTAATTAGATCTGTCCAGTTTTTTGGAAACGTATTATCAAATGGGATGCTTAGGTCGTAACTGATTTTCTTAGGACTAGTAAAAAATTGATTAAAAGGATTCGGCAATTCTAACTTTTTATCATAATCGAACTGAATGTTGAATTTGGGAGCATTGGTATGTAAATCAGAAATGCCCACTTCAATGAAAATTCGCCTGTCATTTTTGATGGTCGAATATCCTCGAACTACATATGTTTTTAGAGTTTGTTTGGAGTGTTTGCCTGGCTGTGAATTTAGTTTTTCTGTATAAACGGTAGATAAACCTAATTTTTTACTCTTATCAATTTCGTAAATCAAAAAATCAATGCTTTTAACAGCATCATTAAACCAATTGGAAGCAGTGCTATTACTTACATAGGGAGCACCAAATTTTTCCCTAATTTGCGTTAGTACCCCAACATCAAAATAGCTTGGAGCTGGAGGTGGTGTTTTTACTTTCTTTGCCATATCTATTATTTTTTAATTATTTTTTCTCTTGCCACCCGTTTTTCTTCCAAACTCAAATGCTTATCATTATCTCTCACTTCACCCCAAAAACTATTCGGTGGATTCTTACCTCTATCCACACCCCATTTTACATTGAATTTGCTGCGGAGGATTCCTGCCTCCACAAACGGACGGATATTTAATCTTACACCATCATTCAAATCTGGATCCCAGCCGATGGGTTGTTCCTCCAGGGCTTTCCAACGGACGAAAATATCATAAGGTGCTTCTCCGTGTAGGATGGCTTCCAGTTTTTCTTTTAATTTCAATGCAGCACTCAAAAGCCCTTCGGCACCACTTTCTTCGTTTTTCTTTTTGGCTTCACATATACGAATCCAATCACCCAGGTAGGTGTAGATCAATTTGGAGAGGTTTTCCTTATCCAATTTGTGATAGTTCACCAAGGCAGAAAAACCATCTTTTCTGCCATCCCAAATCTGCCAGATGAACGGACGGTTTTGAAAGACTTTGCAATGCTGTACAAAAAACTCATCCCGCAGCCAGGCTTCTAAGTTGGTAGATTTTGCTCCTTCTTTTTCTAATAATTCCGTAATGGTCTTATTGCCCCATGTATCAGCGAAAACAGCTTGCAGATAGGTTCTAAATCTTTCAGCACCTGCTTGTTCTGCATTTACCGAAGGAATACAAAAAATACCATCTTCATCGCTTAAATGGTCAAATGCTTTTACCTGTTCAATCAATGCCCTTGCTTCTTCTGCCAATTCCATTTCTGTATCGCTCTCCGCAGGCCAACGATAACCAAGTAATCTAGCAATGGAAACTTGTAAAGATTTATCTGATTTTATTGGGTGACCATGAAAAAGCCATTGTGTTGGGTCATCACTATATGGTTTAGGTAATTCGGGTTGTTGATTTGAAAAATCATTCCATTTATCTTTGTCAAAACTTACCTGACCAAAAGTACCAGCAGTAATACCTAATTTTGAATCAAGAATGGATATATCCTTACTAAATTCACCAGTTTTTAAATAATAAAAAACAGGTTTTATTTCATTTTCTTCTTTCGGAACTATCACAGCTAAATTATCATCGAAAAGAATACCTTCGTACAGAGTATAAGCATTTCTGTTCACTTTTGAAATTGCTATGCCTTTGCGTCCAAATACTTTTTCACCACGTAGGGAATATCCAATCTCATCTACTAATTGCTCTGAATTCCAAAAGATTATTGATTCACGTCCACTAAAAACTAAACCTTCTTTAGGTGTATCAAGCCAAAAACGATAGTTTTCTAATTTGAGGACTTCCCAAAACCCTTTCACATAATGATTTTTATCTCCAGAAACACTACCTTTTGCTACATCATAGATTTTTGAAATCAAATCAAATTTATTAGATTCTGAAAATAAAATTCTCTTAAGAGGATTATTATTAAAATCCAATTGGCTCAAGGTTGAGTATTTAGTAGTTTTAAGCAATTCCAGTTTTTCTTCGTGATTATTACTAAAATCAAGATCAATAATTGAACAATTATTATTTATAGGGGATGATTTAGAATCAATAATTAAGCAAACATTAAAATCGTACATAGCTGTTCTAAATGCCTTTTTTCCTAAATTACATAACAGGTTAAAGGAAATACTATTAATTAGTGTTTCGCGAAATTTTTCATAATTCTTAATCTGCATCCAATTTTGTGGAGTTACAAAAGCAAATACCCCATTTCTAACTAATATCTTGTTAATACGTTCAATAAATATTGTCGCTAAATCTGATTTAGAGTTTTTATAATTTATTTCTGCATATTTATATAAAATCGGGCTCATTTTGTTACTCCCTAGATATGGAACATTTGTAATGCCCAAAACATATTTTTTAGATAAAATTTTTCCAGCCTTAGCAATACCAGCAGCCATAACGCCTCTTTCAATCTGGTCTGAATCAGCTTCATTTTCCAAAGCCCTTTTAAGTACAGGTTCTAAATCATTAAAACTAGCTGTAAATGCATCTGCTTTAATAGTAGTAGGGTCAAGCAAGCTACCCAGTTCAGGTGCAAGTTGAAAATGCTCATACAAGGCACGCATGCCATTTTCCATTCTGCCGCGGTCATCGGGATGTACTTTACCTACCAATTTCACCCAGTCTTCTGCTTTGCCCTTAGGTGCAATGCCGCTGCAAGCCAAATTCATCTCGGGTAGTTCTTTGTAATGACCACAAAACTTCCAGGCGGTAAGTGCAAGGTTAAAGGCAGAAATTTGGGTACATCTTGCATCTAATTCTAAGCCATGCAGGTTTTCCGTAATTACTT
>CAMDAB010000047.1 GCA_945888475.1 Saprospira grandis DSM 2844 | reverse complement strand
CCTTCTCTCCGTGTGAGACAAAAACACAAAGTTCGTCCCTTTTCCTTTTTTTTCTTACTTTTTTCATGATAAAAAAGTAACAAAAAATCTAGTCTTCAGCAAGGCGTTTTCGGGTCGTAAGCCCATGTAAGCCAATAGATTGATTACAAGGAACCCGAAACCGGAAGCAGCATCTGTAACCTGAGATTACTACTCCCCACCAATTGTCCTGAACCTAGACAGAACCTTTGCCATCCAATGCTGCTTCCATACGCTGGTGCTTCAGACATTGGGAAGCGGTGCCTTCGGCGCGTTTTTTTATTAAAGATGTTTTCAAGTTTGACAATCTGCTTGTTTTTTAATCTATTTTGCTAAATTTTGCTATACCTTCATTTACAGCATTTTCAATACTTTCAAGGTCAAGCACATCCAGTTTTGTGACCATTACATTTTCGAGTTTATTCAACTCTTTTTCATTTTCGGGACTGCGCATAGTTGCGATTACGTTCCAGCCTTTTTCCTGAAAATATTTTGCGGCATCTTTGCCAATTCCGCTGCTGGCTCCGGTGATTAAAACAACTTTCCTGCTCATTTTGGTGCATTTTTTAATTAATAATGCTGCAAATTTCGCTCGAACAGGTCTTAGGAGTTAATACAAATTAGGTTTAATTGAATACTTTTTGCGGAAAAGTAAAATAGAATAAATTTAAGCTTTGCAGCTAAATCGTTTGTTTAATTCAAATATCAACAACATGCTCAAATTATTAATCTCCTTTGAATAACTAGATAAATTTCTAAATAAGCACATTTTCAAATTACCAAATTTTCAAATTAGCACTAAGGTACTCTTCCCACCGGGTATCTGTTGTGCGTATTTTCGTAATAAGGCGACATTTTATAAATAAAATACAACTGTCCCCAATGATCTTTTGCAAATTCGGCATCTTCCTGTTTTTTGCGTTCAAATACTTCCCGGACAAAAGCGTTGTTTTTTAGCAGGTCAAGGGCTAATGGCTCAAACGAAAAGGCCGAAAACCATTCTTTCTGTTGTAAAATACCGTCGAAAAAATTCCAGGCAAAAAAGGAATCAGTTCCATGCGGTTCAAGCGTTTCTACCAAATATCGATTTGCAATCTGATTAGTTTCGGCAACATAATCGCCCTTGTGAAATTTTATGGGCATATATGCTTTGCGTAGCGCCACATTATAGTGCAGATAATGTCCTTCATAAGGTGTTTTTACGGTTTCGTAATTTTCGATATAATACATTTCGACTGAAATCATGGTATCTTTTTCCAGGCGGGAAAGCTTCACATTATTAATAAGCAGCCTATCGACAACTTCGTGCCAGGATTGCGGAATAATATAAGCCGAGGGTTTTTGAACCGTAACTGAGGGTATATACCTTTTATAATATGGAATTGACTTTGTATAGGGCTTGTCTTGATTGTAAACCAATTGTTTGGCGTCCAAACCAAACTGACTTTCGCGATATTCGGTTTCGTAGCCCTTGAATTCGATACTGTCCACATTTGCTGTATCTAGTTGCCAGGCAATTTCAAAAATCTGTTTTGTACTGATGTCGTCTAAAGCCTTTTTACGGGCTGTTTTTAATGCATTTTTTTCAGTTGACATCAGTTCAAGACTACTGAGCAGAAAGGCAAGGGTAGCTTCCACTCTTTTTGGGAAAGGCTTGTATTTGAGCGTTTCTGTCACAAATCCCAGCGCTCCAAACAATGTACTGTAACCAGTTGAATACCTGGGTGTTTCCAAAAAATCGACAATGCCGCTTTCGGGACTGTTGCCCCTGAAATTCACATAAGGAATCATTTCGAAATCCCGCTTTTTCATATCTTCATAGAGCTTAGGCAGAAAAGCTTTTCGCTGATAATCGGCCAGATAGCGGTTCTGTTTATCGAGCTGCGATGTGATAAGGGTCATTACATACTGAAAATCGGAACCGTTTGTATCGTGCGTGTCGATAAAGATATCAGGTAGCCATTGTTGATAAGCAGCAACAAAAGCCTGGGTGTTTCTGGTGTCGGTCTTGATGAAATCACGGTTGAGATCGCGGTTTTGGCCATTGCCCCTGAACCCGTATTCTTCAGGCCCATTTTGGTTTGCCCGGCTGCAGCAGCTTCGGTTCAGGCCACCGTCGACATTGTAAAAAGGTATGATACAAATAACCACATCATTGAGCAGTTTTTTATATTTCGATTGGCTCAGCAGATCCTCCGAAAATTTTACCGATGCATCAACGCCCGGAGGCTCGCCCGCATGAATGCCATTGTTAACAAAAAGTACAAGTTTGCCTTTTTTTCGCGCAGCATCCGGATTGAAATTGCCATCATCCGAAATTATAAAAAGATGAATCGGTCGCCCTATATCAGAAATGCCTATTTCCTGCAGGCTGCATTGTTTAGGATAGTTTTTTTGAAGTGAGCGGTAAGCTTCTGTCACTTCATCGACGCTGAAGCTTCGGTTTTGTGGATATTTATAACTGATTTTTTGCCCTTGTACAGTGGAAATAAACAGGAAAGCAAAGATAATTTGGGTTAAAAATAATTTCATAATCGGCGTTTTGACAATAAAGATAGTAAAAATAGGATTTTGCGGATTTATAAACCTGTTAGGTCTGTCAAAAAAGTACTATTTTTGTATAAATTCTTAAATTAGACGAAAATGAAAATACAGACCCTAGTCATACTTTTACTTTCAATTTTTACTTTTTCGGCAAGAATATCGGCACAGCTATTGCCGCTCGAGCAGCTCGAAAGTGATGATATAGAGACCTATACTTCGGTCGATAGGGCATATATCGAAATGGAAACTGCCTTGAAATTGAAAATTTTTCAATTGCACAGTACACTTCCTCCTGCCATTGCACAGCTCCTAAACCTACAGGCGCTCTATATGGAAAATCTCTATTTTGAGGACCCGACTGAGCGATTTGGTAATCTCATCAATTTGCAAGTACTTTCCTTCAAGAACAATAAGATAGATTCTTTACCACAGCGCTTTTCTAATTTAAAAAATTTAAAAAAACTGAACCTGAATACCAATCGCTTCAAGTATTTTCCGCTTCAACTTTGCGCGCTTAATTCACTTCAGATACTTGATCTGGGCCACAATGAAATCGACTCAATACCCAACGAAATTGGAGATTTGAAAGCATTGAACGAACTAAGCATCAATAATAATTATCTGAAATGGGTTTCAGATTCAATATTAAAACTCGAAAACCTTACAGAACTGAATCTCTACCAAAATAAAATAGAAATGCTGCCTAAGTCACTTGGAGATTTAAGTTCATTGAAAAAGTTAAATATTGGGCGTAATCCTCTGAAAAATCCTGAATCGGTTTTCGATTGGATCTACAAATTACCAAATCTGGATGATTTGACACTGAAAGGTTTGAAAATAAAAACACTACCTAAAGACATCAAAAAACTCAGCACAGTGCTGCACCTGAGCCTCGAAGAAAATCAGCTGGAAAAACTGCCCGATGCTTTTTATGAACTGAAACAATTACTTTGGCTGGATCTAGGTAATAATCGCATAGATACACTGAGCGACAAAATATCCGACCTTGAAAACTTAGTCTGGCTTAGCCTCGAGCGCAACGACCTGAAGGAGCTGCCCAAGACGATGCGCAAACTTAAAAATCTGCGTTATCTCAGTCTGCGTTCCATGCGTATGAACAATTTTCCCGAATCGATATGCGATTTGGAACTGCTTGAAGCGTTGAATGCTTCGAATTTGCAAATCAAAAAAATCTCTGAAAAAATAGTAGGTCTAAAAAATCTGAGCGTATTGAATCTTGGATTCTGCCGCTATCTCGATGCCAAAAGTACCATTGAATTGATTGCCAAATTGCCAAAACTGAATGAACTGAGCCTTGCAGGAATCGAATGTAAAAACATCCCGGCAGAAATAGGTTTATTAAAAAATCTTAGAAGACTCGATCTTTCCGACAATAAATTCACACAATTGCCCGAAGAAATTTTTAAGCTTAGCGAGCTGAAAGAGCTGGTATTGGCCGATTGTGAACTCACAAAACTTTCGCAGAGTATTTCAAAACTTCAGAATCTGGAAGTGCTCGACCTGCGTTACAATACCAAACTAAAATACCTGCCCGAGAGCATCCGCGATCTGAAAAAACTGAAAGTACTTTATTTGCACAATGTCGCACTGTCGGTAGCTGAGAAAGCTTGTATAACAGAATGGTTGCCCAATGTAAAAGTGTTTTATTAAAATTAAAAATCAAATGCATTGACAGCATCAATACTAGAAGGCATAGGCTGGGGCCTAATGCTCGCTGTACTTACCGGTCCAATCTTTTTTACCATCGTTCAGGTAAGTATCGAACGTGGTTTCAAAGCTGGATTGGCCTTGGTTTCGGGTCAATGGCTTAGCGATTTTATTTATATTGGTCTTGCAATCTGGGGAGCAGGTTATATGCGCATGCTCGACAGCAATCCTCAATTCAAGGAAACGCTTAGTTACTATCTTGGTAGCATTGGAGCTGTATTTCTTAGCATTTTAGGATTGGTTCTTTTATTGACAGAGCCTAAAAACTCAGGACATGAAGGCCTTTCAACAGCTAAATCACTCAGTACATTTTTCCTTCAGGGATTTTTAATCAATACGCTTACCCCTTTCCCAATTTTCTTCTGGATATCACTTATGTCTTCAGCAATCGGGAGAGCCATGCAAACTTCCGAAACAATTGTATTGCTCTGTACCGTAATGCTAATGGTAATCATAACGGATATACTCAAAGTATATACAGCCCGAAAAATCAGTCGCTATATAAATGCCAAATATACCATCAAACTGCGTAGAATTGCAGGTTTGGCACTGATATTGTCAAGTATATCAATGTTTATCAGAATATTTTTTTTCAGCTAATATAAACTATTCATTCTAAATAAATTATTATGCAAAAAATTGCCTTTTTGTCTGCCTTTTTTTTGGTTACGGGCCTTTCGGCTCAAAACCTCGAACATTATCTTCTTTATGATGCACTTTGCATGCAAAAATATGATTATGAGCGCAATGAAGAGTACAAAGAACTAGCCTTTTGGGATTATCATTTAAAGTTAAATGATAAAAAAACATTGATTTTCAGGGTATTGAAACAAGATAGTTATATCGATGAGGTTGCTGCGCTCGACAAGGAGCCGCTGCGCTGCAGCGACGAAAAACTTGCCGATACTAATTTTATAAGCGAATTAAACAGTTCTAAAATTTCGATTAGCATTGTTGAGTATAATCGCCTCAAAAAAAATTATAAAATATGCACGGTTAAAAAAGTAATCATGCTCAACAGCGACAGCACAGGCTTTGGTATGATTGGCGATTATAAATTGGCTTTCAACAGCAAAACCAAGGTTGGCGATAATGTAGATAGCAGCGGCGGAAAAGTACTTTATATGGGTCCGGTAAAAATTCAATGCTATAATGTCCATCATTTCAGGGCTTACGACAAGGTGCAACCAAAATTTTCGGAGGAGTTTTACTATGCTGATAATATTGGGCTCCTTAAAATTTCTAAAGACCCTGGCGTTTTAGATTTAGCCTTTATTAATGGTGTAGATATTAATGAGTATATGAAAAGCCGTTGTAAAAACAGTCCAGTACATGAAACTCAGCTAAAAAAGGATAGCTTTGTATTGGATTCGGCAGGCTATTATACCATCAGAACTGGTGACAATCTATACCGTTTGGCAAATCATTTTAATACCAGAGTAGACATTATTATGGGTCTAAACAACATGAAGACAGCCGAACTGAAACTGGGCCAGAAAATAAAAATTAAGGACGACGGTACATACAAGGATTTGAATCCAATTATTAGAAAAGATGAAAAAAGCAAAGAAACTTTAAAAATTCACATCGTCAGACAGGGTGAAATCTTACAGGATATTGCAGCTAAATACAAAATATCAGTTCAGGAAATTATGAAGCTGAATAACCTAAAGGACAGTAAAATTGCTATATTTCAGGAGTTAGTCATTGAAAAAATTAAACCATGATATAAAAATATCTTTGTTTTAATTTTTTAACAATCAAAAAGTCTTAATTTTATCATTCTTTGATAGCAAAACTATTTTTAAATCCAAAACCAAGCAATTATGAAAGTTATTAATATTTCGTTGAGTCTTTTTGTGATGCTCTTTTTTGTGCAAAACCTTTCTGCGCAGACTTCTTTTAGCGGCAAAAGCTGTTTAGGCTTATGGAAAACAGTTGACGATGAGACAGGAAAAGTGCGATCACATGTACGCATATGGGAAGAAAGCGGAAAATATTACGGTAAAATAGAGAAATTGCTGAATCGTGCTGCCGATGAAGACGTAGACCCTGTCTGTAAGGTATGCCCCGGTGACAGAAAAAATAAAAAAGTTATTGGCATGTCTATTCTAAGAGGTATGGTCAAAGAAAGCAATCGTTATGCTCAGGGAACTATACTCGATCCCAAAAAAGGTAAGGAATACTCATGCACTATGTGGCTTACCAACAAAGATACGCTTATGGTACGCGGTTGGTGGGGCGCTTTTTACCGCACACAAACCTGGTACCGAATTGAGTAAAAAAACAGGTTGAACGAAACCAAAGAAAAAAAGGTTGGTAAAATAAGATTTTATTTTTTTTGAAAAACAAAATAAAATTTTGAAAAAAAATAGGTGGTTGGGCAACATTTGCTCAACCACCTACGTTTTATAGATGTAATCAAAATTAAATTTCAATTAGCAGTTTAGTTTTGTTAAACAACTTAATAACATTAAAGCATATAAATAATTTTCTATGAAGCATCTATTTACACAACAACATCTCATAAACTATCTTTACAACGAATGCAGTCTGCTCGAGAAGGCAGCCATTGAACAGGCCCTTAAGGAAGACAAAGATTTAGCCCTACAGTTCAGGAATTTAGAGGAAAGCAAAAAAACTTTAAATACATTGAATGTAATGCCACAAGCAAGTACGCTTCAGAATATTTTAAATTACAGCAAGAGCAACAGGTTTGAAAAAACCCACTAATAAAGGTTTTTAGGTTAAATGATTTTTTGAACCAATCTTCCATAGTGGCTGATTGGTTTTTTATTTGTCTCATATATTCAGCTTTAAAAAAAATATTTCTACCTTTGTGGTAACATTGTGATTTTTAATTATATTAAGGTACATAAAACCAGAAAAACATGAAAAAGCAAATTTTATCTTTAGTTGTTTTGGCTGTAGTTCTGTTGACAGTCAGTTCTTGTGGATCCCCTTACAAAAGACGTAAATCATGCAGAGGAAATGGCAGTTGGTACGGAAATCGTAATCTCGGATCAGTCGAGCAGCAAAACCATCAGGAAATTTACAAACTTACTGCATCAGTAAACAGGTAATAACGTATCTGAAACTATAATAAGGTCATCTCTTAGTAAAAGGGGGTGACCTTATTTTTTTAGAATACCTATGGCCGTAAATTTACTGAAAACCATTTCGTTGTGAGGAGCCTTATCTAATTCTGAAGTAAGGTCCTGCCCCGCCCAATGTTCGTAGTGCTTTCCATTGCGCCACAATCTGCTCATGCTTACATCATAAATAAATCCATTGAATGCGACCCAAATCTCATCCATGTCCTGACCGTTTCTTAAGGCGAGTTGATTTCGGCTGTACTCGGGTAGCTTTTCCATGCTTTTATTTAAAGATTTTAAAACTAATCTGAAGTCTGTTTGGTGAAATAATAACTTAGATAAAAGGTATAATTATAAAATTTATAACTAATAATTACAAATTTAATGAAATTTAATTTTGTAATTTGTCATTCAAAAACTTTTATTTCTGCCAATATAAAATTGTAATTATGCATTATAGTCACAAAAAAAGTGAATTTCTTTTGCTTTGCTTAGCAAAGTACATATATTTGCAGCAAATTTAAAACAGGTTTTTATGTCCGCTTATATAAATGTGCTGAAACTTTCCATCACGGCATTTTTTCTACTCTTTCTAACCGATATCAAGGCTGCCGATGCAGAGGATCCTACTGCGGTTGTTATGCATCACATCGGCGATGCCCATCAGTTTCATATATTTGGCGACATATATCTGCCACTGCCCTGCATAGCATACTCAAAGGATGGATTTTTCTTTAGTTTGTCCAATGCTTTCGAGTATGATACTGAAAGCCACATGAGTAAGAAGGCCATTAACGGATATGTTATCTCTCATGATATTCTCAAACGTTTGGTCGATGAAGAGGGTAATTCACCACAGGGAATTGTTGACCTCGGCGCAGGACATGGTGAAGCGCACGACCATGCTCACGAGGGGCACGATCATGCTCACGAGGGGCACGACCATGCTAAAGAAAAGCAAGCGCATGGAGAAACTATTGTCTTGGGTGGTAAACATTACAAAATAGAATCAGCCAGTGCGCTTCAGGGCATAACAAGTTGGTACGATTTTTCTATTACCAAAAACGTTTTTGCAATGTTCTTGGCAATGTTCCTGCTAATTTTTATTTTCGCTTCAGTCAGCTCAGCTTATAAAAAACGCAGTGGTAAAGCACCCAAAGGAATGCAGACTTTTTTTGAGGTTATCATTGTTTTCATGCGTGATGAGGTTATCAAGCCTGCTGTAGGTCACAAATGGGAAAAATTCTTTCCATACCTCATGACAGTTTTCTTCTTTATTCTTTTTGCTAACTTACTTGGTCTTATTCCCTTCTTCCCAGGCAGCGCCAACGTTACTGGAAATCTTGGTGTTACGATCATTTTAGCAGTTTTTACCTTTTTAGTAACCAATTTAAATGGAAATGGTCACTATTGGAGACACGTATTTGCGATGCCAGGTGTCCCAAAAGCAATTTTGATTCTATTAACACCAATCGAGATTGTCGGTTTGTTCATCAAACCAGTTACCTTGCTTATTCGTTTGTTTGCTAATATTACAGCTGGACACATTATTATTTTGAGTCTAGTTAGTCTGATATTTGTTTTCGGCAAAGGGGGAGAAAGTATGGGAGGTGCTTTTGGCGGAGGAGCAATAGCGGTTCCTTTTGTATTTGCAATGAACTTTTTAGAATTATTTGTAGCCTTCCTTCAGGCCTTTATCTTCACTTTGCTTTCTTCCATTTATATTGGTTCAGCAGTTGAAGAACATCATCATGAAGGAGCTCATCATTAAACGGAATTTTTTTTTATTAATAATTAATTTTTAATCTTATGTATTCAGCAATTGGAGCCGGATTGGCAGTTATTGGAGCCGGTATTGGTATCGGTCAGATTGGTGGTAAAGCCATGGAAGGTATCTCACGTAACCCAAAAGTTGCAGGTGATATCCGTACCAGCATGATTATTGCAGCTGCGCTTGTTGAGGGTGCTGCCCTCTTCGCTATCGTAGTAGCTTTGATTAAGTAATGAAACGTTCCTTTAAGGAATAAAAAAATCAGTGCCGTTAACGATTGGTTGACGGCCTGTATTTAAAAAAAACGATATTGTAATAGGCTATAAAGCTCTGTTTAATTAAATAATACAGCAAAATAATTATGTTATACTTAGCAGATTTTTCGGTAATGAACCCAAGTTTTGGTTTGTTGTTTTGGACAACAATTATTTTCTTGTTTGTTCTTTTAGTTTTGAGCCGTTTTTTCAAAACGATTAAAAATGCTTTGAATGCCCGCGAGCACGACATTGATAATGCACTGGCTTCAGCTGAGATGGCCCGCAAAGAAATGGCTCAAATACAGGATATTCAAAAGAACATGGAGCGTCAAGCTGCCGAAGATCGTTTGAGAATTATTCGCGAAGCTGAAGCAATTCGTGATAATATGCTCGAAGAAGCAAAATCAAAAGCAGAGGAAATTAGCCGTCAATTATTGGAGGCCGCCAAAAGTGAAATTGAAAACCGCCGTAGGGAGATGGAGGTTACACTACTCAATGAAGTAGGTCGTCTTTCTGTTGATATCGCTCAGCAGATTATTCAAAATGAACTGCAGGGAAAACATGAGGAATTTGTGTCGCTTAAGATAAGTGAACTCAAAAAGAGTAACTTAAACTAAAATTTGAATTTAAGATATAGTACAAAATTCCAAATCTTTATCTTTCATCTTTCTCCAGATAGCTATCGGGATTTCATCTTTCATCTTTCATCTTTCATCTTATTACATGTCAATATCAAGAATCGCTTCCCGTTATGCCAAATCTCTTTTTGAGCTGGCCAATAATGAGGGAAAACTCGACAAAGTTCATCAGGATATCCTTTATGTTAAGGAAGTTGCTGAACTACCCGACTTTGCAGCAGTTATGAAAAATCCACTGATTGGTGAAGAAAAAAAAGAAGGTATTTTCAATGCAGTGTTTGGACAGAAAGTTGACAGTCTCACATTGAAAACGCTGATGATTATTGCTGAGCACAATCGCGAGGCCTACCTGAATGATATATGCCGTACTTTTCATTTACTTTATAACAAAGAGAAATATGTTTCCACTGTTACGCTAACCAGTGCAGTTGAATTGAGTCAGCAATCAATTGATAATATCCTTGCTGAATTCAAATCAAAAGGAATTATTGAAGCTCAGGTAGAGTTAAAAACAAAAATAGATGCTTCAATTATAGGTGGTTTTATTCTTCAGTTCAATGACAGAGTTTACAATGCCAGCATTTCCTATAAATTGGACCAGTTGAGAACTAAATTTAGTGAAAATCTTTACATCAAAAACTTTTAATATATGGTTGACGTTAGGCCGGACGAAATATCCGCAATTTTAAAAGAGCAAATTACCGGTTTCGGTACCGGTACCACCCTCGAAGAGGAAGGCACCGTACTTGAAGTAGGTGACGGTATTGCCCGTGTTTATGGGCTTTCAAATGTTGCTGCAGGTGAATTGGTTGAATTTGCCAATGGTATTCAGGCTATTGCATTAAACCTCGAAGAGGACAATGTAGGTTTGGTATTGATGGGTCCTTCTGAAAAAATCAAAGAAGGCGATAAGGTAAAACGTACCGGACGAATTGCTTCTATCGAAGCAGGTGAAGGTATGCTTGGCCGCGTTGTCAATCCCCTCGGACAACCTATCGACGGTAAAGGTCCAATTACCGGAAAAAGATACGCAATGCCATTAGAGCGCAAAGCTCCTGGTGTAATCTTCCGTCAGCCCGTAAATGAACCACTACAGACAGGTATCAAAGCAATCGACGCGATGATTCCTATCGGACGTGGACAGCGTGAGTTGATCATCGGTGACCGTCAAACAGGTAAAACGGCAATTGCTATCGATACGATTCTTAACCAAAAAGAATTTTACGAACGCGGCGAACCGGTTTTCTGTATCTACGTTGCAATTGGTCAGAAAGCATCCACTGTTGCTATGGTATCGAAGATATTCGCAGAAAATGGTGCCCTGCCTTATACAGTTATCGTATCAGCTTCAGCATCAGATCCAGCGCCACTTCAGTTCTATGCGCCATTTGCCGGAGCGGCAATCGGTGAGTTTTTCCGTGATACGGGTCGTCCTGCTTTGATTATCTACGATGATTTGTCAAAACAGGCTGTTGCTTACCGCGAGGTATCGCTTCTCCTACGTCGCCCTCCGGGACGTGAAGCATATCCTGGTGATGTATTCTACCTACACTCTCGTTTGCTTGAGCGTGCCGCAAAAGTTATCGCTAATGATGAGATTGCACGTGGAATGAACGATCTTCCGGAGTCTTTGAAAGAAGCTAAAGACGATAACGGTAATCCGCTTGTAAAAGGTGGTGGTTCTCTTACCGCACTTCCAATCATTGAAACTCAGGCAGCTGACGTTTCTGCATACATTCCAACCAACGTAATTTCAATTACCGATGGCCAGATCTTCTTGGAATCGAACCTTTTCAATGCAGGTGTTCGTCCTGCGATTAACGTAGGTATCTCGGTATCGCGTGTAGGTGGTTCAGCTCAGATCAAGTCTATGAAAAAGGTATCAGGTACTTTGAAGTTGGATCAGGCACAATATCGCGAACTTGAGGCCTTTGCCAAATTCGGTTCGGACCTTGATGCTGCAACCAAGTTTGTATTGGATAAAGGTGCACGTAATGTGGAAATTCTAAAACAGCCTCAATACTCTCCTGTAACAGTTGAGAAACAAGTTGCAATTATCCACTGCGGTACCAAGGGTCTGCTCCGCGAGGTTCCGGTTCAAAAAGTGAAGGAATTTGAAAAAATATTCCTGCTCAAAATGGAACAACGCCATGCTGATATCCTTGAAAATTTCCGTAAAGGAAAATATGATGATGCCGATCTTGCAAAAGTAGAGGCACTCGCCAAAGAACTTTCAGCACAGTTTAAATAAGTCGATTTTTTTAAGGCATCAGAATTAGTTTTTGATGCCTTATAATGTTATAAAACAAGCCATATGGCAAACTTAAAAGAAGTACGTGACCGAATACAGTCGGTAATTTCTACCCAACAGATTACCAAGGCCATGAAATTGGTATCAGCATCAAAACTGCGCCGTTCACAGCAGGCTATACAACAATTGCGCCCTTATTCACAAAAGTTGAATGAGATGTTGTCGAACATTGTTGCAACGGTATCTGAAGATGATATGGATTCTGCCTATTCAGTCGTCCGTGAGAACAAAAAAAATGTCTGCATAGTGGTTATCACTTCAAATCGTGGTCTTTGTGGCGCATACAACAGTAATGTAAATAAAGCAGCAATAACCGCTGTAACTGAAAAGTATTCGACTCAATACGAAGCAGGCAACCTAACACTGCTTTTTATAGGAAAAAAAGGTAAAGATTCTTTAACAAAGCGTCTTCCAAAAGCGAAATTCATTACCGATTATGTAGAATTAGTTGGTAAAGAATTCTCATCACAGGATTCAATCCCTGTTGCGGAACGTTTAATGGAAGCTTTTATCAACGAGGAATTTGATGCTATAGATATCGCTTATGCGCGTTTCCGTAATGCCGCGATGCAAGAATACGAAGTAGAACAGTTTTTGCCCATAGCCAAAGCCGAGGTAAAAGAGGGAAGCTTTAGTCATGACTTCATTTTTGAGCCCGAAAAATCTGAGTTTTTGAGCTATTTAATTCCTGCTGTACTCAAAACTCAATTCCACAAAACTATTTTAGATAGCAATGCTTCAGAAAATGGCGCCCGTATGACAGCTATGGACAAGGCAACGGACAATGCCGAAGATATGCTACGCGATTTGAGAATTAATTATAACAAAGCCCGTCAGGAAGCAATCACTACAGAGCTTGGAGAGATTGTAGGCGGTGCAGCAGCGCTTGAAGGATCATAAAGATTTTAAAATCATATCAATAAGCAGTTTTCATTTTATGGAAACTGCTTTTTTTTATCGATTAAACTTGAGGCACACTTGTCGCAACCCGAAGCACAACCTTTCTTTGATTGGAATTTATTGACAAAATAATCCTTCAGAAACTTAATGGCTAATGCGATAATTATTAAAATAACTGTTTCTTCCCATTTCATTACGATAGCAGATTATAGGTAACGAAAGCAGCTGCCCAAGCCAGGCCGCTCATGTAAATCAATTGAATAATTGGCCATTTCCATCCACCAGTTTCTCGATAAACAATCGCTACCGTGCTCATACATTGCATAGCGAATACATAAAAGACCAACAACGAAAAACCGCTTGCAAGATTGAAAACTTTATTGCCATTGCTAAAGGTTTCATTGCGCATTTTATCCACAAGTTTTTGGTCAAAATCTTGTTCACCAACACTGTAAATTGTACCAAGCGTGCCCACAAAAACTTCACGTGCTGCAAAAGATGTAATTAGTGCAATGCCAACTTTCCAGTCATAACCCAGCGGGCGTATTGCAGGTTCTATAAAGTGCCCGAAATGACCAATAAAGCTGGCTTCTAGCTTTTGTGCGGACAATACTTCTTCTTTATTCAAGGCTGGATTCTCAAGCATCATTTCTTCAGTTTTTTGTTCAGCTAGCTTCATTGCAGTAGTTGGCCCATAACTTGCTAACGCCCATAAAATTACAGAAATAGCTAAAATAATTTTGCCGGCTTCCAAAACAAAGCTACCCGATTTTTGATAAACTGTAATACCGATATTTTTCCAACGTGGCATTCGGTAACTTGGCAAATCTATTAGAAAAAGAGATTTGTCTTTAGTTTTTAATATAAAAGACATTGCTGTTGCGGTTAGTAAAGCAGCAAAAATTCCCAATAGGTACAGACCCATTAGCGAAAGCCCTTTATAGCTGAACCCCAAAAATGTACCCTCAGGAATAACTAAGGCAATAATGATTATATAGACCGGCAACCTTGCAGAACAGCTTATAAAAGGTGTTACAAAAATTGTTATGAGTCTTTCTTTATAAGAATCAATTCCTCTTGCCGACATAATAGCTGGAACAGCACATGCCGCCCCTGATATAAGCGGTACCACACTTTTACCATTGAGTCCAAACATGCGCATGGGCTTATCCATCAGGTAGACAACCCTCGACATATAGCCGCTTTCCTCCAAAACCGCAATGAAAGCAAAGAGAATAGCAATTTGAGGTATAAAAATTATTATTCCGCCTATACCTGCTATGATTCCTTCCGTGAGCAGGTCAGTGATGGCAGATTGGGGCAAAACCGATTTTAGCCAGGCATTAATTGACGCAAAACTACTGTCAATCCAATTCATGGGGTATTCGGCAACTGAAAAGATAAATTGAAAAATGAGCATAAGCACTCCAAGGTAGATCAAATAACCAAAGATCGGATGCGTAATGACTTTGTCGATGCTTGCAGTGGAATTCTTTTTACTTACCTTTTCAAAATTTATTGCAGTTCCCAATAATTCATGCACTGTATTCATCCTTTGCAAGGTATCTTCTAACTGTACATCGGTTGAATCTTTACCTGATTTCTCCAACTCCTCGCGGGATATCTTTTTTGATTCGGACGACAATGATTTCATCAGGTCGAACTGACCAAGCATCAATCGATTTTTAAAATCGCTGTCTGCCTCTTTTTTTACAGGATTATAATCCGCCAAAAATGCCTTTAATTCTTTGATGCCCTTATGCTTTCTGGGATTTATCTCAAAAATTGCTTGTTTAAGATTTTTAGATAGCTCCTGTAGGTCGACTTTAATTCCCCGTTTTTTAGCCAAATCATTCATCGTAAGTAAAGGAATGGCGTCATATCCAAGGTCGAGAGCCTGTGTGTAGAGCATGAGGCTCCGCTCGAGGTTACAGGCATCCAAAACAACAAGTAATAGGTTAATCTGAGTGTTTGGGTCAATTAAGGTTTCTAGTACAACTGCCTCGTCGGCCGATTTGACAAAGAGACTGTAAAGCCCGGGCAAATCAATTATTTCAGTCTGTTCTTGATTTAAAAAGCGGCATAATCCGGTTTTTTTTTCAACTGTAACACCCGGAAAATTACCAACTTGTTGATTTAATCCGGTTAAGGAATTAAACAAGGAGCTTTTTCCAACATTGGGATTACCCAAAAGGGCTATTTTTTTTAAACTAAGTTCTTTCTCCACAAAATCTGGACTGTTTTAGTTGTCAGAGCTTTTAGATAAGGCTTCTGAGATTAAAATATCAGCACTATCCTCATAACGAATTGCGAGCAGATTTTCATTTGGATATACCCTTATGATTAGAGGACCATTAAAAGGAGCTGCTGATATTTTTTGAATGATCATACCTTCAAGACATCCCATTTCCATGAGTTTCAATGCCAAAAGACGATTTCTGATTTCTATTATCCTGTAATTGCAATCTGTGGTTGCCTTTACAAGTACTACAGTTTCTTTTGTTATTTGCTGCACTGATTTGATTATTTAGACTAATTCTTATTAGCAAAGGTAATATTATTTACATATAATTAACAAACCTTTTTATGCAATGTTTTTATAAAAATTTAGCAAGCTTGCTTTAAAATTTGCTACTGATAAAGAAATAGAATATATTTGTTTTGATCAAGCCACATTATAGGTTTTTGATAATAAAAATTAAGATTCTATGCCAGATTTTTTAAAAATAGACATTATTAAAACGTCAAAATATTCCGACAATCCAATTTCTTTAGAAAATGAAATTTTGGAAACTTCCGAACAATTGAACCTCAAGCAAAATTATACCTCAGCTGATAATGCAAACAATGATTTTCATCGTTTTGGTGCAGGAAAAGCACCTTTTGTAGGTGGTCCCTATCCTGGAATGTATCCCTTGCAGCCCTGGACCATCCGACAATATGCCGGATTTTCAACGGCCGAAGAGAGCAATGCCTTTTATCGAAGAAATCTTGCAGGCGGACAAAAGGGACTTTCCGTCGCCTTCGACCTTGCAACGCACCGAGGCTACGATTCCGATCATGAGCGCGTTACGGGCGATGTAGGCAAAGCCGGAGTTGCTATCGACAGCGTGGAGGATATGAAAATTCTTTTCGATCAGATTCCGCTCGATGAAATGTCGGTTTCGATGACGATGAATGGTGCAGTGATTCCCATTATGGCATTTTATATCGTTGCTGCCGAGGAACAGGGCGTTGATAAATCGCTGTTGAGTGGTACCATACAGAATGATATTCTCAAAGAATTTATGGTGCGGAATACTTATATCTATCCGCCCGAACAGTCGATGAAACTCATTGCCGATATTTTTGAATATACTTCGCACAAAATGCCTAAATTCAATTCTATATCCATCAGTGGTTATCATATGCACGAGGCCGGAGCGCCAGCCGATTTGGAATTGGCTTATACCCTCGCCGACGGAATGGAATACCTCGAAACAGGTATTAAAGCTGGTTTGGATGTGGATGATTTTGCCCCCAGGCTTTCTTTTTTCTGGGGAATTGGGATGAATCATTTTATGGAAATTGCTAAGATGCGCGCAGGTCGAATGCTTTGGGCAAAAATTGTCAAAAGTTATGGGGCAAAAGATGAAAAATCGCTGATGTTGCGTACGCATTGTCAGACCTCGGGCTGGTCACTCACCGAACAAGACCCCTTTAATAATGTAGCCCGCACCTGTATAGAGGCGATGGCTGCCGTGTTGGGCGGTACACAATCGCTGCACACCAACTCCTTTGATGAAGCGATTGCCCTTCCGACAGATTTTTCAGCAAAAATTGCACGCGAAACACAAATATTCATTCAAAAAAACAGTAATCTCACCAAGGCAATCGACCCCTGGGCAGGCTCGCACTATGTGGAGTATCTGACCGAACAGCTTTTGGAAAGAGCCTGGATGCACATTGAAGAAGTGAAGGAATTAGGCGGCATGGCTAAAGCTATCGAAACAGGCATTCCGAAAATGCGTATCGAAGAGGCTGCGGCCCGAAAGCAGGCCCGCATCGACAGCGGAAGAGATCGAATTGTAGGTGTCAATATTTTCCGCCTCGAAAAAGAGGATGCGCTGGATATTCTTGAAGTGGATAACAAAGCAGTGCGTGAATCACAAATCAAAAGGCTCGAGGAGATTAAAGCGAAAAGAGATACTGCTGCTGTTGAACAGGCACTCGATGCCATAACAAAAGCTGCCGAAAGTAGAACAGGAAATTTATTGGAACTTGCCGTTAATGCAGCTCGCCACAGAGCAACCCTTGGTGAGATTTCTTATGCTATGGAAAAAGTTTTTGGCCGATACAAGGCTGTAACCCGTTCAATTTCTGGTGTGTATTCTAAAGAAATTTCAAATAACGAGGCCTTCCAAAAGGCAAAGGCACTAGCCGATGAATTTGCAGAAATGCAAGGCCGCCGTCCGCGTATTATGATTGCAAAAGTTGGTCAGGATGGCCATGATCGCGGTGCAAAAGTCATTGCGACAGGCTTTGCCGACCTCGGATTCGATGTGGATATGGGCCCGCTATTCCAAACTCCGCAAGAAGCCGCAAAACAGGCCGCTGAAAATGATGTACATATTTTGGGACTTTCCTCACTTGCGGGCGGACACAAAACCTTAGTACCCGAAGCCATTGAGGCACTTAAAAATATAGGTCGTGAAGATATTATGGTCGTTGCAGGTGGCGTTATTCCGGCTCAAGACTATGAATTTTTGTACAATGCAGGGGTAGTTGGCGTTTTTGGACCTGGCACAGGCATCGCCAATGCTGCTATCGAGATTTTGCAATTGCTGATTGAAGCGAATAGGTAGTGAGTTTTTAATTGAAAATCCTTAGTTAAACCAAATCCAAAATGATAAAATATATTCTCAGCGACATAGAAGGTACAACTACCTCTATTTCCTTTGTGGCAGACGTGCTTTTTCCTTATTTTCTCGAACATATCGATGAGGTGGCTGAGGCTTTGAATGAGCCTGCAGTGAGGGCACAAATTGAATCTGCCAAAACTACAGTATTGGAGGAAGAAGGCCGACAGATTGATGACCAGGAAGCAATTGGTTTTTTGGAACATTGGTGCCGTACCGACCGTAAACATCCCGCTTTGAAAGCCTTGCAGGGTATGGTTTGGGAAAAAGGCTACAAAAATGGCAGCCTGAAGGGGCATGTGTATCCCGAAGTGCCTGAAATGCTTAAAGCCTGGAAAGAAAAAGGATTTAAGATAGGAATTTATTCCTCGGGATCGGTACCGGCCCAGAAACTGCTTTTTGGTTATTCTGAAGCGGGAGATCTAAGGCCTATTTTTTCCGACTATTTTGATACAGTGGTCGGTCACAAAAGAGAAGTTCAATCTTATAAAAATATACAATTGGCGCTAGGGCTGCCTGCAGATGAGATTGTTTTTCTATCGGATATTGAACAGGAACTTGATGCTGCGAGAGCTGCAGGTATGCAGACCATAAAACTGTTGCGTCCGGGCAATGACCCTCAATCCACGCACCGTACTGCTGCCGATTTTGAAGAGGTGAACAGGATGTTGGAAAAGTTGCTTGCTTGATAGCTGGCGGGTTGGTAATTGGTATGCTGGTAGTTGGTATTTGGAGGACGAGCCTTGCGTGGTGGTAATTGGTAACTGGTAGCTGGTAGTTGGAGGACGAGCCTTGCGTTTTAAAGTTGCTTGCTTGATAGTTGGTTAGTTGGTAGCTGGTATGTTGGTAGTTGGATTTGATACTTGATACGCTTCGTGGAACTTCTGTTCTTGATGCGCTTCGCGGAACTCCGTTTCTTGATACCTGATACGCTTCGCGGAACTTCGTTTAAAGAGCGCTCTCGTCTGAGGGACGAGATTGGTTCTTGATACCTGATGCGCTTCGCGGAACTTCGTTTCCTGATACCTGATACTTGATACCTGATACCTGATACTTGATACTTGATACTTGATACCTGATACCTGATACTTGATACCTGATACTTGATACCTGATACTTGATACCTGATACCTGATACTTGATACCTGATACTTGATACTTGATACTTGATACTTGATTCTAAATAAATTAAAATATATGATTCCAAACCCATTACGCACTATTTGGTTGAATGACCAGCAGGAAGTGCAAATTATAAATCAGACCCTTTTACCGCATGAGCTTAGGGTTGAAACGCTGCATAACGTTGAAGATGTTTACCAGGCTATTGTGCAGATGATTGTGCGTGGGGCACCGCTCATAGGTGCTACGGCCGCTTACGGACTTTGGATGGCTTGTCGCGATGCATCGGAAGCGCTGCTTGAACATGAGATTGAAAAAGCAGCCAATTATCTCCGCAGTTCACGCCCTACGGCAGTTAATCTATTTGTCTGTATCGACCGCATGATGGCGACCATTAGTACAGTGAAAAGCAAATCTGATAAAACTGCAATTGCCTTGGAAACTGCCCATGCCATTGTTGCCGAGGATATAGAAATCTGCAGAATGATAGGTGTTCATGGCCTGCCTCTTATTGAAGCAATCAGCCAAAGAAAAGCTGGTGAAACGGTTAACATTCTAACGCATTGCAATGCAGGCATGATGGGTTGCATCCGTTGGGGTACGATTACTTCGCCTATATATCAGGCAATGGAAAAAGGAATAAAAGTACATGTCTGGGTTGATGAAACAAGGCCTCGGAATCAGGGTTCAAACCTTACTGCCTGGGAATTGGGTCAACACAATGTTCCACATACCTTGATTGTTGATAATACTGGTGGGCATCTCATGCAACATGATATGGTAGATCTTGTATTAGTGGGAACCGACCGTACAACCCGACAAGGAGATGTAGCAAATAAAATCGGAACCTATCTGAAAGCACTTGCTGCAAAGGACAATCAGATTCCATTTTATGTAGCATTGCCATCGACCAGTATTGACTGGACTATCAGTGACGGCTTGAAAGAAATTCCGATTGAAGAGCGGAATCAGGATGAAGTGAAATATTTTCAGGGACTAAACAGCAGTGGTAAAATCGATACAGTGCTCATATGTCCCCCAACAACTCCGGCCGCAAACTATGGTTTTGATGTTACTCCGGCACGACTCATCAGCGGCCTGATTACCGAAAGAGGAATCTGCGATGCAACAGAAAAGGGATTGACGGAACTGTTCGGCATGTTCTGAAAAATCAGTGATTAGAAAACAAGTAAATGAATTAATAATTTTGATTGCTTAAAATTGAATTGATTCTCACATTTCTTAATATATTTGATTAAGAATACCAAAAACAGCTTATATCAGCATTAAAGCAGGCAATGGCAAAAAAGAAAAAAGTAATAGGAAGGCGCGAAAAAGCTAATTTTCCAAGTTTAGGTCTTGATGACATTGAAGTAAAAATAGACACCGGAGCTTTTACTTCGAGCATTCATTGTGCAGACATGAAAGAGATTGATGGAAAATTGCATTGTAATTTTTTGGACGAAAGTCATCCGCAGTATAATCAGAAAGAGTTGATCTTTGATCATTACGAAATGACCGTTATCAAAAGCTCGAACGGAATAAGTGAATTGCGTTATCAGATTGTTATGCCTATGGTTTTCGGTAAAAAGTCCTACGACGTTGAACTTACACTAAGCGATAGGGCCGAAATGAAATTTCCCGTTCTGCTTGGGAGAAAATTTCTGCAGCAGGGCAAATTTATAGTTGATGTATCAAAACTTAACAGACTCAGAAAAAAAACAGCAAAAACAAATGAAAAAACGGAAACTGAGAATGGCGATTCTCTCGGCCAATCCGAAACTTTACTCGACTCAGAGAATTAAGGAAGCCGGCGAAAAACGTGGTCACGAAATGCTTATTGTGAACCATACCAAATGCGATTTACTGATTCAGGGAAATAATCCTCAGGTCTATTATAAAGGCCAGGAACTTCAGGGAATCGATGCCATTATTCCCCGCATCGGTGCATCAGTAACATTTTATGGAGCTGCCGTTATTCGTCAGTTCGAAATGATGAAAGTCTTCACGGCTACCAGCTCACAATCACTTGTGCGCTCGCGAGACAAGCTACGCAGCCTTCAGATATTATCGGGCGCCGGGCTTGGTCTTCCGGTTACAGCATTCACAAATTATTCGAAAGATGTTACCCGGGTAATTGAAAAAGTAGGTGGTGCTCCCTGTGTACTCAAACTTTTGGAGGGAACTCAGGGGATAGGCGTTGTTCTGGCCGAAACGCAAAGTGCTGCCAAGTCGGTACTCGAAGCATTCAATGGATTACAGGCACGCGTTATTGTGCAGCAATTCATCAAAGAAGCCGGAGGTTCCGATATTCGTGCCTTTGTGGTTGATGGGGTTATTGTGGGTGCTATGAAAAGACAGGGCAAAGAAGGAGAATTCCGTTCCAATTTGCATCAGGGCGGAACCGCAAAATTGATTGAATTGAGCGATGAAGAGGAAAATGCTGCGCTAATGGCTACTAAAGCTTTGGGTTTGGGTATTGCCGGTGTCGATATGCTGCAGTCCGATAATGGTCCCCTTATTATGGAGGTGAACTCATCGCCGGGTTTGGAAGGAATAGAAGGAGCTACCGGAAAAGACATTGCCAAAGCTATCATCCGATACATTGAAAGAAACGTCTAGATATAAATATTAACACTGTATGAGTCTGATAAATCTGAAGGTAAGTCCTGGCGAAACAAGAACAGAACAATTGAATATCGCCAAACTACACAACGGAACCGATTTAAAAATTCCCGTAATCATCTCGAGAGGGCTTGAAGATGGCCCTTGTATACTGCTCTCTGCCGGAATTCATGGCGATGAAACCAATGGTGTTGAAATTGTACGGCAGTTAATTAGGAACGGATATAATAAGCCACAAAGAGGTACCATAATCTGTATGCCAGTTGTGAATGTTTTCGGATTTATCAGCCAAACGCGAGATTTTCCCGATGGCAGGGATTTAAACAGGATGTTCCCCGGCACCAAAAACGGTTCACTTGCTAGTCGTTTTGCATACAATATCATGGACGAAATCGCTCCCTACATCGATTATTGCATCGATTTTCACACGGGAGGCGCCAAGCGTTTCAATTATACTCAGATCAGACTCGATATTAAGAATGAGGAGACGATGGAGTTGGCTAAGGTTTTTGGGGCTAAATTTATCATTGATGCCGAAAACAGAGATAAATCTTTCAGAGACGCGCTTACAGAGAAAGGCAAAAAAGTATTGTTATTCGAGGGCGGAAAATCACTCAATCTTGACAGAATTGTCACTGATGTGGGTATAGTTGGTGCTTTGCGTGTGCTGCATCATTTAAACTTCAGAGATTACAGCAATGAAATTGCTGCCTGTAAATACCCTAAGGAAAAAGCAGTTCTTGTAGAGAATTCAACCTGGGTAAGGGCCAAAGAATCGGGTATGTACCGCAATAAAATAAGGCTTGGCGAAAAAGTAAAAAAAGGAGACGTACTGGGAACCATAAGTGATCCTTTCGGCACTTTTGAAATCGAATTGGTTTCTCCGCACGCTGGTTATGTGATCTGCACCAACCATGCGCCTATTGTGTATGAGGGCGATGCTGTGGTGCACATTACGACAAAGATAGCAGAGCATTTTTGAAACTAACAGTTTTTAAACTGTTGATACACTAATATTTTACAATAATGAAATATCTACGACTGTTGCTTCTGCCTCTGGGCATTCTCTATGCTTCAGTTGTAGAAATCATAAAATATCTGTACAAGGCGGGATGGCTCAAGTCGAAAAGATCCGAAAAAGCAGTCATTGTGCTGGGAAACCTTTCGGTAGGCGGTACTGGAAAAACGCCACATGCCGAATATATCATCAATTACCTTTGGAAATTTCATAAAATTGCGCTGCTAAGCCGTGGTTATGGAAGAAAAAGTAAGGGTTTCAGAGCCGTTTTAACAGGTGACAATGCCGAAGAAACAGGAGACGAGCCCCTGCAGATAGCCAATAAATTTCCAGATGTGCCTGTTTTTGTCTCTGAAAAAAGACCCGAGGGGATTGAAAAAATTCTGAAAGCCAAACCGGAAACCCAACTGCTGATTCTGGATGATGCTATGCAGCACTGGCCGCTTAGGGCCGATTCCTACATCATGCTTACAACCTGGCAGCAACCTTTTTTTAATGATTTTCCACTTCCCGCCGGTAATTTGCGCGAATTCAGAAAGGGCTACAAAAGAGCTGATATCATCATCGTAAGCAAATGTCCAAAAGACATCAGTGAACAACAGAAAGATGATTTTTTACGAGACTTGAATCCCTTGCCTAAGCAAAAAGTATTCTTTTCCTATTTTGAATATTCAAACCCCTATCTTTTCGAAAAACCCGATCAGTCAATTGCCCTCGAGCAACTCGACAGCCGACAGATATTACTGGTCACCGGCATCGCAAACCCACAGGTGATGGAAGCAGAATTGATTGCGCAGGGAGCTTACCTGCATAAAATGCGTTACAGCGATCATCACAGGTTCAAGGCGCAAGATATTGAGCATATTCTAAAAAAATGGAAAGAAATATCGGCCAAATCGGAAAATTGTATCATTATGACTACCGAAAAAGATGCCACCCGCCTTTCAAAACTTATTCCGGCAGATATACCTTTATACATTTTACCGGTAAATGTTGAATTTGCTTTTGGTAAAGCGCCCGAATTGCAAAGAGCACTTGTAGAAGTAATGTATAAGAAAAAGGGCTATCCAGGGAGTTGAATGCTAATTTTATCTTTTTAAATGATAAAATAATCTATTTTTGGTTTCATGATTAAGCAAAGTGAGGAGTTAAGAAAACCGCTAAAAAACAAGGAGTATTCTGAAAATCCAAAAGAGTAGGGATGGTATCTAAATAACTAAAATATGAAAAAATTATTGATTTTGGCAATTGTATTGCTTTCAGTTGGTTTTGTGAATGCGCAATGCCATATTCAAGATTATAACTCCTATAAGAAGGTGCTAAAAATTGATGGAGATTATGTAATCGACTATTCGACCTATAAAAAACTATATAAATTCGACGGTGAATATATTGTCGATTACAATACGTATAAAAAATTGTTAAAGTTTGACGGTGAGTACATTATAAGATACTCCGATTACAAAAAAATTGCCAAATTAGAAGGGGAGTATCTGATTGACTACAATACTTACAAGAAAGTTGCCAAGCTGGAATGCCCGGGCAGAAGAAGTGCGTTGGCTGCAGCGGTATATTTTCTATTTTAGGACTATAACCCAAAAGTTGCTTAAAAACATCAGATTATAAATGCAAAAAAGACTGTCTTCTCGGCAGCCTTTTTATTTTGTGAAATATGTGAATGAAGAAGTTTCTACTGCCATGTCGGCAAATGCTGTCATTATTAGTTTTGTTTTATGTTGTTAAAAAAAAGCCCAAATAAATAGTTCGTTTTTACCACAGAGTGCTCAAAGTTATACACAGAGCAGCAAAGAGCGTTTTGATGAAAGTATTAGATTCCCTTTCCGTTTTAGTGTTTTAAAAGTTTAATAATAAGTTTTTCAAAAGCTGACATCTGATTTCTGATAATCCGACAATCTGTAAAAAAAGCCCAAATAAATAGTTTCCCTTGCCTTTATAGTGTTTTAAAAGTTTAGTAATTAGTTGTCAAAAGCTGATATCTGATCTCGTCCGAAAGACGAGACTGATAATCTGTAAAAAATAAGCCCAAATAAATAATTCGTTTTTACCACAGAGTGCTCAAAGTTATACACAGAGAAGCACAGAGCTTTTTGATGTAAGTATTAGATTCCCTTTCCGTTTAAGTGTTTTAAATGTTTACTAATAAGTTTGTCAAAAGCTGATATCTGATCTCGTCCGAAAGACGAGACTGATAACCTGTTAAAAAAAGCCCAAATAAATAGTTTCTCTTCCCGTTTAAGTGTTTTAAATGTTTACTAATAAGTTTGTCAAAAGCTGACATCTGATTTCTGATGATC
>CAMDAB010000046.1 GCA_945888475.1 Saprospira grandis DSM 2844 | reverse complement strand
AGTTTCTCTTCCTCTGAATTATTTTTTGTGGCCTCGAGAATTTCAAAAACATCATCGCTGATACTTTTTGCAATCTGACCTGTTGGTAAATCGTTGCCATCGAATCCGAAAGGATCCTCAATTTCTGCTGCCATCATTTCCAATCCCATAAATGCAAAAAAGACCAGCATGACAAAGGGAATTGCTAAATATCCGAACAAAGGCACCATGGTAACCGGCAGTAAAAAACAATAGATGATAACATACATTTTAATAAAAATCTCGTAGGAGAAGGGAATTGGCGTTTTCTTAATACGCTCGCATGCACCCGAAATATCGAGCAGGGCCTGTGTATGCGGCTTGAAATTCAATAAATCGTAATCGCTGATACTTCCATTTTTTCGGCAAGATATAAGTAGTTGATGAATCTGCGATGAAATCTCATTGGGAATATTTTTCTTTGTCTGTAAGTCTTTGATTTGCAATTCGCTAAGTTCCATCAGCATTTTAGGATCGGCCCCCTTGCGCAGATGATCTTTGAGTGAAATACAAAAATTACTGATAAGTATTGCCATTTCATGTCTTGTTTTCTTATCATCTTTTGGTAGAAAGCTATGGGTCTGAACAGCAAGATTTCTACTGTTATTTACTAAACTACCCCATAATTTTCTACCTTCCCACCATCTGTCATATGCCGAATTGGTTCGAAAAACCAATAAAATACTGAGTACAACCCCTAAAAACGAGAAAATTGTACCTAGGTTATCGGGCACGTAATCTTCTATGTGAAAATAGCTGAGTGTAAAGGCAAATAATGCGGTAAATATACCCATTCCAAGCACTGCAATCGTCAAACGTACCATTACAAGGCTTTTAGCCCAATGCATCAGATCGCCGAAGAAGTGTTTATTAGGTTCGTAAATGATCATAGATCAATTTTTTTTAAAAATAAATGTAGGTACATTTTTTGTTGTTATACAAAAAAATTACCTTTGTGACTAAGTTAGTTTTTGAACAAAAGAGAAACACTTTTGTTAAACAACACAATATATTAAATTATTTTTAATTCAAAAAAAGTTAAATCAGTATTATGAAAAATCTTTTTAAAAGCCTCATGTTCCTAGCTGTAGTTGGTTTCTTAGCATCTTGCAGCCAGGCTCCAGCCGGTGAAGAAGCTAAAACAGGCGAAACTAAAGAAGTTGCTAAAACAGAAGAAGCTAAAACATTGAATGTTGACCTTGCAGCCAGCAAAATGATGTGGGAAGGTTCTAAAGTTACAGGCAAACACAATGGTACAATCAACCTCAAATCTGGTTCTTTACAAGTTAAAGGCAATGAGCTTGTTGGTGGTTCTTTTGTTCTTGACATGAACAGTATTGCAGTAACTGACCTCAAAGATAAAATGAAGGCTGATTTAGAAAAGCATCTCAAAACGGGTGACTTTTTCGAAACTGAAAAATTTGCTGAAGGTAAATTCGAAATTACCGGTGTAAAAGCTCAGGCTGGAGAAGGTACAACTCATGTAGTTTCTGGCAATCTTACTTTGAAAGACAAAAGTGTTGGTATCGAAATTCCTGCCAACGTTAAAATCGAAAACGGTGTTGTAACAGCTTCTGCTCCGCAGTTTACTGTTGACCGCACTAAATTCGGTATTACCTTCACAGGCAAGAAAGATGACCTCATCAACAACATGATGGGTATCAAATTCGAACTTTCTGCGAAGTAATTTGGAGAAAATCTAATAATATTTGAAAGGTCGGGCATTTTAAATGTCCGGCCTTTTTTTGATTAATAATTCAAATCCGTGTTTAAAAATCTATCTCTAAATCCAAAGTGATTTCTACCTTTAGTGCTATGAGCAAAAAAGCCCAAAGTTTGTTCCTTTCTCTTTTCCTTTTTACTGCTTCGGACATTGGGAAGCGGTGCCTGCGGCGCGTTTTTCCAAAAGGCCCTCGATGCCCCGATAGCTATCGGGGGGGCCTTTGAGAAAAAAAATAGCAAAGGAGTGCGGTATTTTAATGCCGCTAACAATTGCAGCATTTTTTACAGCTTAAAATACCAGAATTTTGAGTATCAAAATCTAGCCCCGATAGCTCTCGGGGTCGCTATTGTCTTTTAAATCCGAGTTTAAAATTTGTTTCAAAACACAGATTGGACGGTAGAAATAAGGATACACACTGATCTTCGATACCTATTTCCTCCGGAAATAAACCTCAAATCAGAAATAAAAAGGCCTGAATTTTGTCTGGCCCAGTGTATTAAACTCAACAGTCGGGAAAGGAACCTTAAAAATATTCAAGAGTTTGAAAACTGATTTCAGTGCTTTCGACTTAGTTGGAATCCGTTCAAAATCTACATCGAGCGAGACAAAGATCTGACTGTGTCTTCTTACATCTGCAGGGGCTTCGAAAACGGATATATTTTCATTGTACCATTTGTTTCGTTCTGCTCCGAATACATTTTCAATACCGTAGCCAACTGCTACATTGAGCCAGGCAGGCAGCCATTTTGGTTTTTTTGGTAAGAAAGCAGCAATATTGGCCGAGGCCCAGATGGTCTGTCCATTATATTCCTTAAAAAACAACTCTGCAAAACTGTTTCCATAGAGTTCTCCTGCCCGCTCTTTCAAGCTTGTTATTTCATTTGAATTGAGGGCCTGAATGGGTGCTGATGAATATTTTGGCCTATGGGTCGACAATTTAAAAAGGATACGTTGTTCGTTCCAGGCAAATTCTTGCCCCAAATATGCTGCGCTCCCAATGCTGTTAAAAGCAATATCGCCCCAGCTCCATCCCCAGGCTTCGGAAAAACCGTCCATCAGCTCAACAGTAGTCTGAAAAAGCATGCCAGCACCAAATCCGATCCAGGCTGCTTTCTTTTTTGGAACTCCCGACCATTTATACAAATCTCCCACCCATTTACTTTCGAAATAAGCAGTAAAAAGATGTCCGAACTTGTCGTGCTGACGCCATCCGTACCAATCGTTGAAAGCATGTAAACGGGTTTGTTCATAATCGGAATACCAGGCCTTTGCCAGGTAGACAGAGGTAGCACTGTATCCGGCGACCAAGCCACCCGTAACAATTCCCAATCTGACAGGATGTAGTTTGGGTGCGTTTTCGAAAAACTTCGGTTTGATGATTAAAGCAGAGTCTTGAGCGCTAGCTCCTACATAAAAAACCAGCAAAAAAAGCATCAGCACTGCGCTCCTCTTTGATATTATTTTAATCATATCGAATGCTTAGCGGCCAAAAAATTTCTGAGCACATTAAGAATCTCCTCGCTGTCATCGCTGATCGTCAAAAGCAGATTTTTATATTTACCCTCTTTTTGCAGGCGTTCGAGTAAGGGAAAAATAGGCCGTTCCTGTGCCCAGTATTTTCTGTTGAGAAAAATCATAGGGCTTGCAATGTCGAAACTGAGGTAATGATTTTGGGTAGCATCCTGAAAGATTTCCTGAATAGTACCTGCCGATCCGGGCGAATAAATCACACCGCCTTTGGCAATTGCAAGCAGCCCTTCTTCTCGTACAGAGTTGGCAAAATATTTTGCAATTTTCGATGCAAAAGGCGTTGGGGGCTCATGTCCATAGAGCCAGGTAGGGATTCCCAAACTTTCGGCAGTTGTGATACGAGGATAACGTTCCATCACCTCAAATGCCTTCGAGAGCCAAAGACTATCGGTATATTTTGGGGCGACCGCTAGCATATCTATGGCAGTTTCCAGGTCACTTTCCGTCCTTTCGGCAAACCAGGCACCCAAATGTGTTGCCTCCATTGCACCCGGACCACCGCCACTAACAGGAAGAAAGCCCGATTCTGCAAGTTTTTTCCCGATATTTGCAACCTGTCTGTAATCGGCCGATCCACGTGGCATACCATGACCACCCATTATAGCTACCACTTTTTTTGGATTGCCCAGTTTTTTCAAGAAATCGTGTAACGCATCGCTAACACCATGATCGTGTAGCCTTTGCGCAAGCGTTACCTGTATTGAGTCGGGCTCAGCAGACCCATTATCCTTGAAAAATTTATAAATTTTATAGTCATCCGTATCGACGTATGTATAGGGCTTACGGTAATCGAAGCCGTTATAAAGGTCTTTATAGCTGTAAAGCCTGTTGAGATACATATTAAATGGCACCTTCAATTTAGGAAAAAGTGCATTGTCGCTATGCAGTAGGTAATAATTGACCTCGGGACTCATTTCACAACCCAAAAAAATACAGTCTTTAAAAACTGTTTTTAATATCTGGTTTGAGTAATTAGTTAGGTTGAGCCCTTGTATTGCTATGTTTTTCCAGTATCGCTCATTAATTAGTTTTAGGCCAAAATCTTCCAAAGTTTCAATTTGCAGCATCTTGTTTGGTTTTGGGTTAAAAAAGTCTGCCAATTTACTAAGCAGGACTGATTTTTTTTAATTTTTTACCATAATTGTTTCGCTCGGCCTTTTGGGGTGCATATTTTTCTATCTTTGGGCCAAATATTCAATTATGCCAAGTCCCAGAGTTGCATTAACATTTATCTTTACTGCTATTTTTATTGATGTAATAGGCCTAGGCATCATTATACCGGTTTTACCGGCATTATTGAAAGAAATGAGCGGCGGCGACCTGAGTACAGCATCTCAATATGGTGGATGGCTCATGTTCTGCTATGCTGCTTTTGAATTCCTTTTTGCACCACTCATTGGCGGTTTGAGCGACCAATTCGGACGAAAAAGAGTCTTGGTTGCCTCGCTTTTCGGCTTTACCCTCGATTATCTTTTTTTGGCCTTTGCTCCAAATATTTTCTGGTTTTTTGTGGGCAGAATTATTGCAGGAATACTGGGTGCAAGTTATTCTACTGGCACTGCTTATATAGCCGATATCAGTACAGCCGAAAACAAGGCAAAAAATTTTGGCTTGGTTGGTGTAGCCTTTGGATTGGGATTTATAGTAGGACCATTCATGGGAGGTATATTGGGTGAATTTGGCAGCCGAGTACCATTTTTTGCAGCGGCTGGCATTTCCTTTCTAAACTGCCTGTTTGGGCTATTTTTTGTTCCGGAATCACTGCCTAAAGAAAACAGAAGAAAATTCGACATCAAAAGAGCAAATCCATTAGGTACATTCAATCAGCTTCGCAAATACAAGGAGCTACACATGCTCATTATTGCCTTTTTTCTTTTTTACGTTTCGGGGCATGCAGTACAAAGTACATGGACCTATTTTAATATAGAAAAATTCGGATGGTCAGAGTTTCAAATTGGAATTTCATTGGGTGTCATCGGACTTTGGGCAGTAATTGTAAATGGTCTCATGATTGAACCTTTTATCCGTTATTTTGGCATTGTAAAAGCCATTCTGCTCAGTTCAGTGCTCATGGGCGTCGGTAATATTCTTTTTGCTGTTGCAACTGAAGGTTGGATGATGTACATTTTTATGCTTCCCTATATTCTGGGCGGCATTTGCGAACCAGCGATACAAAGTCTTATTTCAAATAAAATACCACAAAATGAACAGGGTGAAGTTCAGGGCGCTTTGACCGGTCTCATCAGCTTATCAAGTATTGTGGGGCCACCTGTCATGTCTAATCTATTTTCTGTTTTTGCAAACAAAGGATCTTTCTATTATTTCCCGGGGGCAGCTTTTATACTAGGGGCATTGATTACGATTATCAGTACAATTTTGCTTTACCCAGCCCTCAGAAAACTAAATAAATGATTTAAGATTCAATACCAGCATTTGATTCAATTAGGTAATGAACAAATTCTCGAATTTCTTTGAAAGGCAATAATTCAATCACTTTAGTATTTTTTGAATTAGATTTTGTAATTTTGCATAAATAACAAAGTTAGATAATCAACATTTTAAGTTGTGTTAATATCCCTCATGAGGATTTTTTTAGTTCAGATATTACTAATAATGCTTTTTCCTGTTTTTCTGATGGGACAAAAGCAGTATGTCCGTGCCAAAGCAAAGTCAGGTGATGGCATTTATGTACTACTTGGCCGCTACGGACTAGAACGGCAGCAATGTAATATCGACCGGTTTTGTGAGTTGAATAATCTTACTTTAAAATCATACCTCATAACAGGCAAAACCTACGCGCTTCCTGTCGAAAAACACCATTACGACGGCCAATCGATACAAAGCAGTATGAAGCTGCAGGATAGCTATCTGGCTAAACAGATTGAACGCTACAACCGCTCCATGTGCAGTTTTAATCTAAAAACTGAAGATCATACAAGGGGCGCAAGAGAACTTTGGTGTCCGCATCATTTGCTGGCCTGCAACAACAATCCCGAAAAGTTTGTACCTGGCGAGCGGCATTATGAAATTTTTGGTAAAAAATATGCAGAGGTTGCACTCGAAGATAAAAGTCTGGCAGGTGCAGTGTATTACATCGTAGCAGGACATGGCGGCCCCGATCCGGGCGCTATGGCCATTGAATCGGGCCGAAGAATTTGTGAAGACGAGTATGCTTATGACATTTCACTGAGACTGGGCCGTGAACTTTTACGCCGGGGTGCACTTGTTCATTTCATTGTCGAAGATAAAGATGGTATTAGAGATTCGGAACTGCTTAGCTGCGATAGCGATGAAAAGGCAAGAGGAAACCTCACCATACCTTTCGACCAGATCGAAAGACTGCAACAGCGAAGCGATATCATCAATGACCTGTACCGCAACTATAAAAACAAAGGGTTTGATTATCAACGCACCATTGAAATTCATATCGATTCACGCAAACAACATCAGCGGGTAGATCTTTTCTTTTATCATTTTCCGAACAGCTCAATGGGAAAGGCGCTGGCAGATTTACTTTACAAAACGGTCAAAAGTAAATATGCCATTTACCGAAAAAACGGAGAATATGACGGCACGGTTACTCCACGCGACCTGCATGTGCTACGCGAAACGATTCCTACTTCTGTTTTTATTGAGGTTGCCAATATTCAGAATGAATTGGACCGACAGCGAATTCTACTGCCGAGTAACAGACAATTACTGGCCGAGTGGATTGCAGAGGGTCTTATGAAAGATTATTAGTGTCATAATTTTGTTACGGGGTTAGTCCCGCTTTTTTTAATGTACGACCAGCTAAGGGGTCTGTTAAAAAACTCCTCAAATACGAATGTTTTTTCTCCAAATCTAGAAAATTTTTGATTCTTTTTTAAAACACGAATCCGGCGGTAGAAATACCGACACACACAGATATCCTACACTGATCATTTCCTTATGGAAGGCAGATTTCAACTAAGACAACCAGTTAGTTTTTTACGCAGTAAAATACCAGTATTTTGTGAAGCAAAATTTAGCACCGTTCTCCCTGTGAGTCTGTAAAACACCGTTGGTTCCGTTCTCTTCTTTTTTACTTTTTTCATCGCTAAAAAAGTAACAAAAAATCTAGTCCTCAGCAAGGCGTTTTCGGGACGCAAGCCCAAGTTATATAATAGTTTACTTACAAGGAACCCGAAACCGGAAGCAGCATCTATAACCTTAGTTTACTGCTCCTCACCATTTATCCCTGTCTGTGGCAATACCTTTGCCAGCCGATGCTGCTTCCATACGCTGGTGCTTCAGACATTGGGAAGCGGTGCCTACGGCGCGTTTTTCCAAAAGGCTTTAGCCTTTGAGAAAAATAGCAAAGGAGTGCGGTATTTTAATGCCGCTAAACAATGCATCAGTTTTTTTTAAAATCCCTGTTTGAAATCCATCTGTAAATTGAAAGGTTTCGGCCATTTTGTGTATGACCTTCGGGGTCGGTTTCGAACATCCGGACAAATACTAGTCTGCCTTTTTTCTGAATCCAACAACATTTGCAATAAAATAGCTGCCGAATAAGGCTGGAACTAATAAATTAATACACCAAAGGCTAAAGGTTGCTGCCAAAACTATACTCTGCTCTTGAAAATTTCCGTTGCCGAAAATTCCGAAAATCCAAACAGCAATGCTACCTCTTGCAACTAGGCCCAATGCAGGTGGCAAGGGCAATCCGGTCTGAATCAGATAAACCAAACTTATTGCTGAAATTAAAATGAATGGCTCATTTTCAATTCCAAATGCATAAAGTATCAAAAGATATTGCAGGGTATAAACCAAATAGCGCAACAATGCCCATAGATAAGTTTTGATCAGAATGCTGTCAGTTATTAGATAGCGCTCTTTTTCCAATAGCCGTTCAACAAATCTTTTCAGATATGAAATACCGCTTATAAGTGCGGCCAGAGGTCTCATCCTAAAATAGAGCACTAGCATTAACAAAAATATGGGCAAAGCAAATGCCAACAAATAATAACTGAGTTCAAGGGCCTTTTCATTGTCTGACATAAAAATTATGCTGAATATGCCAATTAACCCCCCAGTCAAAATTGCCAGCCATTGTGCGATTGATCCTTTCAGGGTTTCAAATACTGTGCGTAGTCGCTGCTCGGGTTTTACAAAAAGCACTCTGCCGCCGTATTCACCTATTCTGTTAGGGGTAAAAAGTGCAAAAGTAATTCCGGCAAGCATTGCTTTAAAAGCAATTTTGGTATCAAGCTGCTCAGCTTTATGCATTAGTGATTCCCATTTCATCAATTCCAATCCCCAGTTGAGGGGCATTAATACAATGGCAAAAAAAAGATAGACCGTCTGTAAAAAACTAAAACCTTTCTGCCAAAAATACAATTTCCCCTCTCCTACCCGCAGCAGGCCATTTTGCAATTGAAAGTATAGCAGCAGTATCAGGGCAGCAAAAATGGCTATTTTGAGTAGTATCTGCAGGATTTTCCTGGCGCTTGCTTCTTGCATCAGTTGATTAAATTTGATGTCAAAAATAAATGTTTTTCACCATTATTAAGCACTTATGAAATTTTACTATTTATTAATGAGCATCAGTATAAACTTATCTAATTCATCGTAATTTTGCGATATATTTTTTAAAATTCTTCTTCTAAGTAAATTCAGAAAATGGGTGTCAGTAAAAAGGAACATTTCACAAATGAACAGACTACATTGGCCGAACAGGCTAAAGCAATCGCACATCCTGCTAGAATTGCCATTTTGCAACATCTTTTAAAAACCAAAACCTGTATCTGCGGAGACCTTGTCGAAGTTCTGCCCCTGGCACAATCGACCGTATCTCAACACCTCAAAGTATTAAAAAAAGTCGGCATTCTGAAAGGTTCGATCGAGGGGGCGGCTATTTGCTATTGTATCGATCCTGTAGTTTGGAAAAGTATCAAATCTGCCTTTCAGGAATTTTTTGCTGATCTCAATGAATGCAACAACAGCAACTGCTGCTAAAATTTAAAATTTGTAACTGAAATTATATAATTCTTTAAACACAACTTCGAACCATGAAAACAATAAAAATGCTTACCCTGATGCTATTTTGCGCATCAATACTTATTTCCTGTAATGAAAATTCAACAAAAACAGAAAGAAATTCAGCAGACAAAAGCGATACCCTTAAAACAGAAAAGGCAGTTAACATGAAATTTTATCCCGAACTTACAAAATCTATCGAAAAAATTCAGGCGCTTGGCATATCGGAAGCACATAGGGAGTCGCTCGATAAAATTGCAGCCTATATCCGCGCTAAGCAGGGAAAAAATCAATCATGTGAGATTATTTTCATCTGCACACACAACAGCCGCCGAAGCCACCTTGCGCAGATATGGGCACAAACTGCTGCCGAAAATTTTGCATTAAAAAACATTATAACCTATTCGGGTGGCACCGAGGCAACTGCATTCAATCCACGCGCTGTGGCTGCATTACAAAGAGCCGGCTTCAATATTGACAGCACAGGCAGTAAAAACCCCGACTACAAAGTAAGCTTCTCTGACAATGCAAAGGCAATGAACTGCTTTTCAAAAAAATACAGCGACAAGCAAAATCCGCAAAAGGGATTTCTTGCTGTAATGGTCTGCGACAGTGCCGATGAAGCCTGCCCTATTGTGGCAGGAGCTGAAGCCCGGGTATCACTTCCTTTCAGTGATCCCAAAAAATCGGATGGCAAGCCCGAAGAAGCTGCCACTTACGATGAGCGAAGCAATCAAATTGCAGCAGAAATGTTTTATATTCTGTCGAAAGCTTTAGTGAAATAGACTTTTTTCAGACAGTGTCCTAGTTGGCAGACTATTAGACTTCTGAGCTTTTTCTGTCTGCTAACAGACAATCATACAATATCATGGAAACAAAAAAAATAGCCTTTTTCGAAAAATACCTGAGTGTTTGGGTATTGCTTTGTATCCTTGCAGGCATCGGTGTGGGACAGCTGATGGGTGATCAGATAGAAGTCATTTCCAAAAGTGAAATTTATGGTGTCAATATACCAATAGCCGTTCTCATTTGGATGATGATTTACCCAATGATGGCACAAATTGATTTTGATTCGCTGAGCAATGTTGGCAGACATTTAAAAGGATTAGGGCTGACCGTCACGGTAAATTGGCTGATTGCCCCTTTTAGTATGACATTTTTTGCCTGGGTATTTTTCAAATATATTTTTGCGGCATGGATGAGTCCAGCCGAAGCAGAAGCTTATCTCTCAGGTGCGATTCTACTGGGCGTGGCTCCTTGTACCGCCATGGTTTTTGTATGGTCTTATTTGTCGAATGGTGATGCCAACTATACCCTGGTGCAGGTGGCAGTGAATGATCTGATACTTTTAGTAGCTTTTGTCCCTTTGGTGCAATTCCTTGCCGGTATCAACGGAATAGGAATTCCATACGATGTGCTCATTGCATCTGTGGTTATTTTTGTTGTGATTCCGCTGCTTGCGGGTTATTTGAGCAATAGATTACTCATTAAACGATATGGCGCGCAGTGGTTTAAAGAAAGATTTCTGACTTTTTTTAAACCTGTTTCGATTATTGCCTTGTTGAGTACCCTTGTGCTGCTTTTTGCCTATCAGGGTCAGCAGATTCTAAATAATCCGCTTCATATTCTGCTCATTGCCATTCCTTTGAGCATTCAAACTTATGTTACTTTTTTTATTGGCTGGACAGGAGCCCGACTGCTCAAACTGCCGCACAACATCGCTGCGCCTGCTGCCATGATCGGGGCCAGCAATTTTTTCGAACTTGCAGTTGCCGTTGCTATTATGGTCTTTGGTCCAAATTCCGGGGCAGCCCTTGCCACAGTTGTTGGCGTGCTCATAGAGGTGCCAATCATGCTTTCGCTGGTGTTTTTGGCAAAAAGGTGGAAATATTAGCCTTTGGCAGGATGAAAAAAGCGGCAGCATCAGGAATTGCAGGATTTTAGGATGGGCAGGATGCGTAGCGAGGAAATAATTATAGGATTGGCAGGTTGTAGAAAAAAAATCCTGATAATCCTTTCATCTTGAAAATCCTGACCGGGGGAGAATTACTTAACAAGCAAAACATAGAATTATGAATTTAGAAGAATTGACCTACAAAGTTATCGGTTGCTCCATGGAAGTGCACAATGTGCTTGGAAACGGATTTCAGGAAGTGATTTATCAACGATCTCTCGCATTTGAACTTGCCGCAGCGGGTTTGGAATATGTACGGGAAAAAGAACAGGACGTTTTCTATAAAGGAAATAAAGTTGGTACCCGCAGAGCCGATTTTATCATTGAGAATAAAATCATTTTGGAGATGAAAGCTGTCATTAATCTGGAGGATGTGCACCTAGCGCAGGCAAAAAATTATCTGGTGGCTTATGATTTTGAAGTTGGATTATTGATTAATTTTGGAAACAATAGTTTGCAGTATAAGAAAGTTTATAATAATAGGAAATAGGATCAGGATGAAAAAAAGCGGCAGCATCAGGATTTGCAGGATTTTAGGATGGGCAGGTTGAAAAAAGGGCAGCATCAGGATTTGCAGGATTTTAGGATGGGCAGGTTGTAGAAAAAAAATACTGATAATCCTTTCATCTTGAAAATCCTGATACAGACAAGGGGGGGTGAATTTTCACCAACCCCTAAGGCAACTTAAACGTAGAAAAAATAGCATCCATCCTACGCATTTCGGGTCTTTTCTTTTGACCCGGAGCATAGACAAAGGCATCTATGAAGATGATGCGATTGTTTTTGGCATCGGGCAGCATATAGGTTGCAAAAGGGCCACCCATAAAATCTTTTTCCATACGCCATATTCCTCTGGCCTGCAAGGCACGCATATCCTGAAAAAGCATTTCTGAAAAATAAATAGGGAGATTTTCATCGTCAACCTCCATGAATGAACCCTCGGCCCAGGAAGAGAAATATTTTTTACTTAGTCGGTTTCTGATGGCAATGAGGCTATCTTTGGACATTTTCTTATTGTCAATTCCACTGATACTGTGAATCAGAATATTGTTGCTACTTTTTTGGCGGTCCTCAAAGAGCCAGATGGTATTGCTGTCTCGGTAGGCTATTTCGAAGTCACTCGGAATTTTCATTTCGAAACCAAAAGTATTTTTTATGCTGTCATTCAACCTTGGGCTCTGTCCTTCGGCATAAACCTGTTTTGAGAGTGTCTCAGCATCCAGTTTATTGATAATTTCAGTCACTTGCTTGTAATCTTTCGTAACTGACTCGAGCAGATCTGCTTTGTTTGGTGCAAACCAGTACACGACTACCTGTCCCATTGCCCAACGGTTTTTGTGAAAAGCAATGCGGTAGCGACGGTTTGTCATTGCTTGCTGAATTTTATCATTGCCCAATGCCGTTCTGATCATTTCGGTGGCTTTGTCATTTTTATCGGAAAGATCGGCCAAGATAATGATAGCACGGTGGGTGCGATGCACTTTATTGAATTTTAAGGCATCGATAAACCTAACATCAAAAAGTGGTTCCGGTTGAGGGGTTACAGGGTAAAGGGCCTCGAACTGATTGCGGAAGCTGTCGCCAACTGCACCCATCCAAAGACTTTCATTACAAACCATATAAATATTGTCGATACTGCCATAAGCCATCGGTGTAATTTCGAGTCTTTTCTTGGTATTTTCGGAGCAGGACAGTATTAAAATTGACAATATAAATAGTCCAAAACTGTATAAAAATAGGAATTTCTTATTCATGATTCAATTATCCGGATTTTGACGAACAACAGTTAGATGCTGACTTTATAATTCTTGGTGTATTCAACAATGCAAATATAAATCTTTTGTTTCAAATGGCAGCTTTTGCAGGTCTCACATTCGAATGAAGATCAAATTTTGAAAAACTTTTTCACAGCAGCGTACAAATAGGGTACTCAAAATAAATAATTTACTAATTTCGCAGTCGAAACATCCTTTAATCTTTAAAAACAAATCTATTATGATACTGAAAGGTAAAAGAGGAATTATCTCGGGCGCATTGAACGATCAATCGATTGCCTGGAAGGTTGCTGAACTCTGTAAAGCCGAAGGTGCCGAAATTGTACTCACCAATGCACCTATTTCACTCCGTTTGGGAACTGTCAACGAGTTGTCGAAAAAGCTCGACTGCCAGCTCATTCCGGCCGATGCCACCAAGGTTGAAGATCTGGATAATCTGGTGAACAAAAGTATGGAAATCCTTGGCGGCAAGCTCGATTTTGTATTACATTCCATCGGCATGTCAGTCAACATTCGCAAAAGCAAGCCCTACACCGATATCAACTATGACTGGATGCAGCAAAGTTTTGACATTTCGGCTATTTCATTTCACAAGATGATGCAAAGCCTTTGGAAGGCCGATGCTATGAATGAATGGGGCTCCATCCTCGCGCTATCCTATATTGGCGCACAACGCGTATTTCCGCATTATCACGAAATGTCTGAGGCAAAGTCATTGCTCGAGTCTTTTGCCCGCAGTTTCGGTTATCATTTTGGTGTCAGAAACCATGTACGTGTAAATACCATTTCACAATCCCCTACGCCTACAACAGCAGGTTCAGGCATCAAAGGTTTTGAGGAATTTTTGAACTATGCCGAAAAAATGTCCCCAATTGGCAATGCCCCGGCCGAAGATTGTGCGAAGTACTGCGTTTCACTCTTCTCGGACTATACCCGTTATGTAACCCTGCAAAACCTCTATCACGATGGTGGTTTTTCAAACATGGGAATGAGCGGTATGATGATGGAAATTGGAGACTAAGCAATAATCCAAACATCGTATTCACAGAGCTGCCCCAAAAAGGCGGCTCTTTATTTTTTCCACTTCAGCCACCAGGGCAGTCGATTTTGTCTGATGTTGTAATATGGCAGATTTTCGGCACCGAAACTTTGATAAAAACGGGCAATAGATTCAATGGATGAGCCTTCAAAGTCGATAAACATTGGCTTTCCTGCATTGGATCGGATAAACATATCGATGAGGGTGTGCATCGCTCCGTTATCTCGCCCCTCCTGCGTGGTAAAATTCATGAGATTGATAAAACGGGCACCATTGGTCATCCAGAAAATCGCTGCACAAAGTTCCTGCTTTTCATTCTGAACGCCCATCAGAAAACCCTGGCCACGGTGCAAACAATTGTATATGATGCGATGGGCACTGTGGTAAAGCTGGGGCTGGAAAATATTCCCTTTTTCTTTCTGATAATTTTTAACCAATTCGACAAAATCCTCTGGTTTAATAGAACTTGTGCCGAAAAATCCATACTTCTCGGCTTTCTTCAGATTTCTTTTTAAATTGTTGGAGTAAGCAGCCGAAATCTTATCGTAACCCCAGTGAAGGGGCAAAGTGTAATTTGGCTTTTCAGTTATGGTAAAACCAGGCAAATCTTTGATTGTGTTGCTGTCGTTGAGATTGATATCAATGAATTTAAACTCCTCAGGTATGGCCGAGATAAAGGCATTAATCCGCTCTTCCGACAGATTATTCACCGTAAAAAGTCCCAACTGCTGACAAAGATAGGGCTGATACAGCCTTTTGATTCCAAGTAGTTTATTATTCCATACTAAGGGAAAAACCGATTCATAATCACCCTCCACCAAGCCCATCCAATGATCGCAGATGTTATCGAGGTACCAGGTATAAGCATAAATGAGGCTATTGGGCGCATAGTGCACACAACCATTCCATTTGGCTTTTTCAATTTCGGATCTTTGCAGTAATCGGATTTCCATTTAACACAAGCTTTGTTTTCTGAACCGAATATCCATGAAAAAGTTTTAAATATGGTATTATGAAGCTACTTTTTTTCAGCGGATTTGCAACAAGTCGAATTAGCGCAATTTTTACAACCTATTCTGACTTCAAAATAATTTCAACGCACAAAAATCACCTCCTCCTTCGGCACTCTGAATCGAGGTCCATAGATGCCTTCTTCAGTACCTTTCCCAACAGCTACAATCATACAGATTTCGGCACCTCGCGGCAGGCCCAATGCCTTTTTTACCCTTAGCTCATCGAAACCCTCGAGCGGACAGCTGTCAAAACCCTCGGCAGCAATTGAAAGCATAAAAGTTTGGGCAGCGAGGGCGCAGGATTTATGCACTACAATACGCTGTTTGGCAAGTCCCCCGGCTCTGTAAAATGGTTTTCTGAAACCCATAAAAAAGCTGATGCTTTTGCGAACCAGGGTCATAAAACCAAAAGGGTCGTTTGAGTAAATAAGGGGCATCAATTTACCATAGTAATTCAGTGATGATTTTTGCAGTCGGGATGGCTCTCCGACAATGCTATCCTGTACCTTGCCCAGATTCCATTTGGCTCTTTCTCGCCATTTATCGCGCCTGGTAATAAAAACTACCAGCTGTTTTGCTGTTTTTGCAGCCCGCTGATTGAGGCAGAGCGGGACATATTTTTCTAATTCAGTTTTGGATTTTATCCAGTGAAACTCCCACAATTGCATATTACTGCTATTTGGTGAAAGCAGCGCAAGTTCAAGGCCTTTACGAATAACTTCATCCGGAACTTCAATATTTGCATCAAAAACCCTGTTCGATCTTCTTAAATGCACAATCTCCTCAAATTCTTTTGAATACATATTGGTTATTTCAGATGTGTTTCGATAATTTTTTCCAGATCACTCATGGTAGTGGGGCCCAAACCCACTGCATAAAATCTGATGCGTGATGCTCGGTCGATGACAATATGCGTAGGAAACATTCTTACTTCATAATTTTCGGCAACTGTCTGGCTATCGGGAATAATGTTGTATAGAAACTTATTGCTGCTCAAAAATTTCTGCAGTTTGGCTTTGTCAGTATTGGCGAATCCAATAAAAACAACCTCTTTGCCCTTAAATTTTTCAACCAGTTTATTCAGTTCGGGCATTTCCATTACGCAGGGTTTGCATTCGATAAACCAAAAATTGAGTACAATCACTTTTTCTTTCAGCGCATCCAAAGAAAAGACATTGCCGTTCATATCGCTGACAGAAAATGAAACTGCCTGTTTTCCAAGCTTGTCCGGTTGTGCGTCCATTTGCCCGGGCTCCATCATACCTTGGCGCATTTCAAGCATTTGCTTTTTTTCTTCTTCGCTAGCCTTTCTCAGCAAAATCGTTTTAATATCGCCTTTCTTGTCTATATAGGGCTCAGGTACATAATCGCCCGACATCATGGCAGTCATAAACTCTTCGGGTTTTAGCCTGTTCAGATTTTCAAAATATATTGGTGTATTAAATGGGTCTAGCATTATGGGTTTATTGGGATCCATATCTTCTGGACCAGCTTTTTTCAGCCCTTTCAAGGGATTCTCTTTCTGTGCCGATTTGCTGGTTTTTTTTGAGCTATTTTTTTGTGCATTTGCATTTGCTGCAACAAATATGAGCACCAGTAGGGCGAGTAAGATGATTTTTTTCATTGGTTTATAACAGTTTTGAAGGTTTGTTAATCCGTAATTGAATGTAAAGTTAACGTTTTGCCGTGAAGGATGTATATTTTAATCTTATATCTGAATTTTTCAACGGCGCACAAAAAATCAGCCTTAAATCAAAGATTTAAAGCTGGTAAAAAAATTTGAAATTTTCCTGTTTCTTCAGGAACCGATACCAAAAATATCGCTTTCCGGTTCGATTTGATTTTCTTTAATTTGCCTGAGCATAAGCTGTTTCAACCAATTCTCGGTAAAAGCCATTTTCTGCTTTCATGAGCTCGGCATGCGAGCCCGACTCGAGCACCTTTCCTTTGTCGAGCACCAATATTGTATCGGCATGCTGAATAGTGGACAGCCTGTGAGCAATGATGATAGAAGTTCTTTTTTCAATCAATTTTTCAATGGCATGTTGTATGACTCCTTCCGTTTCGGGGTCAATGGCTGAGGTCGCCTCATCAAGAATCAGTATTTTGGGATTAAAAATCAAGGCTCTGACAAAGGAAATCAACTGACGCTGACCCATCGAAAGTGTTGCTCCACGTTCCATCACCTGGTAATTGTAGTCGCCGGGCAGACGCATAATAAATTCGTGGGCACCAATCATTTTTGAGGCATCAATCACTTGTTCGATACTGATATTTGGATCTTTGAGTGTAATGTTTTCATAGACTGAGCCCGAAAACAAGAAAACATCCTGCAATACGATTGCAATCTGCTTTCTAAGACTAAACAATTCATAATCTCTTAATTCTACCCCATCGATAAAGATTTTCCCTTTATGTATTTCGTAAAAACGATTCAGAATATTAATGATGGTTGTTTTTCCGGCTCCAGTACTGCCTACGATTGCCATTGTTTTACCTGCATCGAGCTTAAAAGATAGTTCATTGAGTGTCCAATTACTAATTTCAGCTTCTGTTTTGTCCTGATCATAACTGAAATATACATCCTCAAAAACTATATCACCTTTAAGGTTGGCAGCAGGAAGGGTACCATTATTAGCGACATTTTTATCATTGTCCAAAATCTCGAAAACTCTGTTTGCTGCAACCATGCCCATCTGCAGGGAATTGAATTTGTCGGCAAGCATGCGCACAGGGCGGAAGAGCATACCCAAATAAAGTGGAAAAGCAACTAAAACTCCCAGCGTCAGTTCCGATTTGATCACAGCAGAAGTTCCATACCAGACCATAAGGCCCAATGAAGCTGCCGAAAGAATTTCAACAACCGGAAAAAAAACTGCGTAGTAAAAAATGGAACGGATATTTGCTTTGGTATAAGTTTGATTTATTTTTTCAAATTTTTCCCATTCGCGCTGTTCTGCATTAAAAATTTGTACAATGCGCATACCGCTGATACGCTCCTGAAGAAAGGCATTCATTTTTGAAACCTGCGAGCGGATAATTTCGAATGATTTTTTTACGGATTCTTTGAACCATATTGACGACCAGATGAGCAGAGGTAGGGTGGTAAGACAAACCAGCGTAAGCTGCCAACTGGTGTAAAACATTATCCCCAAAACAAAAATCAGTGTCAGCACATCAGCTACAATGGTAATTACCCCTTCAGAAAAAACCGAATTGATGGTTTCGATATCACTAATAGTTCTTGTTGTGGAAGTACCTATAGGTGTTCTGTCAAAATAAGATAGCCTGAGACTGTTGATATGGTTAAAAACCTTGACCCTTAGGTCGCGGATGATTGACTGTCCAAGCCAACCGGTACAATAGGTGAAAACATAGGATAGAAAACCTTCAAACATTAGAATAGAACATAGCAGCGCTATCATAAACAATAGGCCCTGGCTATCGGAAACAATGATATGATGATCGACTGTATACTGAACAAGGTAGGGTCTTATAATTGATACCGGTGCTAAGATAACTGACAGAAAAGCAGCCAGCATGAATACCCTTCGATATTTACCGGTTAGTCCGAATATTCTTAGTAAAAGTTTTGTATCGCTGTAACTACGAATTTTATCTTTATTTTTTTTACTCATTAATTTTAATATTGAACCATTAAGGTTTCATCGTAAACGCGCAAGGACTGTAAAAGTTTGAAATCCTGTTCGTCTTTGCACTGTAACGCCAGGCCGACAAAACTGTTATTTTCGCTGCCGTTTATAAAGTCCATTGCCAGAATTTCGCCTATTTGCCATTTCCCGAGGGCTGTACCTTCAGAGAGTTTGACATAAATCGACATGGAAGCCTCAACCTTTCCCTCTGTAATTTCGCCCAGGAGTACTATTTGTAACTTATCCTTAAATCCGTAAACAACGGACACCCTGAAAGCGGCATTAGCATTTTGATTTTTAATTTCTGACATAAATATAAAAATTTGTAAAGGTTCAGCTGAATGGGAAAAGCAAAATTATGATTTTATAGGCAAAATTGTCATTTAAATCAATTTTAAGCGGCTTTTTTTGTAATTTTTCGAACTCAATTTTAATAATTTAGATTAATCCGCTATCTTGATGTCGAATTTATGCCTTCAGTCTGTCCTTTTGACCTATGGACAAAACTGTTTTGGCCGAAAGCCCGAAAGAACCTAAACTTTAACCCTACAATAACACAGAAGAGATCATGAGTGCATCCTTCGATATATTGGCTAAAATGCCTTTTCCCGGACTTCGATCATATGATCCGGCAGAAAAAGATATGTTTTATGGCCGTGACCGTCAGCTTGATGAACTTTTAAGGAAAATAAGATCCAATAGATTTTTGGCTGTTGTCGGAAATTCAGGCAGTGGAAAATCATCTTTGGCAAAAGCTAGCCTTGTCCCAAAATTACAGGAAGGCTTTGCCGGCCAGGCTGGCCAAAATTGGAGAATAGCCATTTGTACGCCCGGCAATAACCCCATAGCCAATTTAGCCAACAAGCTCGCTCAGCGCAATGTACTGCACAGCGACGACAAAATGGATCCAAATTATCCCTCTGTAATTGAAAATACACTAAGAAGAGGCAGTTTGGGGATTGTTGAAGCCTACAAAAGCGCAACGGCCGATAAAGACAATCTAATTATCATCGTTGACCAATTTGAAGAAATTTTCCGATTTGCAAAGAAAAATGCAAAAAATCAGGAAGACGCCGCTACTTATGTAAACCTGCTACTCAACGCCAGCCGTCAGAAAGATGTTCCAATCTACATCATTCTTACCATGCGCTCGAGTTTTATTGGCAATTGTACTGATTTCCGTGGATTGCCCGAGGCCATCAACGACGGACAATTTCTGATTCCTAAAATGAAAATAGAGGACCTGAAAAAGGTCATCATTTCACCCATAAAAGCCACAGGCGCAACTATTGACGCTGAATTGGTCACCCTTATCATAGCCGATATGGGCGAAGATTTCGACGACTTGCCTGTGTTGCAGCATACACTCATGCGCACATGGGATAACTGGGTGGAAGATTGCGACCCCAATCAACCCATTGGCATAAAACATTACGAAGCTGTAGGCGGGCTTAAAAAAGCACTCTCCATTCATGCCGAAGAGGCCTTCAGAGGTTTGGATACCCGTGATAAGCAAATCGTCTGCGAGCGTTTATTCCGTGCCCTTTGCGAAAAGGGAATCGATGGTTATTCTACCCGCCGCCCCGCTTCAGTACGGGAAATTATGCAGTTAACTTCGATGCCGCTTACAGCGATAATACCTGTTATCACAACTTTCAGCCGACCTGGCCGACTTTTTCTCTCAGCACCTGAAGCTGCTGATATCGAAGAAGAAACAATCGTTCATATTGCGCATGACAGTTTAATTGATAAATGGGATCGTCTCACCGCTTGGTCTAATGAGGAAAACGAATCGGCCGATATATATGCGCGCATGTCAGAATCTGCCTCACTCTACATGGAAGGCAAAGGCGGTCTTTGGCATGATCCCGAACTGACGCTGGGACTTAAATGGCTCGATCCTGAAAAATACGATAGTGCAAATCCGGACAAATTGGCTCCAAATCAAGCCTGGTCCTTGCGTTACAACAATATGTTCGACGACACAGTCGATTTTCTCAAAAAAAGTGAGGGCGCACAGAACAAAAAAGAATTTGCCGAAAAAGAAGATACTGACCGCAAAAGGAAAACCAGAGCGCTCATCATGTATCTCTCGCTCGGATTCGGTATCATTTGTCTAATTCTCTTACTACTTGCAGGCGTAGCCCTTGAAAGTGCTCGCAGGTCGGCTGTGATGGCTGGAAGAAAAGAAAAAGAAGCAAGATTGGCTGCATATCAGGCCGAGATGGCTAAGCAGGATGCTGCAGGCAAAGAGTTTTTGGCACTCACCAATGCCAAGCGTGCCGATCAGGAACGTTTGATGGCAGAAATGGCAACAGAAAAAGCCATCGAATCGTCTGAAATTGCCCAACAAAAATCGCTCGATGCTCGCCGCTCAGAAGCCAAAGCACTCGTTGCCTTCGATTCGGCGCGTGCAGCTATGGCCAAGGCCGAAAGAGAACGCCTAAAAGCACTGGAAAAAGAACGCATGGCCAATGAGCAGAAAGACATTGCCGATTCTGAGCGCCTTAAAGCAATCAAAACAAAGGGTTTATCCCTTGCTCAATCTGTTGCCGTAAAATCATGGAAAGTTGAAGACCCCGATGTACAGGCGCTACTTGCTCAGGAATCTTTTGGCATTAATAAAGCCAGCGAAGGAAGAAATAACGATGCATACATCTACGAGGCGCTTTACAAAGCTCTAGATAAAATGAATGGAGTAAAGGACAATCCTGATTTTAACACACTTAACATTGCTCCCGAAGGTTTGGATCATGTCGGCGCAGTGCGCAGCATTGTGGTGAGTACCAAACAGGATGAAAAAGACCTGAAAGTTTACACCACTGGTTCGGACGGTTGGTTACTGAAATGGAATTTGCAATCCTTCAAAGGAAAAGAAGACCGAAATAAAAACGGACGTCCCGAAGAAATTGCCCGTAACAGAAATGACCGTGTTTATAGAAGTATGGATATGAGTCCCGACGGAAAATATATCGTTAGGGGTGGCGATGAAGAATATATCGAAGTTTTCGATGTCGCAAAAAAAGAACTCAAACTCACCATCGATGCGCATCGAGGCCGTCGCGTATGGGCTTTGGAATTTTTACCTGATGGTAATGCAATTGTTTCTGCTGGCGATGACGGTTCAATCAAATATTCAAATCTTAAAGGTCAGGTGACACCTATCGTCGAAGGATTAAGCAACAGAATCACTTCTATTTCCTTATCGGGCGATGGACAGCATATTGCAGGTGCTGGCAACAGTCCGGCTGTGTCTATTTGGAATATTAAATCCGGTCAGGAGGAATTCAAATTGGACAATCCATACAATAAGCAAAATGCAACATCTGTATCCATAAGTCCTGCAGGTCGTTTTGTAGCTGTCGGATATCAGGATGGTGCGCTGCTCATCTGGGATATTTATGACTATGTCGAAAAGCGCAGCGAGTACAAACCGGAAAGATTGCTCAATCATAGTGCCGGCATCAGCGATATTTCTTTCAGCGATGATGGTACCGCACTATTGGTTGGTTCTCTCGATAAAAGAGCTACCCTATGGCAGGTGTGGGATAAGAAATTTGAAAAATTCGACAATGAAAAAGAGTTTCCTTTCAAAGACCCTAAATTCCAGCCAATCCGCCTCGAAGACCATAGTGACTGGGTACTTTCGGTAGCATTTTCACACGATGGCAAAAAGGCACTTACAGGTTGTGCCGACGGTTCGGTAAAAATATATGAAGTGGATATGACCCGTTATACCGAGCAGATGTGCGACATGATTCGAAAAAATCTCAGCAACAGGGATTGGAAAAAATACATCGGAACAGATGATCCGGAAAAAGACCCGAGAAAACAAAGGCTGTACATCATCACTGCCGAAGGCGAACGCACTCCGCTCAAAACCTGCGGTGAAGATTTCCTGCAGGAGACCGATAACTAAAAGAAACAATAAAATTGCCCTATCAATAACCCAATAACCAATAATTTTATGCTGCATCATCTATTTAAGGTTTCAGCACTGCTCTTAATTACTCAGTTTGTTTTTGCTCAGAGTTTGGATCCTACCATCTGCATCGATAGGCTTGAAGAAGCTAAAAGAAGCTATCGGGCTGGTTTACTCAGCGAGGTTAAAGATAAGATTGAAGACTGTCTGAGCGAAAACCCACGTGTTTTTTCTCGAGAGAAAATGATTGAAGGTTATAAACTCCTTACCGAAAGCTTCCTATTCGGAAACGATATCGCCGAAGGCTCAATTGCCTATGAAAATCTACTCAGGTTTAATCCGCTTTTCGAAGCTGACTCAACAAATCCGGATAATTCTTACGACCTGATTTATCTGTCCAGAACTTATCGTACAAAACCTTTAATTTCGGTCTATGCAAATTTAGGTACCAATTATACAATGGTACAGGTGCTTCAAAATTATAATAGCGACAACAATAACAGACCTGCACAAAATTATAAACAAATAACATTGGGTTACAATACAGCATTGGGTGTTGAAATTCCAGTTTGGAGGGATTTTACAGTAGCAGTGGAAGGAAATTTTTCGATGCGTTCTTACCTATTTTCCGATACCATGTTCCTGAGCTCCAATCTGCTCAATCCACGCCAGGCCGAGTATCAGTATTCGCTGCTTAAGTTCAACGAAAGACAATTCTATATCGATATTCCCGTGATGGTACGTTACGAGTATTATATGAAAAAATATAAGAAAATCATACCTTATGCCTATGCCGGTGTGGCGCCTAATTTTCTGCTTAGCTCAAGTCTGGTGAATATCAACAGAAGCACTTCGCGTGAAACCCTGGGAGGTGGAGCTGTAGTAGGCGGTGAAGTCAGTATTCCCATTGCTGGTTCAAGTTTGACTGCTTATGGTGAAGATAATGGAGTGGAGGCCATGTCGCTTAGGAATTATGTCAATGTTTCCGGTATAATTGGAATTGGTTCAAAATTTAGAATAGGTCGCGACTTTCTAGTGGTTGAAGCCCGATATAACCGTATGCTGCTCAATTCAGTAAATTTGGATAACCGCTACAGCAACCGTGAGTTGGTTTATCAGTTTGGTCATGTCGACAATGATTTCAGAATTGATAACTTCTCGCTCAGTGTAGGTTTCGAAAAATCATTTTACAAACCACGCAAAAAAGCAAAATACAATCCAAATCTGGTAGATAACCGTTTGAGTCAATTGCTCAAACGTGAAAAAAATAATGCAAAACGCACTACCGATGCTGAATTGAAACGTGAATTGAACAGCTTCATCCGAGATCTTGAGAGAGATAAACCGGGTATATTGGAAGACGTGCGTCGTGGACGTGCCAGTTCAAACGTTATTCGTGAAGCTGCTAAAGAAGCAGACAAAATTAAAGGTCGATAATTCCCAAAATAATAGTATATGTTACGCACGTTATTTATATGTCTTTCCCTGGCTACTGTCTTCGTTTCCTGCAAAAAAGATCAGATTGCTCCTGCTAACCAAATGGATGCCTTTGTTAAATATTACGGACACATACGTGATCAACAGGCTAGCGATATCAAAAAAATTGCCGATGGCGGTTATATCCTATTGGGTTCATCCAACTCTTTCTCTACTACCAATGAAGATGATTATTACCTTATTAAAACTGATTCACTGGGTAACGAACAATGGTCGAAAACCTTTGGCGATGGAGCTGGTGGTTTTGATGAAGAGGGCATTTCCATCGTTGTATTAGCCAATGACGAAGGTTATCTGCTTGCCGGTAACCGTACCAAAATGGTAATTGTCAACGGTCAGTCGAGACCCGAATCAAGCAATATTGTATTGTATAAAATCGACTTGGATGGTGTAGTTGTTTGGGAAAAAGTATTACGACCCAATGCCGCAGGAAGTACCGTAAATGAATTTGTAAGAGATGCCAAACAAAATCCCGACGGCAGTTTTGTCCTCGTCGGTGAAACCTCAAAAGTAAATACGCTGAAACCTGATTATACCCTTTACTCAGCTTTCGACAGACAGGATATTCTGGTCTTAAAACTGGATGCCGAAGGCAATCAAATCTGGGCCTCAGTGCGTGGCTTTGTGGGTATCGACTATGGTTCCTCCGTAGAATATGTTAACGGAGATTTTGTTATTAACGGCACAGCTGAAATTAGAATAGGTGGTACAACGACTACCCCCATATTTCTCAAAAAAGTGCTCTTTGCCCGCCTCAGTGGAGTAAATGGCAACGAAACAAATGTAATCTATTTTGGAGAAGCCAATCAATATCTGACAGCTGCCTATACTTGCTACGACTCCATCAATGGCATTATTACAGCTGTTGCACATGTGAATGATCTCCCTGCACAACCCGACCCCAGAGAAGGTGATTTTTTCATCTGTCAGGTTACCGAGAATCTTACCGAGGTTAGTACCAAATACATGGGTAAAACCAGTGGCGGAATTATCGGCATCAATCAAAATGTAGAGGCTGGCTCTATTGCAATTGTTCCAGCACAGGTTCAAGGCGAAGATCCATCTTTTATCATTACTGGCACACATGGCGTGGGTAATGGTGGCTCGGAATGTGTATTGCTGAAGTTAAATCCAGACCTTTCGGTTGCATGGGACGGAAATGCCCGCTTCTTTGGTCGCCCCGGTCAAAACGGTAACTGGCTGCCGGGTAATAAGGCTAAGAAAGTCATTCCAATAGAAAAATTGGTGGATGGCACCTCCAGAAATGAACTGACGGGATATGCCTTCACCGGTACCTTCAATCTGGGTACCAATAACATGATCGGCCTGGTAAAGACCAATATTGAGGGGACAATGAGCCCGAAATAGGGCAAGGAATCAATTACTTTATTTTTGGGTTTAAAATTATGCCCGAAGCTACGCATCGGTCTCCTTTGCTGTTGTTTTTTCTGAGGTTAAAACCATCAGAAAAATTAACTAATCCAAATCAAAGGAGTGCGGTATTATAATGCCGCTTCAAATTGAGGTATTTATAGAAACAGGTCACCCCGCTGGGGCTTTATTTCCGTTCTTGCCTGGCGGCTAAGAACAGGCCGCTCCGCTGGAGCTAGCATATTGTCAATTGACTCGTCCTAAAAAAAGTTTACAGATTTAACTAAAATTTATTGATAGTCCTGATACAAATTTACATTTTAAATTTAATCCTAAAATAGTTTTACATTTTTAAGTTTTCAACTGGAATTGAAATTATGGCTAAGTTCAATTAAACTG
>CAMDAB010000045.1 GCA_945888475.1 Saprospira grandis DSM 2844 | reverse complement strand
AAAATTGCTTTGGAACTAAGCACTTACTCGTTTTTTCGAGCTTGAAATAGGTGTGACTATTCCTTCACCCGAAAAAACTGTGTGAGCCCTTATTTCCTTCGCACTTTTGGCCTTCATTACGAACTCTAATGACGGAATTGGGTTAAATTTTCTCCTCGCTCGATTTAAAAATTTCAGTCAAAAGTTCCTTTGCTCTGAACAAATGAGCTTTCACCGTACCAATTGGAAGATTCAGTTTTTCTGAAATCTCCTGGTAGGACATTTCATCGAAATAGCGCATTTCAATCATCTGTCGGTAGTTGCCCTTAAGTTTGTCGAGCATATTGCGCAGAATTCTTCCGCGCTGTTCCATCATATAATGCTCCTCGGGGTTGAGGGAATTGGCTTTGAGTAAGCGTCCAAAATTTTCATCGCTGTCCTCTTTTACAGGCTCATCGATCGAAGTGATTTTAACGCGTTGTTTTCTAATAAAATCGATACAGTTATTGGTGGCAATTTTGAAAAGCCAGGTACTGAATGCAAAGCTTGGAGAATAGCTGGGCAGTTTTTGAAAGGCTTTGCCAAAGGCTTCAATTGTCAAATCTTCTGCATCTTCATTGTTTCTGACCATTTTGAGCATGGTATGAAAAATAGAATCGCGGTAACGCCCCATCAGTACAGTATAGGCATTGTTATTATTGTTCAAAGCACTTTTCACCAGTTCGTAATCCTCTGTTGCTCTGTCCGATAAATTATTTATTTCCATTTTTTACGATTCTTAATTATAAGCGTTGGAGCAAAAAATAAATAGTAAAAAGCCAATATAGCATCAAAAAAAATCAGCTTTGAAAATAAATTTTGCTCGCCAAAGATACGCAAAATTTTGTAGTTGATAATTAAAAAAACTATTAATCTTAGTATAAAAAAAATTATGACAACTTTTGGCCAATAAACGAAAGCTACTGGAGCTGATAGCCAAAAAGTGCAAAGCGACAAACTGAAAGTACCCAGAAATAACTTGTGTATTGACTTATATCTTGTGCCGCTGCTGTAATGCCGGCTTTTTTGTGTTAATAATCCTTTTAATTGCTGTTTGGGTTCCGAAAAAACAAAACTTTCTTTTTCTAAACAGATTACTGTATTGTTTTTATTGGAAGCGGCATTCACCATAAGGTCATCATCGCCCGACATCAGATCTGAATTTTTCTCAAGTGCATATAAGTTTGACAACCAAAGCGACTTTTTCATCAAAAGATTCCTGCCTACACCCATATAAGGCATTCCCCAAAGTGCAGCCGAAAAATATTGAATTGCCGTGAGCAAGGTCTCGAATCTAATCCAGGCATTCAAAAGGGTCGGGTAGGAGCGATAAGGGCCATATGCAAGCACTATTTCAGTCTCAGCGCGCTTAATATTTTGAATCATTGTGCCGATCCAGTTTTTGCCAGGCCTGCAGTCTGCATCAGTCATGAGCAGCCAGTCGTATTTAGCTGTTTTTACAGCTTCTGATAATGCTAATTTTTTTCCCCCAGAAGTTTTATTTTTGAGCTGAACTACTTTTAAATTTGGATATTCCTTCGAATAATTATCGATTATGTCGAAACTATTGTCAGTAGAATCGTCTTCGGCTACTATCACTTCAAATTCAGGATATTCCTGACTAAGCAGGTAGCTTAAATTGTTTTGCAGATTTTCTGCTTCGTTTCTTGCACAAACTATTACGGAAACAGGGGGCTGTTTTTTTGATAGTTCTTGCTTTGAGCTAAAAAAAGCCAGCCGGCCAAAAAATATTGCCCAGTATAAAATCTGTAGAGATGCAGCTGCTATAAAAATCCAGAGGAACAAGAATTGGAGATTTGGTTAGGGAGGCAAAGATAGCTAAACTTCGAAAAGAATTTAGTGGTCCTTGCTGCGCATCAGATCGAAAATTACCAATTAGCTCTGGCTCATCGAAATCAAACAAAATCTAGCTGAAAACTGATTGAATTTTTAGCATTACTATTTATAATATTGCTCCCTTTTGAAGGATCTTCTTTTATGCTTGAGCGAATGCTATCCGTTAGATGTTGAATTTCTGCTTCTGTAAGCTCCCCAGTTTTAATTTGTGCTAATATTTGTTCAATTGCTTCTTTCATGGGTTGATTGATTACTGAGAGGTTGTGAAAGAGCCTATTGTTGATAAACAGTCGAATTGTTAGCTTTCTCTACTTTATGCAACCTCAGAATTCTTTGGAAAAGTCGTACAATTTATATTCGAATTCATTTTTGTCATTTGATTCCAACGTTAATATTTTATTTGCAAAGACGCGCGCCCAGCCACTACTGATTTGAAGTAATGTTTTTTCTCCGGAAGCATTGTACAAAATAAGTTTGTTTGTTTCGTTTTCCTCTTTGTTTTTCTTTGCAACATGCAGTTCAAAAAAAACTGGAGCTCCAGCATTGGTGACCCCCACCAAAGAGTTGCTTTTACCATTTTTGCAACTAATATTACTAATTACTTTTGAATTGGCAAGATCTACAATTTCGATTAGTTCATCTTTATTTTGGATAGCCAGATAATTTCCGTTGGCGGATATTCGGAAGTCAGAAACCTGTTTTCCTTTCAAAAAGGGTTCAAAATGCTGCATTTTTGAATCTGACATAAACATATCGAGTGACCTGTATCTGCCATATATTTTATCCTGTGATACGCTGTAGCATATATCTGCTGGTTCATTCATTTTAACTCCTTTTGCCCCGGTAAGACTTAGCGAATTATTAAACCATAAAGCATAGCTGAAATTGCTTGAATTGTAAGTTATAAAAAGAAAATCTTCTTTCGACTTGGTTAATTTTACTAATTCAGCACCAAATTTTTTTATTGAAGCTTCGTTGGATTTGGTATTGAGCATGAGAAAATCTTCTTTTGAATGCGCCAGAATAAATTCAGAATCTGATAACTGAAAGGCATCTGAAGGATGTGAACCATCTTTTGCTTTCCATGTATTCATAGGCTTAGATACAGTATGTTGCGAATTGTTTAACATGCTGTTTGACATATCTTTAGAATTTTTTGAATCGCATGCAGCAAAGAAGATAATTGCCAGGATTGCTAAAATTAAAGCTGCCTTGCTATTAAACACAGCAGATTCAGTTAAATTGGTAGCTTCTTCTTTTTCCTTCTTCATGTCTTTGAGGTTTTTTAAAGTTAATTCGATAGCCATAAAATATGTTTTGTTTTAGTTTTTGGAAGACAAATGATTAAGTAAAATTATTTGTGCGAAATTTATTCCAAATATATTAAATAAACAAGTATATATGTAAAATGATGAATTTATTTAAAGATTTTCAAGGCGGTAAAAAAGGCCTTTGCATTAGGCGTTATTCGCCCTCACTTTGGCAATCACTGGTTTTTTACTTAATGTTCAGTTCAAAAAAGGCATTAAAAGCGAAATGTGTTTCTGCTTTTGTAAGCTCTCCAGTTTTAATTTGTGCTAATATTTGTTCAATTGCTTCCTTCATGGGTTGCTATTTGTTGCAGTAATTATTTTGATGGGGTCTATAATTGTCAGGACGAGCTTTTATCTGTTCTTTTTTTCTAGATTCTAATTCTTTCAAAGCTTTTTCCATTAAACTTAAATACTCCGTTGTCGGGTGTGCCAAGCCATAAAGAACCTTGATTGTCTTTGTACATTGAAACTAAATGAACCTTATTTAAGCCATCTTTTACAGGATAATTTATGATATTCTTGCCGTCATACATATAAACGCCCTGGTCCCAGGTTGTCAACCAAATATTTCCGTCATTATCTTCTACAATATGTGAATAGTAAATGTATTTATCTCCGTCAAATATTTGTTCGTCTCCGATGCCTTTTATTTTTTCATAAATTAGTCTGTCACTTTTTGCCGTTTTTTCATCATCGAAAATATACTTGTACCAAGTGTTACAGATCCAAAAACTACCTTCTTTGTCTTCAAAAATGGAACGAATGCCAAAACTCCCACCTTCGGGAACGATGGTTAAATCCTGTTCATACATCCACTTTACAGATTTTCCGTCAAAACGGCAAGCCCCAAAAACGGAGGTACCAAACCACATGTTAGCGCTTCTGTCTTTATAAATATAATAGACTTCATAGGGACTAAAAAATGGATTTATTCCTTTTTCTGTCATTTCATCGTGTAAAAAGTGTTTTGGAAATTCTAATTGATATAGGTTTTTTCCATCGTAGCGATAGGGGCCGTTTTCATCACTTTTCCCCAAGATGTTAAACCATAAGTCATTTGGTTCTAATTTCCAATCCTTAGATTTAATGGGCTTTAAAGTGCTGAATTTTGTGCCATCAAACTTGTTAATTCCTTCAAGCGTCGAAAAAAAGATATTTCCGAATTCATCCTCTTGAATTTGGCGAATCCTATTGCTGCAGAGCCCGTTTTTTGTCGTAAAATTGACAATCTTTTTTCCATCATAACGATAAAGCCCTTCACCATCACTGCCAAACCAATAGTTGTTTTTTTTGTCTTGAAAAATGTACCATAAGTGATCCCCAAGTTCATTTACAGTTTCACCTTTTGTTATTTTTCCACCCAAAATATCATCGATTATATTGCTATTTATAGTCTGCGCATTACAAGAACTCAGTATGACCTGAATGATAAAAAATAGGAGTGTTGATATCTTCATTGTTTGTTTAATTACTGAGAACGCTGGGTCATAAAATAAACCATAATGTCATTAGCTAAAAGTTCACTGCTCCTTTAATTTTATTACGAAGATATATATTTTTATTTAGGAAAGCCAATGAATTTGAAGCCCGACGGGGGAGGAGGGTTAAACCAATATTTGTCGCTAGTGAAGTGTTTGAATTTGAAAATTAACTAATTGAAAATAATTATCTAGTTGTTAGCTGATAAAAAAAGAGGACCTAAGTCCTCTCTGAAACTATAAATTACCTATTTATTTCCGCCAATGTTTTGTTGTCTTGCGGGCAAAATCAAGTTTAGCTTTAAATTCCGTTTCGCCGAGCGATAAAACATTTTCCAATTGAGTTGAATTCAAGCCGAATAATAAAGGCCACAATTGCTCAGCTATATTTTTGCTTTGTTGATTTCCGGGAAAGAAATTTTTGAATGCACCCAATTTTAATAAAGCTGCTATAATGAGTTTTTTATCATTGTCTTTCGTCGACCCATAAATGGCTATAAGTATTTTCTGTCCAATTTCATTTTCGGAATTTCCAATAGTTTTTATTGCGTTGGATAGTCCATTTTCAATTCTCTTTTCAAACAAAACATTCATCATAAATTCCAATTGCTTGATGTCATCCGATTTTGCCATTTGAACAATTGCTTCCTGCTGTATTTTAGGTTCTTTTGAGAGCAGTTTTGCTCTAAGATTCTCTGTTTCAGTTTTCATCTGGGTTTATAGGGTATAGGATTTGACAAAAACATTTTCAAGGTCCAAATATTCACTGTCAATAAGATCTGACTTATTAGAAATCTTTTTCAGTTCCTTGTTAAGGGCCTCTAAATTGGATTCTAAATCATCATTATACTCAATTTTAACAATCAATCCTTTTTTTAAATCTAGAAGGAAAAAGAAATTATCCTTTGCAGCAATAAGTTTCATTGCGCGTATAATTGAAACTGTCTTATCTTTTAGTGAAATTGTTTTTTGTTTATTTCCATTGCTGTCAAAAATGATCAGATTATTGGATGATTTATAAATCAGATGTTCACCTAAAGGAAAAACCATGATATTCTCACCGGCATAGGGACTGTCTTCCAATGAGAAGAAATTTATACTTTTAAAGGGTTTTAAATCTTTCACAAATTTTAAACAAGCACAGATAGCATTCGTTTTTTTATCAATAAAAAGATAAAAAAATGGTGAGTTCCTGTTTGTATTGGTTGCCGGATTTTTATGGTATTTCCTATGGCATATTAGGATCAATAATCTATTTTCATCTATATCTGTAATGTGTTCAATGTTAAGAAATTTCTCTTCCTCGTCAAACCCTTTCATTCTGATATAATCGACGATAGATGTTTCTTTAGGTTTTTTATATTCGGGTATAAACTTTTTTAAATTATTATCTGCCCCTATATGTTGAACATATTCAGCAGAATCATTATCAGCTTTTTGCAGCGTAATTATTTGAGTTTTATTAAATGTTCCACCAACTTCAGTTAATGTGTAAATCCCATTATTGGTCTGAAGAGATTGCATTATTTTGTTCTCGGGAACATTTTGAAATGGCATTTCCTTTCCCAAGTATAAATGGATAGATTTATTGTCAAAAAAAGCCAACTCTCCTTCCTTTAAACCGCAGGGATAAAGAAAGTTATCCATTGTTTTAGTATGAAATATAAATTGCTGTTTTATGCTTAGTTGCTGCGAAAAATCAAAAACCCAAATTATGTAATACCTTCCGATTGTCTCATACTGATTCACATCTGCGAAGTCAATCCGAGCACTGAGCAGCAAATTTGAACCATAAACAGCGGACCTGTAATCATCTGAAATTGTGTAATCAGCATTATTCAACCCACTTGTCTCAGGGCATTTTTGTATAGATAAAAAGGCTTTCATATTTGATTTTGTCGTAAAAATATTGAAGTGTAATTAAAAAGGAAGCTTAACTGCTTTAATGCAATTGAATATAAAAATACAAAAAATATACGCTCATTAGGAAGAGCAGAGATGTTTTTTATCTCTCAAACGGACACTGTTTTAGATATAGGATCAATTGTGATAGATTTGATTTTTGTTTTATGATAATAAAAGGTCTATTTTTACTTAATTGTTTAGAAATAATCCGTCCTGTTTTTTAGCATTATCCTAACTGACTTAATTCGAAATATTAATTAAACCATATTTAGCATAAAAAAAGAGGACCGAAGTCCTCTCTGTATCATCAAATATTATTTTCGATAGGTACATTTTGTTCTGACGAAGGTTCCGTTCTCTCGACAATCAATCCTTAATGCAACGAACAGATCGTCCATATGCTCGATAGTTTGTGACCACATTAGCAAAATTACTACCAAAAGTCAAGTAGCGCGAATCATTAGTAATAAATGAACTGCTCCAATAGTAACCGAATACACCTTCAGTGTCGACCCCCCCATTGGTGTAAGAGCGATAGCCAGCCAAGGGCAATTTAAGCGGTGAGGCAAAAGCGCCTGGGCTGTTTTGTTGCCCCCAACTCTGATATTCTGTTGTTAACTCTACATTTGTTGGTAAACGATACCCACTTGGACAAGGGTTGTTTACGCTATTTACACCTTGCCATAAATTATTGTTATTTGGGCTGCGCCAGTCATGAGGTGCATTTGAAGTTAAAATAAAATCTCCATGTGCCGGCTGGTCAACTGAACTCAATGTCGTTGTAGTTGGCGAAGTTCGACACTGGTGTCCATCGCTTCTGCGTCCCCATTGGTATAAATCACCATAAGAATTTGTATCGACACTGCTTGTAGCAACTTGACTTGCCCCCAAATTTCTGTCCATCCAAATTTTACCTGTTGTTGGGTTCGTTACATCTACAATAGCTGTAGGCACTGCCGTACAATGAACGGTTCCTGCTGGCCAGGTTGGGGCGCTTGACTGCCCTGAAAACGTAACATTATTGATATCCGAAATGGAGTGATTTACAACAGTACCATTGTTTAAAATGATTTGCATTTCTGTTTGGTTAGCATTGAATCGAATGCTATCGATGTCGTTTATAGCATTGGAGACTGTACCAGTTGTTTTATTAACATTTTGCTCGATTTGCCCAAAAGCAGTGCCGCTGATCATCAATGCAAGTGCGATGAATAAATTTTTCATGATTTACAGGTTTTATTGAATGATGATTGGTTTTGTAATTACTTTTTTATCGGTGCTAATGCGGCAAAAGTAGATTCCCATAACAGAATTACTCAACCACTGATACGTTTGCTGACCTTCATGTGCACCGCGATAAACTTCCTGAATTTGCTTGCCGTTTACATCGAGGATATCAATAACGATATTCCCTACTTGCACTCCTGAAAATTGGATGTTTACCAAATTACTGGATGGGTTTGGAAACAACTGTAAAGTACTGTTTTCAATATTCATTTGATCGTTTAAGCCCACACTGTTGCTAAAGTCATAGTTATTAATGTCCGAAATATCCCAAGTGGTAACAGTGCCGTTTAATTCATTCAAAATCATGGTACTATTCCCAAACTTAATACTCTTAATAGAGGAAATAGGAAAGGTTTCAATGGATGCATTAGTCAGCGTGACAACCAGATTTTGGGCATTGATACCCATTGAGCTTAATAGCAATAATGCAAGTAACAGAATGTTTTTTTTCATGGTTATGGTTTTTAGTTTAATTATTGATATTGATAAATAAATACAATTTGATGTTGAACAAGTTATTCCTAGAACGCCTATCCCGACTTTTAATCCTTAATGCAACGAACAGAGATACCGCGCGCTCTGCTATCCCAATTATTTGAGGAATTATTGGAGGAGAAGAATAAGTTCCGTGAATTGGTACCAAGAACAGTACTGCTCCAATAGCGGCCGTTGATACCACTAGTAGAAATCTGACCATTGTATTCCAATCTTATTCCCGATGCGGGTAATTTAAGCGGTGAAGCAAAAGCTCCAACGTTTGAGTTAGGACTCCAACTCGATCGTTCTGCATTAAATTCTGTTTCTGTTGGTAAACGATACCCACTTGGGCAAGGGTTGTTTATGCCATTTACACCTTGCCATAAATTGTCGTTTTGTGGGCTACGCCAATCTTCCGGTGTATTTGGTGATAAAATAAAGTCACCATGTGCTGGCTGGTCAACTGAACTCAAGGTCGTTGTAGTTGGCGAAGTTCGGCACTGGTGTCCGTCACTTCTGCGTCCCCATTGGTATAAATCACCATAAGAATTGGTATCGGCAATGCTTGTGGCAACTTGACTTGCACCCAAATTTCTGTCCATCCAAATTTTACCTGTTGTTGGGTTCGTTACATCTACAATAGCTGTAGGCACTGCCGTACAATGAACGGTTCCTGCTGGCCAGGTTGGGGAGCTTGACTGCCCTGAAAACGTAACATTATTGATATCCGAGATGGTGTGATTTACAACAGTACCATTGTTTAAAATGATTTGCATTTCTGTTTGGTTAGCATTGAATCGAATGCTATCGATATCGTTTATAGCATTGGATACTGTACCAGTTGTTTTGTTAACATTTTGCTCGATTTGCCCAATAGCAGTGCCGCTGATCATCAATACAAGTGCGATGAATAAATTTTTCATGATTTACAGATTTTTATTGAATGATGATTGGTTTTGTAATTACTTTTTTATCGCTAACTATTTTGATCAAATATTTTCCTGATGGATTATTTTGTTTTGCATTCCAAGTTATTTCAGTTTCTTTATTGTGTTCGCCACTATAAATAGCTTCAACTTGTTTTCCGCTCATATCGATAACTGATATGTTTATTTTACCAGAAAAATTAGACAGATAATTTATCGTCGCCTTATCAGAACAAGGATTTGGGAAAACATTTAGCTTGTCAGTTGAAAGGTTCAGGTTTTCTTCCAAATTAGCCGCTACATCGAAAGCATAATTGTCGATGTCAGTGATATTCCAAATATTGGTAGTTCCATTCAATTCGTAAAGACTCATATCCGTAGCAGCAAACTTTACACTTTGGATGTTTGCCACCGCAAAACGCTCTATGTTACCATTCGTTAAAGTCACGACTAAGTCTTGGGCTTGTGTTAAGCCAGCCCATAGCAATCCTGCTACTAGCAGTGCAATGGGTTTTAATTTGTATTTTTTCATATGCTTTTTGTTTTAATTTTTCCTAAGCTGATTAGAGGCTTTTCGGGTTTCGCCTGTTAATTGTATTATTTTCATTGTTTCTACCATGCTTTTCCAATGACCGCTAACGTTTTGCAGCTTTGCGAAGTTGGTGTATTAGAAGCACAAATGTTCAATTTATCACAAAAATTCAATAGAAGTACAATTGTTGAATTTACCACTTCTGCCCCCATTGCGTTCAAACCCCTGTTATGCCCTAGTGCCTTTTTTAGTCTTTCCATTTCGTTAGTTTTTTGTCGTGTCGTTGTGTGTAGGCTTGGTAGCTCTTTTGCATTTTTTAGCTTTGGTTTGAGTATTGGCAAAAAATGCAAATGTGCTTCCAAAAGCGTTGGTGTCTTTGTCATCAAAACTTCATTCGCTGTATTCGTACTGCATTTAGAATTGCTATTAATGCTACTCCAACATCTGCAAATACAGCTTCCCACATTGTAGCTAACCCACCTGCACCTAAAATAAGGACTATGGCTTTAACAACAAATGCAAGTATGATATTTTGCCAAACAATTTTTTTTGTTTGTTTGCCTATGTTTATTGCCATTGGAATTTTACTTGGCATATCGTCTTGTATTACTACATCTGCTGTTTCTATGGTAGCATCACTGCCTAAACCACCCATTGCAATACCTACATTGCTCAATGCTACTACTGGTGCATCGTTCACACCATCACCTACAAAACAAACAGTTTCATTTTTAGCAATGAGTTCTTTTACTTTATTTACTTTGTCTTCGGGTAATAAATCGCCATAGGCGTTTGTAATGCCTAATTTATCGGCTACAAATTTTACTACTGTACTTTTATCCCCACTTAACATTGTAGTTTTTACGCCTAATGCTTTTAATTTGTCAATAGTAATTTGTGCATCTTCTTTAATGCTATCGGCAATGGTTAAATAACCAATAAATATTTTATCGTATGCAATAGCAATTAATGTGTAAACTATGCTTGCTGGATCAATATCATAAGCAATATTAAATTTGTCCATTAACTTAAAATTCCCCACTAATAATTCCTTATCATCTACAATAGCTTTTAATCCGTGACCTGATATTTCTTCTACATTGTCTAACTTGACATTGCTATCAATTTTTCCAACATAATTATGTATGGCTGTAGCAACGGGGTGTGTACTTTGACTTTCCAAAGCATTGACCATTTGTAGTATTTCGTCTTTATTAAATTCAGGTTTAAGAATTACTTCTTGTACCTTAAAAACGCCTTCGGTCATAGTGCCTGTTTTATCCATTACTACATTCTGAATATTGGCTATTATGTCTAAAAAATTACTGCCTTTAAATAAAATACCATTTCTGCTTGCAGAACCGATACCGCCAAAATAACCTAAAGGAATACTAATTACTAAAGCACAAGGACAAGAAATAACCAAGAAAACCAATGCCCTGTATAACCATTGACTAAAAACATAATTATCTACAAAAAAGTAAGGAAGTACTGTTATAAGAATAGCTAAAGCAACTACAATTGGGGTATAAATTTTTGCAAATTTTCGGATAAATAATTCTGTTGGTGCTTTTTGTGCAGTAGCATTTTGTACCAATTCTAAAATTTTTGATAGTTTACTATCGGTGTAAGCTGTTGTTACTTTAATTTGTGCGACAGAGTTTAGGTTTATCATTCCTGCCAATACTGTTTCGCCCTTTGCTTTAGTGTCGGGTTTGCTTTCGCCTGTAAGCGTTGCTGTGTTGAATGAAGCCGTTTCTGAAATTAATTCTCCATCTAAACCCAATTTTTCACCTGGTTTAAGTTGAATTATATTGCCAATTTGTACATTTTCTGCCCTAACTGTTATCGCTTGATTGTTTTCAAAAATAGTTACTTCATCAGGACGCTGGTCGAGCAAAGTTTTGATATTGGCTTTGGCTCTTTTTACTGCTAAAGTTTGAAACACTTCGCCAACTGCATAAAATAACATTACTGCTACGCCTTCGGGATATTCGCCTATTGCAAATGCTCCGATAGTTGCAATACTCATTAGCAAAAATTCAGAGAATATTTCTCCTTTTCCAATGCTTGTAAATGCTTCTTTTACTACTGGAAAGCCAACTGGTATGTAAGCAACTACATACCAAATAATTCTTACCCAACCTGTAAACCACGATTGTGGAAAATAATTATCAAATGCAATAGCAATAAGTAATAAACATAGTGAAATCATTGCTGGTAAAAACATTTTTACTACACTATCATTGCCTTTTGAATGGTCGTGTCCATCTTCGTCTGAATGTTCACTTTTATTTGGCTCATCTGTTGCACAACAGCCTACTTCTTTATGTTCTTTTTTTAATTGCTTGTTGGCAATAGAATTAATTTTTTCTTCTTGTGTACAACAAAGTTGCTTGCCTTCTGCATCGTAAATATGTTTATGTTGCATATTTGAATTATATAGTTTTTAAATTATAAATTAATGACTATGACCTTCGCCTTGATTGGTTAATTTTGCATTGATAAAAAATGCACCTTTAGTTACAATTACTGCATCTTTTGGTATATCATTTACAAATGTGATTGCAGTATAACCCATATTAGAAACACCTTTTACAATTTCAATTTTTTCAAAATTGGTGGTGTTTTTTGGCTCTGCTTCTTTACCTTTTTCTGCTTCCTTATGGTCGTGTCCTTCTTCGCCTTCTTCGTGGTGTTCTTCAGGTTCTTTGTTTGTTTTTATAAAAATGTAATACCTACCATCTGCTTCTACGATAGCTTCGGTAGGTACGGCTGGTGAAGTAACATTGTTTAGACTAACTATGGCAGTAATATTCATACCATCAATTAATCCTGATTTATTTCCTTTTACATTGCAATGTACTGGTATGGTTTTGCTATCATTTTCAAAAGCTGTACCGATACTATAAACAATAGCATCGTATTCCGTAGTTGGATTGTTAGTTAAAGTAAAATGAATAGTTTGTCCAACTTTAAGCATTGGTAGGTCTTTTTCAAATACATTCAAATCCAAATGCAATGAGCCATTATCTACTATTTCGGCAACTGGTGAAGATACATCTACATACGAGCCGATTTTAGCAAATACATTGCTCACAGTACCACTTATAGGACTTGAAACGACTAACATTGATTGTAAATTTCCGTTGCTTACATTATTAGGGTTAATGCCCATTAGTTGAATTTGTTGCTGTAATGAAGCTCTACGAGTTCGCAAACTATTCAAATCGGCTGTGGCACTTTGTAAATTTTTCTTTGCTCCTGCATTTCCTTCGTTCAATTCTTTTTGCCTTGCAACTTCTTGTTCTGCAAAAGTAATTTTACTGCCTGTACTTAAATATTCTTCCTGTAATTGTATAAATTGTGGGTTGGCAATAGTTGCAATTCTTTGCCCTTTTTTTACAAAAGAACCTACTTGTACATTCAAAGTTTTAATTACACCACCATATAAAGAAGTAGCATTTGCCTTGTTGTTGTTTGGAACTTTTAAATTACCGTTTGCTTTTATAGTTGCCGTTAGTTCTTTGTTTTCAATATTACCAAAGGTAATACCCACTGTTTTAATTTGTTCTGCAGTAAGTGAAGCAATTGTGGCTGGGGCTTCTTCGTGGTGTTCTTCTTTTTTGGCTTCTGTTTTTGTTTCATTCGTGCCGTGATTATGTCCGTCACCTTCGGTGTGGTTGTGACAGGCAGATAACAATAAAGTAAGAATTATTGTTACAGAAATTATTTTATTTATTTGAAATATCATCTGAAATATTATTTATTGATTATTGAATTTATATTGATTACTGTTTGATTTATTTGCTGAATGGATTGCAAAAAATTTAATTGTATATCGGTAGCTGTTTGTAAAGCGTACAAATATTCTACATAACTTATATCTCCTGTGCGATAGCCTAATTGCGCTGATTTTACAATTTCTTCTGCATTTGGTAAGGCATTGGATTTGTAGTAATTGTATTGCTTTACATCTTGCTCATATTGTGTCATCGTATTTTGCAGTTGTGATTGCAGTTGTTTTTTTTCATATTCTGCTTGTTGTTCTAAACTTTGCTTTTGATATTCTATGCTCTTAATTCTTGCTTTGGTTGCTCCGTAAGTTAAAGGAATAGCAATACCAATATTTACAACACTAAATCTATTGCCTGCACCAAAATATTTATCTGCACCATTGATAGTTTGAAAACCAATAAGCGATTGATTAGCATAACCAATTTTAAAATCGGGCAAGCCTTGTGCCTTTTCAACCTTTTTTGTTTGTTCGGCAATTAGCATATTTTGATACAGCGATTGCAACATTGGGTGATTGGCTATTGCATTGGTATCAATTAAATTATTAACAGTTAAGGGTACATAGTTTGTATTTGTAATAAGTACAATACTATCATTTGTATTTAATAATGCTTTTAAACTTTGGTAGGCATTTATTAGATATACTTGGTTTTGTTGTGTCAATAAATTGATTTCGCCTTGTTTTGTTTGGGCTGTATTAATTTCAATTTTTTTGGTATCACCTGTTTTATATCTCAAATTGGCTACTCGTAAGAACTCGATATACAAACTATCCAAACTTTGTAGTTTTTGTTTGTTGAATTGTAAATATTCTATTTGGTAGTATAAACTGCGAACTTGATTTTTGATTTCATAAATACTCAATTGCTGTTGTAGTTGTTTTGCTTTAATTTCTGCATTAATCAATTCTTTCTTAGCACCAAATAATGTAGGAAACGGTATGGTTTGAGAAAGTTGAAAAGCATTGTCAAACTTGATACTGTTGTACTGACCAAGTTGCATATTGAAATCCATTTTGGGTAATTCATTGGCAGTTTTTTTCAAACTTTCTGTTGCTTTTATTTCCAAATCATTTGCCTTAATAGATTGATTGTTTTGAATTGCAATATTTATTGCTTGGTCTATTGAACTAATATTTACAGTTTGGGCATTTACATTTATTGTTGAACATAAAAACAATAAAATAGTGGCTGTTATAACTGGTTTCACTTTTGGTTTTCTTTTTAAATTAATTTTTGAATTAAATATTATGTATAGAAGTGGCAGTACAAATAGTGTAAGGAAAGTGGCTGTAAGTAAACCGCCAATTACAACTGTGGCTAATGGTTTTTGCACTTCTGCACCTGCACTACTACTTAATGCCATTGGTAGAAAACCTAAGCTGGCAACTGTGGCTGTCATTAATACTGGTCTTAATCTTATTTTTGTACCTTCTATTACTCTTTTAATTATATCTGTCCAACCTTCTTTTTCTAATTGATTGAAAGTACCAATTAATACGATACCATTTAATACTGCTACTCCAAACAAAGCAATAAAACCGATACCTGCACTTATACTAAATGGCATACCACGAAGTAATAAAGCAAAAATACCACCTATTGCACTCATTGGTATGGCTGTAAATATTAAACCTGCTTGCTTGAAAGAACGGAATGTAAAATAGAGTAACATAAATATTAATAGTAGTGATACTGGGACTGCTATCAATAAACGCTTACTTGCTTTTTGTAAATTTTCAAATGTGCCACCATAGGTAAAATAATAACCCGAAGGCAAAGTGATTTGGGTATTTAGTTTTTGTTGTATTTCCTCCACTACACTTTGTACATCTCTATCTTTTACATTAAAGCCTACTACAATTCTTCGTTTTCCTGCCTCTCTACTTATTTGTGCTGGACCTAATTTGTAAGCAATATTGGCTACTTGTGAAAGTGGAATTTGAGAGCCTGAACTGGTTGGTATCATCAAATTATTTACATCTTCAATACTGCTTCGATAGGTGCTATCTAAACGAACAACTAAGTCAAACTTTCTTTCGTTTTCAAAAACAACACCTGTACTTTTGCCTGCAAAGGCTGTGCTTACTATATCGTTTACATCTTGAATAGTTAGTCCATAATTGGCAATGCGTAATCTGTCGTATTCAATATTTATTTGTGGTAGTCCGTTTACTCTTTCTATTTGTGGGGCTGTAGCACCTTGTACCGATTGTATGACTTGATTTACTTTAGTAGCATAAGTTGATAGGGTATCCATATTTTCGCCAAATATTTTTACTGCTACATCTTGCCTTATGCCTGTCATCAATTCATTAAAACGCATTTGAATGGGTTGGTTTTTTTCAAAAAATATACCTGGTATGGCTTCTAATTTTTCGTAAATTTCATCTGCTAATTCATCGTATGATTTATTTGATTTCCATTCATTTTGTGGCTTTAGAATAATCATCATATCTGTAGCTTCGGGTGGCATAGGGTCTGTTGGTACTTCAGCACTACCTGTTTTGCCTACTACCATTTTCACTTCATCAAATTGTTTAATAATTCTACTGGCTTGCATAGAAGTTTCGATACTTTGATTTAATGAACTGCCTTGTGGTAGTATGCAATGAAATGCAAAATCTCCTTCGGCAAGTGTAGGTATAAATTCGCCACCCATACGGCTAAAAACAATAATACTAATAACGAAGATTGATACTGTGATACCCACCAACCAATATTTTAGTTGTATAGCTTTTTGTAATAATGGTTGATACCTATTTTGTAAAAAATCCATCATTTTATCACTAAATGTTTTTTTGTGATTGATTGTTTTTGGTAAAAACAAAGCACACATCATTGGAATATAAGTAAGCGATAAAATTAATGCTCCAAATATGGCAAAGCCAACTGTCATAGCCATTGGGCTAAACATTTTGCCTTCTATGCCAATTAAAGTTAGAATAGGTATATATACTATTAAGATTATTATTTCGCCAAAAGTGGCACTGCTCCTGATTTTAGAGGCTGATTGAAAAACTTCTTCATCCATTTCATTTTGAGATAATTTACCAATCGTTTTGCGTAAGCCCAAATGGTGTAAGGTGGCTTCCACAATTATTACTGCTCCATCTACAATAAGCCCAAAATCTATAGCACCTAAACTCATTAAATTTGCACTTACGCCAAATACATTCATTAAGCCCAAAGCAAAAAGCATTGATAACGGAATGGCAGAAGCTACGATAAGCCCTGCTCTGAAGTTTCCTAAGAACAAAACCAATACAAAAATTACAATTAGAGCACCTTCTATTAGGTTTTTTTCTACTGTACTCATTGCCCTTTTTACTAAGTCTGTTCTATCTAAATAAGGCTCTATAACAATATCATTTGGTAAAGATTTTTGAATGGTGGGTAGTTTTTCCTTTATTCTATTTACGACATTGCTACTATTTTCGCCTTTGAGCATCATTACTATACCACCTACTGCATCTACTTCACCATTAAAAGTCATAGCACCATAAGGAGTAGCAAATCCAAATTTTACTTCAGCTACATCTTTTATAAAAATAGGAATTCCACCTGTGCTTTTTACAGCAATATTTTTCACATCTTCTATTGAAGTAACCAAGCCCACGCCACGAATAAAGTAGGCATTGGGTTTCTTATCAATGTAGGCACCGCCTGTGTTTTGATTATTTTTTTCCAACGCTGTAAAAATTTCTGGAATGCTAACACCCATTGCTTTTAAACGATTGGGATTTATTGATACTTCGTATTGTTTCAATTCTCCACCAAAGCTATTTACTTCTGCAATGCCAGGTGTGCCATTGAGTTGTCTTGCTACTATCCAATCTTGCATAGTGCGTAAGTCCTTAGCATTGTACTTGCTTTCATTACCTTTTGTAGGGTGAATGATATACTGATACACTTCGCCAAGTCCTGTACTAACTGGTGCTAATTCGGGTGTGCCTATACCTTTAGGTATTTTTTCTTGGGCTTCTTTAAGTTTTTCGTTTATTAACTGACGAGCAAAATATATATCTACTTCGTCTTTAAAAACAACGGTAATTACCGATAATCCGAACCTTGAAATACTCCTTACTTCTTCAATATGTGGAATATTAGCAAGGCTTTGTTCTATTGGGAATGTAACTAATTGCTCTACTTCTTGCCCTGCCAAAGTAGGGCAAGTAGTAAATATTTGTACCTGATTGTTAGTAATATCAGGTACGGCATCTACTGAAAGTTTGGTAGCACTCCAAACTCCCCAAATAATGAGTAACAAGGTCATAATACCTATGACAATTTTGTTTTTTATACTGAATTTTATTATTGTATCTAACACTATATTGTATGATTAATTATTAATGAATGATAGTAGTTTGCTGTAAGGCAAATACTAATGACTAAACATTAATGATTAAGATTGCATAAAGCAATTCCACAATAAAAAGGAATGGAAATAGTGTAACTACTATTCGTTAATCATTAACAAGTAGTATGTATTTTTGGCGGTTGCCAAATGTTTCCGTAAAAGTTAGAAATAAAAGAGAAATTACGGATAGCAACTTTTTGAGAAAAAGAAAACTGTGTAGTTTTTTTAATTTGAAACGGTTTAAAATCTAAGGCTATTACATTTGCACTGCAACAAGAACAGGTACAGAAAGGACTGCAATTATCGTCTTGGTCTTGCTGGTGGTCGTGATTTTGAGTAAGCTCCGTTGTAGCCTTTTTATCATTGCAATTATTATGCACATCGCTACAAGGCACTACCGAAAGCACCAAAATGTAGAGAGCCATAAAATATGCAAATATTTTCATTGGGGCAAAGATAATATAAAATAATGAAATTGATTTTATCAAAAAAACTCTTTTTAAATTTATAAATTAAATAAAATATTTCTTTGGGTGGTGGGTGGGCTTGGGTGCGTTGGGGTAAAATTAAATGTGGTGCAAAAGCTTTGACTTTGTGCGTTTGCTTGCACCTCTTTTAATTTTACGAAGCGTTGGCTGTATTTTGTCATTTGTCGGTCTGTTCAATGTTTGCAGGGTGTTTAGTGGCATTGGGCATAACGTTTTGCAGCTACACGCAGGCAGGGATTTTACCGCTGAACTTCCTACGAAGAACTGAACTTCAAATTTAGCACTTTTCTGTCCAACGAAGCACTAAACCCCTGCTTGCGTGTAGGTGCTGTTACCGCCAGTGGTTCTTCCTTCGGTCGTGTTAATACAATGTCAGTCAATGGGTTTAGCTTCTTTGTCAACTTGTCTTTGTCAGTCGGTTTGCGTGTCGGCAGATTTAATTTTTGCGAAGCAGGAGGAATTTTTTTGTTTTTCTTTTCGGGATGGAAAAGCAAGCTCTTTTGCAAACTTTGGACTGTGGGTTGGTATTGAGCGGTTTGCAAATGTGCTTGCTTTAGGGCTAGGTTCATAGTTGATACTTGTATAATTCTGCTACTACTTTGTTGTATTCCATTTCTGTTTTTAGATAATTTTTCAAAGCTTCATAATAATAAGTCATTTCCATAAAGTATTCAATGGTCGAAATTTGACCCAATGAAAGAGATTTATCTAAAAGTTCAACATTGTTCAATGAGGAAAATAATGTTTGGTATTCATCCAAAGTGATTTTTAAGTTGGTCATTCGTTCATATTTCTGCTTGATGTCATAATAATGCTCGTTAATATGGTCTTGCAGGTTAGCTTCATTTAGAATTAACTCCGCTTGTTGTGTCTTTACTATGTTTTTGTTCTCCCAAAGTGGTATAGTCAAACCAAAATGAACACCATTGAAACGCTGACCTAATATAGACTGATAGTGATAACCTGTTTCGATTTTTGGTAGTGTAAGAGATTTTGATAAGGAAACTTCATTCTGACCTATCACTTTTTCCTGTTCTAAATATTTCCGCACAGGGTCATTGGCTTCTATTTCTTGTTCTAATGTTTCAAAATCAGAAATGAACTCAAAGGATGAATAAGCTGTATCTGAAAATTGAATGGGTACTCCTCCGTTCAGTTCTGTCAATTTTTGGTTTAGCTGATTACTGATTGAGAGATTTTCCTGAAATGATGCATTGATTTCAATGAGTTGCAGTTTTGCCTTATTCACATCCATAATATTGCCTTGACCTTTTTCTAAACTTTTCTGAAAGGCGGTTAACCACTTTTCTGTATTTTGCTTACGAGTAGTCAATTCTGAATTGAACTTATTACGGTATATCAATTCAATACAAATTATTTTCGCTTCCAAAAGAACTTCCTGTCGGTTAGCGTTTAATTGAAATTCCGCTTGCTTTATCTGTTCATTAGACAGTTGCTTCTTTCGAGCATATACAGTCGGAAAATCAAAAGATTGCGTAATTGCAAAATCTGTTTGATTACCTGCATTTGAAGGAGTTCCAATCAAATAATCATAATCTACTTTTGGATTATATGGTGTTAATCCTGTTTGATATTCCAGTTTTTTAGCTTCCCAATATTTGGTGTTGGCAACAATGGTTTTATTGTTTTTTGCAATGTTTACCAACACAGAATCAATGGTTGTCTGCCCGTTAACATTCATAGCTGAAATCAGCAGAGGCAGTATTATATAAATTATTTTTTTCATTTCGCTTCTGATTTTGAATTAGATAAAAAGTACACCACAGGTACAATGAAAATGTTGAGTAGTGTAGATGTAAGCAGTCCGCCCAAAATTACTTTTGCCATAGGGCTTTGAATTTCATTGCCGGGCAAATCACCTGCAATAGCCAGTGGAATCAATGCCAGTCCTGCTGTTAATGCAGTCATTAAAATTGGACTTAAGCGGTCTTTGGAACCTTGAATGATGGTGTCGTATAAATTCAACCCTTCGTCCTGTAAAGTTTTGTAATGCGATACCAACAAAATGCCGTTTCGTGTAGCTACTCCAAAAAGTGTGATAAATCCAATAATTGCAGGAATACTTAAAATACCACTCGTGAAGTAAATGCTTAAAACACCTCCAATAAGTGCCAAAGGCAAATTCAGCAATACGATACCTGCAATTTTTACAGATTTGAATTCTTGAAACAACAGTAAGAAAATAACCAACAAAGAAAGTAGAGAAGTTGCCATTAACGTTTTGGATGCTTCTGCTTCTGCTTCAAATTGTCCGCCATATTCAATGTGATAACCTTCGGGCAACTGAATTTTTTCATTAATGATTTTTTGAATTTCTTCTACCGCACTCTTTTGGTCTCGACCTACCACATTCGCAGAAACTACTGTCTTTCGTTCTACATTTTCCCTGTTTATTGTGTTTGGTCCTGATGTGCTTATCACATCAGCGACATAATGCAACGGTATTTTTTGTCCGTCTTCTGTATCAATGAGGACGTTTTCTATATCTTCTATTTTCGATCTGCTATCTTTTTCTAATCGCACAATTAAATCAAAGGTTTTAGCCCCTTCATAAATGTCGGAAACCTTTTCTCCAGCAATGGCGGCATCTATAAATTCATTAAAAGCACCAATCGTAATTCCGTAATGGTTCAATAAATCTCGCTTGGCTTTAATCTGAATTTGTGGAATTTCTACCTGTTGTTCCACACTTATATCTACCAATCCTTCCACACCCTCAATTTCATTTTTGATTTGGTTAGAAAGTGAAAAGAGTTTGTTCAAGTCAGTGCCAAATATCTTGATAGCAATATTGGCACGAGTTCCCGAAAGCATATGGTCTATTCTATGACCGATGGGCTGACCAATCGTAATATTAGCACCTGTTACACCTGCGAGTTTTTCCCTAACATCTTCCATAAAATCCGCTCGACTTCTGTCTCCCAAGGTAAAAGGGGCGTCAATTTCAGAGGCATTTACGCCTTGTGCGTGTTCGTCTAATTCTGCCCTTCCTGTTCTTCGGGTTGTGATTTTTATTTCGGGAACAGTAAGCAATGCTTTTTCAATGTTTACGCCAATTTTGTTGCTTTCTTCTAATGAAATTCCGGGCAAACTTACCGCACTTACTACTAATGAGCCCTCGTTAAATTCGGGTAAAAAACTTCTGCCCAATTGTGTGAAGGCTAATAGTGCTAAAATGAACAATCCTATACTGGAGAAAACGACAGCTTTTTTCCAACGCATTGCTTTTTCCAATAATCGGCTATAGCCATTTTGCAAGCGCTCTACCAACCAACTTTCCTTGTGTTGTTTTGCCAGCATCTTATCGTTGGTAAGCAAGTAGCTACACAATACAGGCGTTAGCGTAATAGAAACCACCAATGAAGCGAATAAGGAAACAATAAATGCAATGCCGAGCGGAGCTAATAATTTCCCTTCCATTCCTGATAAAAAGAAAAGTGGGAGGAATGCTACAATAATGATGAATGTTGCATTGATAATGGAATGCCTAATTTCAAACGAAGCATCAAAAATGACTTTCAGTTTGTTGGTTTGTAGTTCGATTGGTTTTTTAGCATTTTCTTTTAGCCGTTTAAACACATTTTCAACGTCTATAATGGCATCATCTACCAAATCGCCAATAGCGATAGCCATACCGCCCAAACTCATTGTATTGATAGTAAAACCTAGCCATTTTAAAGTAAGAATTGCTACTATTAAAGAAATAGGAATAGCGACAAGAGAAATGGCTGTAGCTCGCCAATTCATCAAGAACAAAAAGAGAATAATGATGACAAAAGCAGTTCCTTCCAATAGTACTTTTTGAATATTGCTAATGGATGCGTTGATGAAATCTGCTTGTCTGAAAATTTGTGTATTGATATGAATATCACTGGGCAAGTTTTTTTGCATATCTACAACTGCTTCATCAATTTTGTCTGTCAGTTCAAGCGTGTTGGTGGCAGGCTGTTTCATCACAGTCATAATAACCGCAGGTTCACCTTTAAGTGAACCATCACCTATTTTTGGTGCAGCACCTATTTTTATTTCGGCTACATCCTCAATTTTTATCGGATTTCCATCAATACGTTTTATAACCGTCTTGCCTAATTCATCAACTGAATTTGTTCTACCAATTCCTTTGATGATATATTCATTACCATACTGATTGATAAATCCACCTGATGAATTCCCATTGGCTTCTTCACTTGCTTTGAGCAGTTCGGCAAGTGAAACATTGTAATGCTTCATTTTAGTTGGAGATGCCAATACTTGATATTGCTTGTATTCGCCACCAATTACTATTACTTGTGCTACACCGCCAGTCGCCAGTAATCTTGGGCGTATAGTCCAATCGGCAATGGTTCGTAAATCCATTTGGTTGGTGGAATCAGCCGTTAAGCTAATCAGCATTATTTCGCCCATAATGCTCGATTGTGGAGCAAGCGTAGGATTTCCAACGCCATTAGGCAATTTCTCGCCAATGACACTTATTTTTTCATTGACAATTTGCCGAGCTTTAAAAATGTCGGTATTCCATTCAAACTCCACCCAAACAATGGAAATTCCTGCCGAAGATGAACTTCTTACCCTTCGCACATTCGTTGCACCGTTTACAGATGTTTCTATGGGAAATGTAACGAGTTTCTCGACTTCTTCTGGAGCCATTCCGTGAGCTTCGGTAAGCACAACCACAGTCGGAGCAGTAAGGTCGGGAAATACGTCCACTTCCATTTTTGTGGCTACAAACGAGCCAAACACAATCAACACTACCGAAGCCACTACAATGAGCAGACGGTTGTTGAGTGCGAAATGTATTATTTTGTTTAACATAATTTCGTGTTTTTAGTGTTCGTGACCGTGTGCAGGCAATTCACCAGATGCAGACGAAAGTTTAATTTGATAAGCCCCTTTGGTTACAACCCTTTCACCCTCTTCAATACCTGATAGGACTTGCACATTTTCGCCATCACTTGCTCCAATTTTTATTTCACGTTTTTGAAAACTTTCGCCACCTAATTGCACATATACATAGAAATTTCCTTGCTCTTCCATTAATGCCGAAACAGGAATTATCAAAGCGTTAGGTATAGCCGAAGATTTCAAAAAGACTTCTGCCACAGAACCTGAAACAAGGTTTCCTATGTTGTCAATTTCAAAAGTGATGGGTAAAAAAGGCGAATTGGTATTAGTGCTTTTACCAAATGAAACGATTTTTCCATTCAACATTTTGGTATCAAATACTTGCTCCGTTCCAATCGGTTTGAAATTGGCAGAAGAGATAGTGGGCAGTTTGCTGAAATATTTTTGCGAAACATTGGCTTGCAGAATCAGTTTTTTGTTCTTGGATACTACAGCTAGCGGAGTTCCTGCCTCAACATACTGACCTTCGTTCACCAAAATATTTTTTACAAACCCATTCATTGGTGAGCGAACGGACTGACCAGATGCAGAATAGTTTTTAGCAATCGCATTGAAAACCGTTTGTGCATTTTCAAAAGCATTTTTCGCTTGTAAAAAAGCTGCTTCCGAAATGATTTTATCATTTACCAATTCTTTTGCTCGCTCAAAATCCGCTTTGGTTTTGTCATAATTAGCTTTTGCTTCCTTATAATTAGCGTCCAAATTGTTTTCAGCAAGATTCCCTCCTGTAATGGTAAACAAAGGCGTGTTTTGAAATACTTCTGAACCAATAATTGTTTTGTTTCCCGTAAAGTTTACAATTCCGCTTGCACTGGCAGTTACCACTATTTCATCACCGGGTGCGGAAAGTATTTGACCACTTGTTTTGATGATGTCGGAAAATGCAGTTTTAACTACAGGAGCATTGGCAAATTCCACCTTCCAAGCTTGTTCTTTCAGGTAAACTATTTCGTCTGAAATGGCTGTTTCTGTTTGACTGTCCAATGCGGAATGTTCATCTGCATAAACCGTGATGTTTTCAATGACAATTTGGTCGGTGTAACTTTCTGTTTCTATGTCAAAAACAAGTTTGCCTTTTCCTGCGGATTTTGGAACTAAAGCCAATCTGTAAATGCCAGGAGAGCTTGCGGTATCTGCACTATGGCGGATGCCGCTCTCGCCAACTATCAGGCTTACAGTTACTTTTCCATTTGTTAAGGGTAAAAACTGTTCGCCTAAAATGGTAAAGTGTGCAGCAAAGTTGGACTTGCTACCAACCACAAGTGGCTTAAACTCAACAAAGAGTTCTGTCTTTTCAGAGTACAAGGTGTAAGCAAGCGGTTCTAAACCGCCTGCTCCGTGTTCGTGACCGTGGTCGTCTGCTGTTTTGTCGGCACAGCCAACAAATAGCATAGCAAACACAGCCATCAAAATTGATGCTGTCTTCATTATATAAGAATTTAAAGGTGATTAATGCTTGTGGCTTCCGTCTTCGTGGCTATGCCCGTGTTCCTTTTCTGTTTTCACAGCAGAACTGTCGCTTTCTACCTTAAATTCCTCTTGATGGTGTTCAGCATCTTGATGGTCTTCGTGAACCGAGCCATCTTCGTGTTCGTGTGTTCCTGTGGTATGCTCGTGAGCATCACCATCGTGAGAATGTTCGTTGCTTTTTTTGTTACCACATCCAGCAAACAAAAGGGCTGCAATAGCCAATGATAATATGTGCTTTGTCATCGTTTAAAATTTTTGAATTGAATAAAAAAGAAAATGTGCTTGCTGAATCACTCAACAAGACAAAACTATCCTTTGAAAAAACGAAGGATATTAAACGATGAAGAAAGGAGGGGCTCTCAGCCCTGAGGGAAGGAAATTTTGCGAATTGTAATAATCAGAAATGTAGGGCGGAGCATTTTGCCTGACCTCTATAATTATCCGATTAAGGACAAAATCCGATACTTGAATTGCAAAGAATTGAGGAATTTGTTTTGATAAATTGTCTGTAGAGCTATGACTTGTTAAAAAAGTTAATCCATCTGCACCGTGCTGTATTCCTGAAAATAAATGACTCCAATCATCACTTTCATTTTCCGAATCACTATTGTCTTCGGTATCATTATCGTGATGGTGTCCGTCATTGTGATGATGTGCTACTTCGTTCTGCTCAAAATCGTGGTGGTGATGCCCAATGAAATTATGCCCAAGCATTAATGCAAGAGCAGAATACAACATCAATATGGACAGAAATTTTTTAAGCATTGGTTGCAAAGGTACGATTATTTTTATAAGGATGCTCTTTTAGCGTTGGCAAAAAATGGCTCTTTTGCAAAACTTGGGTTGTGGGTCGGCTGGTGCGGTTTTGCAAATGTGCCATTTGTGCGATGGCAGAAAAACAAAAAAATGCGGGTGGGGCAAAAATTAAATCTTTTCTTGTCGGGTCGTGTGTCGTCCAAGTCTTTATATTCTCCGTTTCTGTCGTCATTGTCAATTTGATTTTTCTGTTCTTGTTGGTCTGTTTATTTCAGTGTCGCTGTCTTTTTACCATTGGCGGTAACAGCTGTGTTTGCGAAACTTTCCCTCAAACTTGCGCAAATATTCCATATCGTAGCAAGCTAAAAGTGATTATAAATAATCGCAATTCACAGCCAAAAATTCACAAAAGTAAAAATAGGGTATTCTAATTATATATTCAAATTATCCAATAGAGATTTTATATTTTTCTATTCCTAATGGACAAACACAAAAAAACCAAACCTCGCGGCTTGGTTTTTATATCTTAATCTATGT